>DATCVR010000108.1:0-3003 GCA_036566745.1 Jiangellaceae bacterium | reverse complement strand
CGAGGTCTGATGCCCAGGTCGCCGGCCTGTTCGACGATCCGCAGGCCCTTTAGGACACTCGGTGTTGGCTTCATGCGCGGCCGGCTCACGAGCGATCCCCTTGCGTCGGGCACGTGCTCGAGTGGGCGCGGTCGGTCCTGCTCATGCGCTCGGCTCCTCGGTCTTGAGCGAGTCGATGACCTTGCGGGCCTCGTCTTCGGTCAGGTCGCTCGAGGTCTTGATCTCGCGCCCGGCCTGCCCGCTGCAGTAGTCCAGGCGCTCGGCCTTGTCGCTGATCCCGGCCTCGCCCAGCGCCGCGAACATGGCCTTGGCCAGCGCACTGCGAGGGTTGAGCATCAACTCCCCGTCGGAGACGTCCACGGTCTCGGCGGGGACGTCGGCCGGCTCCTCCTGGGTGGTCGCCGGCGCCTCCTCGACCTGCGCATCCGGCACGTCGCGGCCGTTGTCGGCCTGCCCCATCTCCTCGGAGGTGTAGAGCCCGGAGAGGTCCTGCGGGAACGCCATGCGCCAGGCGAGCGCCTCGGCGCACTTCGCCAGCTGGCCGGCGGGCCGCTGTGCCCACATCCGAGTCAGGTCGCCGTTCTTCTTGGTCCCGGCGTACTCATCGAACAGCGCGACGGCGGTGAAGGGCTGGCCGTCGCGGTGGATGGTCACGCGGGCGGCGACCGGGCGGCCCCAGGTGTTGGACCAGACGTGTTGCCAGCCGTTGGTGATGTGGCACCACTCCGGGGAGGCCACCGAGATGGTGTGCCCAGCGGCGTCTGCGGCTCGGCGGGCGATGAGGCGGAAGCCGTCGATGCCGGTCTGGATCGTCTGCTTGTACTTCTCGACCCACTGGCCGTTGACGTTCTGGTTCTCCTTGCGGCCGATCATGTAGATCTGGCGGGCGAAGGGGTCGAGCCCGGTCCGCTTGCAGACGTGCAGGAATACCTGCAGGTCGCCGTCCTCGGCGTGCT
Organism: Jiangellaceae bacterium; assembly: GCA_036566745.1. Lineage (GTDB taxonomy): Bacteria > Actinomycetota > Actinomycetes > Jiangellales > Jiangellaceae > DATCVR01. Next base: position 2,047 of record DATCVR010000108.1, on the reverse strand, counting down.
CGACGCCGATGTGCTCGAGGGCCTTGCGCTGCTCGCCGGTCCAGGCGGTCTGCTCGGAGGCGAGGACCAGGCCTGTCGGCTCTTGCTGGGTGATGCTCATGCGGGTGTCTCCTCGTTCACGCGGCCGGAGCCGTCGCACGTCGGGCAGGTGATGCCGATCCGGAATCCGGCGGCGGTATGGGTGACCCCGGTGATGGAGTTCCCGGAGCCGTTCATCGGGACCCGGGTCGATCCCGTGCCGTAGCAGTCGGGGCAGTTGCGCGGGTGCTCGCGGTTGTGGCAGTCGCTGCAGACCGGGGCGGCGCAGGGGCACATCAGGTGGTCCGGCGTCCGCTGCGAGCAGGCGGGGCATGTCAGGTCGTGCGACGTGCCCTTGCCTCCACAGCGAGAGCAGCTCTCCGGGTCGCCGGCGACGTATGCGCCGTGCTCGTTGGGTCGAGCTCGGCCGTCTCCCTCGCAGTCGGGACAGGGCAGGTACGCGTCAGCCACGGCCCTCCTCCTTGTCTGTGCCGAAGCGCTGCCTCAGCTCGGCGATGATGGTCTCCGTGTCGGCGTGCTGCGCCTTGAGCCAACGCCGCACGCGCAGGAGCCGGACTCGGCGTCGTCGCTCGGCGGGGGTGTGGACTCTCATCGCTCGCCCCATCGGAGATTGATGGCCAGGCCGGGCAGCCAGAACGTGCGGCCCATCTCGCCGTTCTTCATGGTCGCGACGCGCTTCTGTCCAGGGCATCGACCCACGGACGCCTCATAGCGTCCAGCCCGAATCAGGATCGGGAGCAGGTTCACGCGCTCGTTCATCGGTCCTCCTCCTGGGTCTGCTGCCACTCGGCGCACTGGCGATCCCCAGCGGCGCAACCGGTCGGCGTGTAGGACGGCGGTGCGGGCTTCTCGGCGACGTGGGCGACGAGCAGCCACGCGCCGAACATCAGGGCGGCCACGACAGCGGTGGCGGCGTACTGCTTGAGGCGCTCCATCAGTCGGCCTCCTTCGCGAGTGCGGCCGTGCACTTCCGGCACTTCGGGGCGTCGAATTCGGCGTGGCGGATGTCCCGGATGAAGTCCTTGCCGCAGGCGGTCCCGGACGCGCCGACCCACCAATGCGCGGTCTTGCCGTGGTCGATGCTCGACCACTTATCGCGCTCATCGAGGCCGTAGGGCACCCAGTCGAGCGCGGCGGTCTCCTCCTCGGGCACGTCGTTATCCAGCGCCGGGTGCTCCACGAGGTCCCGGAACATCTGCCCCCACCCCTCGGCGTACTCACGCAGGCGGGCGCTCAGGAATCGGGTGGGCTTGGGCTCGGTCATCGCTGGCCCCCCCGGCAGAACGCGACAGCCCAGACTCCGGTGTCGTCCCCGTCGAGCGCTTGCCGGATGGCCTTGTCGACCAGCCCGGGACGCTCGGTGTAGGACACGACGCCGTTCGCTTTGCGGATGACAGCGCCACCCGGCCACTTCCCGGCCATGTCGGCAGGTGCCTCGTCGGTCCAGCAGTCGTGCGCGGTGATCAGGTCCTCGGTCGTGGCACGCTCGCCGGACGGGGTCGGTGTCGCCGGGGCAAGTGCGACCTTCTCGTCGGTCACGCGCTCCCGGGCTACGTCGAGCGATGCGGGGTACGTGGTGAACGCCAGCAGCAGGACGACGATGCCAGGGCCAAGGGGCAGGACGCGCATGATGCGGACCCAGCGCGGGGACTTGGTCTTGGCGATCATGCGAACCACCCCGACCAGCGGACGGTGTTGATGGAGTCAGCGGCGCGACCGAGGACCCACTCGTCTCCGCAGTCCAGGCACTCGCGGCCGGTGGACGTCTCGACAACCACGGTGGTGTCGACGTCGTCGTACTCGGGCTTCATGACGTCCTCCTCTTCGAATGGCACTTGCCGCACTTACCGCGACCGAACAGGGCGGGGCGCAGGCAGAAGAAGCTGGAGCATTTCCTTGGCGGGATGCCAGCCATCACAACCAGCCCCTCTCGCCCAGCCACGCCTCGACGTCGAGCTGGGCCAGCCATGCCTCGGCGTCCGCGGCCATCTCCTGGCCCATCGCCACG
>DATCVR010000107.1:0-21349 GCA_036566745.1 Jiangellaceae bacterium | reverse complement strand
GTGCCGGCATGGCTACCGCCGGCACGGACACCGCCGGCGACGATCCGGGTCCGCCGGGCGGCGGGCGGGCGCCCGCCGAGGCCATGGGCCAGGCCGGTTCCAGCGGGGGCGCCGCCCAGCTGCTGGCCCGGGCCCACCACGGATCGGTCAGCAAGGAACAGCGCGCGCTCATCGAGGGCGATCTGAAGTCCGGCCGGCTACCCGCCGTCGTGGCCACCAGCAGTCTCGAGCTGGGCATCGACATGGGCGCGGTCGACCTCGTGGTCCAGGTCGAGTCGCCGCCGTCGGTGGCCAGCGGGCTCCAGCGCGTGGGGCGGGCCGGTCACCAGGTCGGCGCGGTCTCGCGCGGCGTGCTCTTCCCCAAGTACCGCGGCGACCTCGTCCAGACGGCCGTGGTCGCCGAGCGGATGAAGGCCGGGTTGATCGAGGAGCTCGCCGTCCCGCGCAATCCGCTGGACGTACTGGCCCAGCAGATCGTGGCAGCGGTGGCCATGGACGACTGGCCCGCCGACGAGCTGCTGAGCCTCGCCCGCCGGTCCCACCCCTTCGCCACCCTCCCCCAGTCGTCCTACGACGCCGTCCTCGACATGCTCGCCGGGCGGTATCCCTCCGACGAGTTCGCCGAGCTGCGCCCACGCCTGGTGTGGGACCGCACCGCCGGCGTCCTGCGCGGCCGCCCGGGCAGCCAGCGCCTGGCCGTCACGAGCGGCGGCACCATCCCGGATCGCGGGCTCTTCGGGGTGTTCCTGGTCGGCGCCGACACTCGGCGCGGCGGCGGCCGGGTCGGCGAGCTGGACGAGGAGATGGTCTACGAGTCCCGCGTGGGCGACGTCTTCGCGCTCGGTGCCACCAGCTGGCGGATCGAGGACATCACCCACGACCGTGTGCTGGTCTCCCCCGCGCCCGGCCAGCCCGGCCGGCTGCCGTTCTGGCACGGCGATCTGGTCGGCCGCCCGGCCGAGCTCGGGGTGGCCATGGGCACGTTCGTGCGCGACGTCGTGGCCGCCGACGAGCCCGCAGCCCGCAGCCGCGCCCAGCAGGCCGGGCTCGACTCCTGGGCCACCGACAACCTCCTCACCTACTTGCGCGAGCAGCGCGAGGCCACCGGGCACGTCCCCGACCACACCACCATCGTGGTCGAGCGTTTCCGCGACGAGCTCGGCGACTGGCGGCTGGTGGTCCACTCGCCGTACGGCGCCCGCGTCCACGCACCCTGGGCGCTGGCCATCGGCGCCCGGCTCCGGGAGCGTTTCGGTGTCGACGTCCAGGCGGCCCATGCCGACGACGGCATCGTCCTGCGCATCCCCGACACTCTCGACAGCGACGACGCCGACCTCGCCGACGCCCCCGACGCCGGCCTCGTCGTGCTCGACCCGGCCGAGGTCGACCAGATCGTCACCGCCGAGATCGGCAGCTCGGCGCTGTTCGCGGCCCGGTTCCGCGAGTCCGCGGCGCGGGCGCTGCTGCTGCCCCGCCGCCAGCCCGGCCGCCGCTCGCCGCTGTGGCAGCAGCGTCAGCGCTCGGCCCAGCTGCTCGAGGTGGCCGCCAAGTACGGCTCGTTCCCGATGCTGCTCGAGACCATGCGCGAATGCCTCCAGGACGTCTACGACCTCCCGTCGCTCCGCCGGCTGATGGACGACGTCGCGGCGCGCCGGGTGCGGGTGGTCGAGGTCGAGACGGCTCAGCCCTCGCCGTTCGCCCGATCGCTGCTTTTCGGGTACGTCGCCGCCTTCATGTACGAGGGCGACTCCCCGCTGGCCGAGCGCCGCGCCCAGGCGCTCACCCTCGACTCCGTGCTGCTGGCCGAGCTGCTCGGCACCACCGAGCTGCGCGAGCTGCTCGACGCCGGGGTGGTCGAGCAGACCGAGGCCGAGCTCCAGCGACTGGCGCCCGATCGCCGCGCGGGCGATGCCGAGGCGGTGGCCGATCTCGTGCGCCGGCTCGGGCCGCTGTCCACCGGCGAGGTCGCGGCCCGCTGCGTCGATCCCGCCGAGGCCGAGTCCCACCTCGCCGCACTGCTCGACCAGCGTCGGCTGATGACGGTGCGGATCGCCGGCCAGCAGCGCTGGGCCGCGGTCGAAGACGCCGCCAGGCTCCGCGACGCGCTCGGCGTGCCCGTCCCACCCGGCGTCCACGAGGCGTTCGCCGAGCCGGTCCCGGATCCCCTGGGCGACGTCGTGGCTCGCTTCGCCCGCACCCACGGGCCTTTCCACGCCGACGACGTCGCGGCCCGGTTCGGGCTGGGCGTGGCGGTGGTCGTCACCACCCTGCGGCGCCTCGCGGCCGACGGAGGGGTCGTCGAGGGCGAGCTGCGGCCGGGCGGTTCGGGCACCGACTGGTGCGACGCCGAGGTGCTGCGGCTGCTGCGGCGGCGCTCGCTGGCCGCGCTCCGGCACGAGGCCGAGCCGGTCGAGCCCACCACGCTGGGCCGCTTTCTGCCGGCCTGGCAGTCGGTCGGTGGGCGGCTGCGCGGCCCCGAAGGCGTGCTCCGCGTGGTCGAACAGCTCGGGGGGTGCGCGGTTCCGGCCAGCGCCCTCGAACGCCTGGTGCTGCCCGCCCGGGTGGCCGGCTACTCACCCGCCTGGCTCGACGAGCTCACGGCCGCCGGCGAGGTGCTCTGGGCCGGGCACGGCCCGCTCCCCGGCGACGACGGCTGGGTGTCGCTGCATCTCGCCGACGCCGCGCCGCTGACCCTTCCCGACGTCGCCGATCCGCCCGACGGTCCGCTGCACCGTGGAGTTCTCGACGCCCTGGGCGGCGGCGGGGCGTACTTCTTCCGCCAGCTGGCCGACGCGCTCGGCCACCTCGACCCCGACGACTCCGCGCTGGTCACGGCCTTGTGGGAGCTCACCTGGGCGGGTCTGCTCAGCAACGACACCCTCGCCCCGCTGCGCGCCCTCACCGCCGGATCCCGTCCCGCCCACCGCGCCCCGCCCAGGCGCCCGCGCTCCCGGTACGCCCGAGCCCGGCCCGCCGGCTCGGTCCGCACGGGTCCTCCCGCCGTCGCGGGCCGATGGTCGCTGCTGCCCGAGCGCGATCCGGACGCCACCCGCCGCGCCCACGCCGTCGCCGAGGGGTTGCTCGACCGCCACGGCGTCGTCACCCGGGGCGCGGTCACCTCCGAGCGGGTCAGCGGCGGGTTCGCGGCGGCCTACCGCGTGCTCTCGGCGTTCGAGGACACCGGCCGGGCTCGCCGCGGGTACTTCGTCGCCGGGCTCGGCGCGGCTCAGTTCGCCACGCCTGGGGCCGTCGACCAGCTGCGGGCGCTGGTCCGGCCGCCGGGAGCGGACTCCCCCGACGACGCGCTCGTCCTCGCCGCCACCGACCCGGCCAATCCGTACGGCGCCGCGCTCGGGTGGCCGGACCACGGCGACACCGGTCATCGTCCGGGCCGCAAGGCCGGTGCGCTCGTCGTCCTGGTCGACGGCGAGCTCGTCCTGTACGTCGAGCGAGGCGGCCGCACCATGCTGTCCTGGACCGACGACGAGTCCCGGCTCGAGGCGGCCGCCGTCAGCCTCGCCCAGGCGGTCCGCGGCGGCGCGCTGGGCGCCATCCGGGTCGAGCGTGTCGACGGCGCCGAGATCACCACCACCGCGCTGGGCACCGCGCTGGCCGCGGCCGGGTTCCACGTCACCCCGCGTGGCCTGCGCCTGCGCGGCTGAGCCCGGGACACTTCGAGGCGGCGGCGAGGACGGATCGACTCACCGCCGCCGCGACGTCAGCAGCGCTCCAGGCCGGGCTTCGTCTTGTCCTTGTCGAAGCTGGCGTAGGTGTAGAGGTTCGACGCGGGCACGAAGCCCCAGCGGCCGTTCACGTCACCCTTCGTCCGGTACCACGTGGTGTTGCCGCCGGAGTGGCGGTCGCCGGTGGTCCAGCACGAGAACCAGCTGTAGGTGGTGTAGAGCCGGTCCACCGTCGGCATCGGCTTGTCCGGTGTGCCGAAGCCGGGGCTGCGGTACAAGGCGGCGCGTCCTTCGTTGCCGCACCACAGCGTCCCCTTGCTGGCATTGCACGATCCGCTTCCGGCGTTACCGGCCGAGGCCACCCCGGCGCCCGCGGTCACGCTCACCGCGGCCAGCACGGCCACCGCCGCCACCCGGCGCGTCGTCGCCATGACTCGTCTCATCGCTTCCTCCCGTGATGTCGGTTCATCCAACGATCACGATCGTGCCGACCGGCGGTATACCGGCCCTACACGCCCGCTTCACCCGGTCAGGCGACAGCACACAGCGCCGCCGGGCAGGGCAGCGTCGCCTACGGTTGGCCGGGTGATACGCCGCAACGACGCCGGGTACGAGCTCAGCGACGACCCCGCGCGACTCGACCTCGACACCGTGACCGGATTCCTGGCGACGGCCTACTGGAGCTCGCATCGTCCGCGGGCGACGATCGAGCGGGCGATCGCGCACTCGCTCTCGGTCGGCCTCTACGCACCCGACTCGACGCAGGCCGGGTTCGCCCGGGCGGTGAGCGACCACGCCGCCTTCGGCTACCTCGCCGACGTCTTCGTGCTGCCCGAGCACCGCGGCCGCGGACTCGCTCGCTTCATGGTGGCCGCGTTGCTCGAGCACCCCGACCTGGCTGGGGTGGAGCGGTGGATTCTCGCCACGGCCGATGCTCACGGGGTGTATGCCGCGCTGGGCTTCGAGCCGCTTCCGGACCCCGGGCTGTTCATGGTGCGTCAGTCGACGACGTCACCCGGGAGGTAGTACTCGCGATCCACGTGGACCAGCGGCGTCCGGCCGGACAGGTCCCGGGCGATCACGACCACCCGCCCGATCGCGATAGAGTGGTCGCCGGCGTCGACGAACTCGTACGGCTCGCACTCGACCGCGGCGACGCCGCCGGTGAGCACCAGCTCGTGGTGCCGAGCGCGGCGCGACGCCCACGGGGAGAAGTCGTCGCGATCGCCGGGATAACGGTGGCGTGCGGCGTAATGGGCGAGATCGAGCTGGTCGGCGGCCAGGAAGGTCAGCGTCCAGCCGTCGGCGACGTACAGCGCGTCGTGGATGAAGCCGTCCTTCTTCACACACACCAGCACGAGCGGCGGCTCGAGCGAGACCGACGAGACGGCCGTCACCGTCAGCCCGCAGTCGCGGCCCACCGGGTCGAGCGTGGTCACCACGGCGACTCCCCCGGCCAGGCGCGCCATCGCGTTGCGGAAGTCGGGGGCCGGCTCGAGGCGATCCCCGGCCGGCTCCCATGGCGTCGTTGCGGGGCGTTCGGTCATGGTGTCGGGGTCAGCGTGCCACGGCCGGGTTTGATTCCCCGCCAGGGTGCCGTCAGTCGGTCGAGGAGAACAACGCCTGCCGGGCCTGCTCGACGGCGGTGAGCACGGCCCCACGCAGCACCGGCGCCTCGCCGACCGCGGTGGGGACCACCCGCGGGTTGACCGGCGCGATGCGGGCGATCGCGTCGGACACGAGGTCGCAGAGCGGCTCGTCGCCGGCCGCACCGACCTCACCAGCTACGACGACGAGCGCAGGGTCGACGACCGCGCACACGGCGGCCAGCCCCAGCGCGAGGCGGTCGGCGAAGGCGTTCAGGAACCCCTCGGCCGTGGACCCCGCGGCCAGCGCCGCGCGGACCGCCTCGGCGGCGCCGTCGGCGACGATGCCGTGCTGGGCGGCGAGCTCGGCGACCGCGTGAGCACCCACCAGCCCCTGGAACGCGCCCTGGGCCGGCCTGGCCACCGTGGCCGGCAGGGACACTCCGGGTACCGGGAGGTAGCCGATCTCGCCGGCCGCGCCCGTGGCGCCTCGATGCAGGCGGCCGCTGAGCACCACGGCCAGGCCGACGCCGCGCCCGACCCAGAGCAGCACCATGTCGTCGATGTCGCGCCCGGCCCCTTCGGCCCGTTCGGCCGTGGCGGCGAGGTTGACGTCGTTCTCGAACGAGACGTCGCGGCCGAGGTCGTCCTCGAGCATGGCGCGCAGGCCGCGATGCCAGCCGGGCAGGTCGAAGGAGAGCTCGATGTCGCCGGTGACCGGATCGACCACGCCCGGCACTCCGATGACGACGTCGTCGATCTCGTCGAGCGCCACGCCGGCCTGCTCGGCCGCGGCGACCGCGATGTCGTGGACCACGCGGCGTGGATCGTCGGATCCGGCGACCTCGCGCGACACCCGGCCGATCACCGTGCCGGCCACGTCGGCGACCGCGGCCCGGACGACCTGGGGCCCCATGTCGATGCCGAGGCCGTGGGAGCAGCCGGCCCGGACGGCGTACAGCTCGGCGCTGGGGCCGCGGCGCGCCGAGCGGGTGCCGACGACCTCGACCAGGTCGCGTTCCTGGAGCCGGGCCAGCAGCTGAGACGCGGTGACCTTGGACAGGCCGGTCAGCTCGCCCAGCTTCGCTCGGGTCAGCGGACCCTCGGCGAGGAGCAACTCGAGCGCGGCCCGATCGTTCATCGCCCGCAGGAGACTCGGGGTACCAGGTCGCCGCGACACATCAACTCGATTCACATCGGAAACAGTCTTTTCAGAAAGGAAAGTTACCGGTACCGTACCGTCTCAACCGGGTGGGGGCGAGTGCATCCGGCCCGCACACAACTCGCCCTCCACCCGGCTCCACACGTCGAACGGCAGAGATCAGGATGTAGGGCTGGGGCGGATCAGGCCACGGCGACGACGTCGCGCTCGCGAGCGCTCTCGCGGGGACGCAGCTCGGTCAGTGCACCGACAGCAGCGGCCTCGACGCGCATCATCTCGTCGCTCACCTCGCGCAGGACCTCCGACATCGGGAGATCGAGAGCTTGGCAGATGGCGGCGAGGAGCTCTGAGGAGGCTTCCTTGCGACCGCGTTCGACCTCGGAGAGGTAACCGAGGCTCACACGAGCTGCTGCTGAGACTTCGCGCAGGGTCCGACCTTGATCGACCCGACGACGCCGCAGGACATCACCGATGAGGCGCCTGACGAGAACCACGGCCACTCCTCTCCCGCGAATGGTCCCAACACTACCGAGAACAACCGTACCCTCCGGGTCCGACACAGCCATCCTCCGGAGGGGCGTTGTCTGCTCAACGTGCCGATGTCGGCCAGGATTCCCGTCCAGCTGATCCGTCGATGATCATCTCGAGCGCGGCGCGCACCGTGGCCGCCCGGACGGCGTCGCGGTCGCCGGGCAGCGGACCCGTCCACGCGTCGAAGGCCCGCACCCGCACCTCCTCCGCCCGAGCCAGTGCGACGTACACCGTGCCGGGCGGACGCCCGCCCTGGGAGTCCGGGCCCGCGACGCCCGTGGTGGCCACGCCCAGGTCAGCGCCCAGCCGCTCTCGTACGCCCGTGGCCAGCGCCGATGCCGTCTCGGCTGCCACCGGACCATGACGCTCGAGGATCGCGGGCGCGACGCCGGCGAGGTCGGCCTTGAGATCGGTCGCATAGACGACGACCCCGCCCCGCACCACCGCCGACGCTCCCGGCACCGAGGTGAGGGCCGCACACAGCAGCCCGCCGGTGAGCGACTCGGCCGTGGCGATGGTCACATCGCCCGCGACCAGCACGCTGATCGCCCGGCGAGCGAGGTCGCCGAGCTCACCGCCCAGGGCCTCGATCGCCGCTCCGCTCACCGCGCGGGTCCGTTCGCCCCGCCGCGCCGGCGATCGCTGCCGCGCACCAGACGAATCGCCTGCACGACATAGTCGAGGCCGGTCACGACCGTGACGATCACCGCGGCGGCCATGGTCCACACCCGGACTTCGTCCAGGGATTCCACCATCGGCAGGATGTAGAGGCCCAGAGCCAGCGCCTGGAGGCCGGTCTTGACCTTGCCCCCACGGCTGGCCGGCATGACGCCGTGGCGGATCACCGCGAAACGCAACAGGGTGATGCCGACCTCGCGGGCGAGCACCACGATCGTCACCCACCAGGGCAGCTCGCCCAGGATCGAGAGGCCGATGAAAGCCATCCCGGTCAGAGCCTTGTCGGCGATCGGGTCGGCGATCTTGCCGAGGTCGGTGACCAGGCCACGCCTGCGGGCGAGTACTCCGTCGGCCTTGTCGGTGGCCATCGCCACGCAGAACGTGACAAAGGCCGCGAGCCGCGACTCCACGTCCGCTCCGCCCTCGCGCAACAGCAACCATCCGAAAACGGGCACGAGCAGGATTCGCACCGCCGTCAGCGCGTTGGCGATGTTCCACGGGCTCGGCGGAACGGCGGGGTGCGATCGCAACGGATGGTCGGACACGTCGGTAAGGGTAGGGGCACGAGAGGGTCCGGGCCGAATAGTCTCGGCCAGGTGAGCGACATTCCCGCCGGGTCCGGACAACCGAACGCCGCCTCCGGCCCACCAGCCCTCGCGCTGCGCCGCCTCGTCAAGCGATTCGGCAAGACGCTGGCCGTGGCCGAGCTCGATCTGGACGTCCCGATCGGCTCGTTCTTCGGCCTCGTGGGGCCTAACGGCGCCGGCAAGACCACCACGCTGTCGATGACCACGGGCATCCTGCGTCCCGACGCCGGCACCGCGTTCGTCCTCGGCAACGACGTGTGGAGCGACCCGGTGGTGGCCAAGCGCCTGCTCGGGGTCCTGCCCGACGGGATGGCGCTGTTCGACCGGCTGACCGGCGCCCAGCTGCTCGAATACGTGGGCCGGCTGCACGGCCTCGACCGCGAGCTCGCGGTACGCCGCACCGCCGAGCTGCTCGACGTCCTCGACCTCAAGGCAGCGGCCGACATCCTCGTCATCGACTACAGCGCGGGCATGACGAAGAAGATCGGGCTGGCCTGCGCGTTGATCCACGGCCCACGCATCCTCGTCCTCGACGAGCCGTTCGAGTCGGTCGACCCGGTGTCGGCGACCACGATCCGCGGCATCCTGCACTCCTTCGTCGGCGGCGGCGGGACGGTAGTACTGTCCAGCCACGTCATGGCGCTCGTCGAGCAACTGTGCGACCACGTCGCGATCATCGCCGCTGGGCGGGTGCTCGCCGCCGGCCGGCTCGAGGACGTGCGTGGCGACGGCTCGCTCGAGGACCGCTTCGTCGAGCTCGTCGGCGGACGTCGCGACCTCGGGGAGGGGCTGGCATGGTTGCGCTCTTCGTCGGGCTGAAGCTGCGGCTGCTCCGCAATGGCCTGAAGGGGTCGAACACCCGGCTGGTTCTCGGCGTGATCGGGCTGCTGGCCGGCTTCGGAATCACGGTGGCAGGCGTCGCCCTGACGATCGGGCTGCGCTCGGCCGAGGCGGGCGCCACCCGCGCCATCCTCGTGGTCGCCGGCACCGTCGTAGTCCTCGGGTGGACGGTGCTGCCCGTCCTCTTCTTCGGCGTCGACGAGACCGTCGACCCCCAGCGCTTCACGTTCATGCCGATCCGCCGCCGCCAGCTGCTGGCCGGGATGCTGGCGGCGGGATGCATCGGAGTGCCGGCCATCACCACGGCCCTCGTCTCGCTGGCCACCGTGGTCACCTGGTCGCGCGGCGCGCTCGCTCCGCTGTTCGCCCTGGCCGGGGCGGTCCTGGGCACGCTTCTGTGCGTGGTGGCGAGCCGCGCGGCCACCACGGCGGTCGCCGGTGTGTTCCGGTCGCGGCGGGCCAACGACCTCGTCTCGGTGGTCGTCGTCCTCCTGGTCGCCTCGATCGGCCTGATCCAGCTGGGCCTGACCGCCCTGGCCCGCCTCGCCACGCCCGACCTGTTCGTCGACATCGTCGACGTCCTCGCCTGGACGCCTTTCGGGGCGCCGTGGGCCGCGCCGTACGACGCCGCCACCGGATCGCCGGGCGCCGGGCTGATCAAGCTCGCCATCGCGGCGGCCGCGGTGGCGGTGTTGCTGATGGTGTGGGGCGCGGCACTGCGCCGCAGCCTCGAGCGGGGCGACGCCGTACCCGTGGGCAGCTCGCTGCCGCGCGGGGCGACCCTCACCCCGGCGTGGGTGGCCAGCGTCCTGCCGTCCAGTCCGGTCGGCGCGGTCGCGGCGCGGGTCCTCGTCTACTGGTGGCGCGATCCCCGCCAGCGGGTCGCGCTGCTGATCATCCCGGTCGTGCTCACGGCGCTGTTGGTCGGGCCGCAGGTGGCCGGGGGCAACGACACCGTGCTCGTCTTCACCGGCCCGGCGATCGGCACCTTGCTGGGCCTGACGATGCTCAATCACACCGCCTACGACGGCACCGCGTTGTGGGCCCACCTCGTGGCGGCGCTGCCCGGCACCACCGATCGAGCCGGTCGCGCCCTGGGCACGGCAGTGTGGGCGGTGCCGCTGGCCGGGCTCGCGGCCCTGGCCAGCTGTCTCGCGGCAGGCCGGCCGGAGCTTGCTCCCGCGGCGCTGGGCGGGTCGGCGGCCACCGTCCTGGCCGGGCTGGCGATCGGGTCGGTGACCAGCGTGGTGATCCCCTTCCCGGCCCCGCCACCCAGCACCAACCCGTTCGTCTCCCCCAGTGGCGGCAACGTCGTGACGATCCTCCAGCAGCTCGCCGGCGGCCTCGCCGTGGGCGTTCTGGCGCTGCCGGTCTACGGCCTCGTGGCGGCCGCACTGTGGTGGGATCCGGCGATCGGCTGGCTCCTGCTGGTGGGCGGCCCCGCGTACGGCTGGCTGTTGCTGCGCACCGGCAACCGCATCGGCGGACGCCACATGGACCAGCACGGCCCCGAACTCCTGCGCCGGGTCACCCCATCGCGCACCTGACGCCGCTCGGAATGATCACGTTCAGCAGGCAATCGCCCACGCCACCAGGCCTGCAAGCCTCGTGACGCGCGCACAGTCCTGGTGATGCGGCGCGTCAGCACCCCAGCGATCCGCGCCCACCGCCCGCCGTCACCGGACCCCGGCAGCCACCAGATCGGCTCCGTCGGAGCCGGTGACGACCGCCGTGACGAGGTCGCCGACGCGGGCCGCCACGTCCGCCACCGTCGTGGAGCCGTCGACGTCGGGGCCCTGATGGGCGGCGCGTCCCTCGACCTGCCCGTCGCCCACGCTCTCGACGAGCACGTCGACCGTGGTGCCGACGCGGTCCTCGGCACGCTGCGCGACCAGCTCGTCGACCAGCGCGCCGAGCCACTCGACCCGCGCGGAGATCTCGTCGGCGTCGAGCTTGCCGGTCAGCCCGACGGCTTCGGTGCCGTCCTCGTCGGAGTAGCCGAACACGCCCACGACGTCGAGCCGCGCGCGGGACAGGAAGTCCTCGAGTTCGGCGAGGTCGTCCTCGGTCTCCCCCGGGAACCCGACGATCACGTTCGAGCGGATCCCGGCCTCGGGCGCACGGTCGCGCACCGACGCGATGAGGTCGAGGAACGGCTCGGTGGACCCGAAGCGGCGCATCCGGCGCAGCACCGGCGCGCTGGCGTGCTGGAACGACAGGTCGAAGTAGGGCACCACGCCCGGCGTGGACGTCATCGCCTCGACCAGCGACGGACGGGTCTCGGCCGGCTGGAGGTAGGACACGCGCACCCGCTCGATGCCGTCGACCGCGGCCAGCTCGGGGAGCAGCGTCTCGAGCAGCCGGATGTCACCGAGGTCCTTGCCGTAGGACGTGGAGTTCTCGCTCACCAGGAACAGTTCGCGGACGCCCTGCTCGGCGAGCCAGCGCGCGTCGGCCAGGATGTCGGACGGGCGGCGCGACAGGAACGACCCGCGGAACGTCGGGATGGCGCAGAACGAGCAGACGCGGTCGCATCCCGACGCCAGCTTGACCGGGGCCATCGGGCCGCCGTCGAGGCGCCGTCGCATCGATCGCGGGCCGGTCGAGGGGGCGATGCCTGCCGGGAGGTCGGGGCCTGCAGGCACGTGGCCGGCGGGGACGTGGCCGGCGTGTCCCGGCACCGATCCAGCGGCGGCCTGCCGGTCCACCGGCGCCACCGGGAGGAGCTTGCGGCGGTCGCGCGGCACGTGCGGGACATGCGGGGTGCCGCCGAGGATGCCGCGGAGCCGGGCCCCGATGTCGTCGTAGTCGTCGAAGCCGAGTACGGCGTCGGCCTCGGGAAGCTCACCGGCCAGCTCCGCTCCGTACCGCTCGGCCATGCACCCCACGGCGACGACCGCCTTGGTCGCGCCGTCGGCCTTGAGGTCGGCCGCGGCCAGGAGTGAGTCGACCGAGTCCTTCTTCGCCTGCTCGACGAACCCGCACGTGTTGACCAGCACCGTCTCGGCGGCCGCCGGGTCGTCGACGAGTACGAAACCCTCGGCGTCCAGGCGTCCGGCCAGCTCCTCGGAGTCGACCTCGTTGCGCGTGCAGCCCAAGGTGACGATCGCGACGGAATGCTGGCTCATGGGGCACAGCCTCGCATGTTCAACCTCGAGGTGACGAACCTCCACCGGTCGTACCCTCCGGGAGCGCCGACGGCTCACCCAGCCCGAGCCGGGTGAGCACCGCATCGGTGGCGAGCCGGTGCCACAGCCAGGGACGGCGCATCATCGGATGCCGCTCGCGGGCGAGGATCACCACGGAGCACGACGCAGCGACCGGCCGGGCCCGCTCCGCGAAGGCCAAGGTGGCCCGTGGAGAGGTCCTCTGGTCGTCGCTGCCGTGGACGAAGAGGACGTGCCGCCCGGCCAGTCCGGCCACCGGGTCGGTGTCGGTCAGCCACGGCGCCAGCGCCACCACGACGCGCACCACGGGATCGGCCGCCGTCGCCACCGCGACCCGAGCACCCATCGAGTACCCGACCAGCGCCACCGGGACGTCTCCGAACCGCTCGGCGATCCGGCCCAGCGCCCAGCGAGCGTCGGCCAGCGGCGACTCCCCCGCACCGTTCCACCCGCGTACGCGGTACCGCAGCCGGGCCACCGCCAGCCCGGACGCCGCGCCCCGACGCCGGAGGGCGCGAGCGAACGGGAGCATCCGCACGACGGCGAGCTGCGTGGGACGGACCAGGTCGATGCCCTGCTCACGGCCGCCGTGCAGCACCAGGGCCACCGCGCGGACGTCACCTCGGGGAAGCGTCAGGGAGACGGTGGCGCGCGGCTCGGCCACGGCTCAGACCCCGACCCGCTCGCGCGCCAGCCGCAGGTGGGGTCCTTCGCGCAGGCGTCGCGGAACGAAGCGGGTCATGCCGGCGAGCGCGCGCACGCTCATCGTCGCCCCGACGTCGACCACCGGCGATGCGGGCAGCCCCGAACGTCCGTACATCCGCCGAGCCCAGCGGGGCAACGAGGCGTAGGCGAGAGTGGCCACCCCGGTCCAGGCCACCCGTGCCGGGGTAAGGACCTGAACGGCCAGCCCCATCGGCGGGAACAGGATGAACTGGGCGGCCTCCCGGGCGGCGGCGGTACTGCGCAGCTGGGGCCGGACCCGGTCGAAGTACCGCCGCAGGTCGGCCGTGGATGCCGGGATCATCGCGGTGGGAACACCCACGAGCTGGGCCGCCCGCACCTGCTCGGCCACGTAGGCGTCGGCCTCGCCCGGACGCAGCGGGAGCCCGGCCCGACGGGTCGCGGACAGGAACGAGTCGACCTGGCAGCAGTGCACCCACACCAGAAGGTCGGGGTCGGACACCTCGAAGGACTGTCCGCTCTCGGGTTCGATGCCCCGCAGGCCGCGATGGGCCCGGTTCACGTGAGCGACGGCGGTGTGGGCCTCGGCAGTGGTGCCGTAGGTGAGCACGCCGACGTAGTCGGCGGTGCGGCGCAACCGGCCCCACGGGTCGTCGCGGAAGCTGGAGAACTGCGCCACGCCGGCCATCGCGAGCGGGTGCAGGGCCTGCAGGTACAGCGCGCGGACCCCGCCGACCCAGAGCACTGGCTCGGCATGCACCTTCCAGGTGATCGACCCCGGCCCGAACAGCCCGGCGTCGGCGTCCGCATCCACCCGCCCACCCTACGACGCGCCCCGCCGTTCTCGTTGATCTTGGAGTTTTCGCTGGATCGAACGGACATTCCGGGGCCAATAACGCCGAAACTCCAAGATCAACGCCCCCAGCGCAGGGCGCCGAAGGATCACTCGCCGCGCAGGGTGGCGAGGACCTCCTCGAGGTCGTCGGGCTTGATGAGCACGTCGCGCGCCTTGGATCCCTCGGACGGGCCCACTACGCCGCGGCTCTCCATGAGGTCCATGAGCCGCCCGGCCTTGGCGAAGCCCACCCGCAGCTTGCGCTGGAGCATCGAGGTCGATCCGAACTGGGTGGTGACGACCAGCTCGGCGGCCTGGCACAGCAGGTCGAGGTCGTCGCCGATGTCCTCGTCGACCTCGCGCTTCGACGCGGCCACGACCGTGACGTCGTCGCGGTACGTGGGCTCGAGCTGCTCCTTGCAGTGCTTGACCACCGCCGCGATCTCGGTCTCGGTGACCCACGCGCCCTGGATACGGACCGGCTTGCTGGCGCCCATCGGCAGGAACAGCCCGTCGCCCTGACCGACCAGCTTCTCCGCGCCCGGCTGGTCGAGGATGACCCGGGAGTCGGCGAGGGAGGAGGTGGCGAACGCCAGCCGTGAGGGCACGTTCGCCTTGATGAGGCCCGTGACGACGTCGACGGAGGGACGCTGGGTGGCCAGCACGAGGTGGATGCCCGCCGCTCGCGCCAGCTGGGTGATGCGCACGATGGCGTCCTCGACGTCGCGTGGCGCGACCATCATCAGGTCGGCCAGCTCGTCGACGATCACCAGCAGGTAGGGGTAGGGCGTCAGCGTCCGCTCGCTGCCGGGCGGCACCTTGACCTTGCCGGCCCGCACCGCCTTGTTGAAGTCGTCGATGTGGCGGAAACCGAAGTTCGCGAGGTCGTCGTAGCGCATGTCCATCTCGCGCACGACCCACTGCAGCGCCTCGGAAGCCTTCTTGGGGTGGGTGATGATCGGCGTGATGAGGTGCGGGATGCCGTCGTAGGCGGTGAGCTCGACCCGCTTGGGATCGACCAGGATCATCCGCACCTCGTCCGGCGTCGAGCGCATCAGCACCGAGGTGATCATCGAGTTGACGAAGCTCGACTTGCCCGAGCCGGTGGCGCCCGCGACCAGGAGGTGCGGCATCTTCGCGAGGTTGGTGACGACGAACCCGCCCTCGACGTCCTTGCCGAGGCCCGCGACCATCGGGTGGTGGTCCTTGCGGGCCACCGACGAGCGGAGCACGTCGCCGAGGCTGACGATCTCCTTGTCGGTGTTGGGGATCTCGATGCCGATGGCCGACTTGCCCGGGATCGGGGAGAGGATCCGCACCTCGGCGCTGGCCACCGCGTACGAGATGTTCTTGGTCAGCGCCGTGACCCGCTCGACCTTGACCGCCTGGCCCAGCTCGACCTCGTAACGGGTGACGGTGGGGCCGCGGGTGTACCCGGTGACCTGCGCATCGATCTCGAACTGCTCGAGCACCTCGGTGAGCGAGTCGACCACCCGGTCCGAGGCCGCCGAGCGGGCTTTGTGGGGGCTCCCCTCGCGCAGCGCGTTGCTGGCCGGCAACGTGTAGGTGATGTCGCCGGAGAGCGCGAGCTGCTCGACCCGCTGGGGCAACGGGGTGTGTGGCGGCGGTTCGGCGGGGCCGTCGTCGGACTTGTCCGACGCGGCGGTGAGCGGCACCGCGACGGTGGGTGCGTCGTCGTCGGCGACCCGCTTGCTCGGCCGCTTCGGCCGGTCGCGCAGGAGCGGGGTCTCGTAGGGCTCGTCGTCGGTCGGGTCGAGGCCGTCCTTCGGGCGCCGGCGCCGCAGCGGGGCGTCCTCGTCGTCAGCGGACTCGTCGACGTCGGGCCGGCGGAAGCCGAGGAACGACGCCACGTCGTCGCGCAGCCCGCGCGCCTGGTCGGGCACCTCGTAGAGCGGGATGCCGGTGACCACGAGCACGCCGAACAGGGTGAGCAGGACCAGCAGCGGCACCGCGACCCACACGGTGAGGAGATCGGCGAGCACGGTCGAGGAGACGAAGCCGATGGCGCCGCCCGCCCGCTGCATCGCCTCGGCGCCGTCGACCGGCCGCGGCAGCCCGCCGGCGACGTGGGCCAGCCCCAGGGCGCCGAGGGCCAGGCAGGCCCAGCCCACCACCTGGCGTCCGCCCGGGCCGTTGCGGTCGGGATGGCGAAGGGTCCGCCACGCGGCCATGACCAGCAGGACCGGCAGGACGTACGAGGCCGTGCCGATGCTTCCGGCGACGGCGGTGCGGACGGCGTCGGGCACCGCACCGTCGATCATCCACCAGACCGACGCCGCGACCACGATGGCGACGCCGATCAGCGCCAGCCCGACACCGTCGCGACGCTGCTCGGTGGAGAGTTCGCGCGCGCTGGAGCCGACGTGGCGGGCGGTGCCGCCGATGAGGTGCGCCAGCCCCATCCACGTCGTTTCGATCATCCGGCCGATCCCGCGGAAGAACCGCCCGACCGGACCGGGGCGAGCCGGTCGGCGGGCTGGTCGTCGCGGCGCCGGGGAGCGTCGAGTCGTGCCGCGAGCCGGGGCACGCTTCTTCTTCGCCGTACCCGACGAGCTACGCGACCTTGCCGGAGCGGACGTGCGGGTCGCCATGCTGATCAGGTTACCGCCGACACACCCGTATCTTCTGTCACAGATGCCCCGGCGTGGCGATGCCGGCAACTCGCCGAGACCGCGCGGTTCCGGCCGTCGTCGGGATGATCGACTCGCGGTGTCACCAGTTCGTGAAGGCGCCGTCCCGGGTGCGCAGCATCGGGCGCTCGGCCGCGGTGGCCTGGAACCGCCTGGCAGCGGCCCGGTCGATGTCGACGCCGATGCCGGGCAGCTCACTGCGTTCGACCCAGCCCGGCGTGATCGTGGGGCGGGCGGTGAACAGCTCCGCCACGGCCGGCTCGGGATCGGCCTGGTGCTCCTGGACTCCGACGTTGGAGCACGCGAGGTTGAGCTGCAACGACGCGGCCGCCGTCACCGGACCGAGCGGGTTGTGGGTGGCCAGCTTGATGTAGTGGGTCTCGCACGCCGCGGCGATCTTCTTCGCCTCGGTGAGCCCGGCCGCGACGGCGACGTCGATCCGGGCATAGTCGATGAGGTCGCCCTCGACCAGGCGCTGGAACTCCCACTTCGAGCCGAACTGCTCGCCCGCGGCCAGCGGCACGCCGGTGCGGCTGCGCAGCATCCGGTAGCTGTCGAGCCCTTCCGAGCGCAGCGGGTCCTCGACGAAATACGGGCGAGCGGCCTCGATCTCGCGGCACAGGGTCACCGCCTCGGGTGGGTCCAGCCGGGTGTGGACGTCCAGGATCAGCTCGACCTGGTCCCCCACGACGTCACGGACCTGGTGGAACAGCTCGACGGAGTCGCGCATGGTGGCCCGGGCGTCGAGCACGTCGCCCTCGTGCGGCGAGGCGAAGCGCAGGTGCGACCACCCCTCGGCGACCAGCGCGCGGCACCGGTCGAGGAAGCCCTCACGGTCGGCGTACCCGTCGCCGATGTGGACATAGCACGGCACCCTGTCGCGGACCCGGCCTCCGAGCAGGTCGTACACCGGCACTCCGAGAGCCTTGCCCCGGATGTCCCACAGCGCGACGTCGATCGCGGCGATGGCCGAGGCGAGGAACCGATCGGCCGGGAAGAAGCCCCGGCGGAACATGACCTGCCAGAGGTGCTCGATGCACGTGGGGTCCTCGCCGAGCACCAGCGCGGCCAGGTGGTCGATGCCCCCGGCCACCGCCCGCTGCCGCGACCGGATGCCGACCTCGCCCAGGCCGTAGATGCCCTCGTCGGTGTCGACCACGACCAGCATCATGCTGTCGCCGTGGTCGGGGAGCGTGAGCACTTCCACACCGGTGATCTTCATGTCAGTTCGGCCCTCGCCTCGGTCAAGAACGTTTCCACAAACCGTCATCCACGGTGGGCGACAACCTAACGCATGTCGCAATTCACCGGCTAGAAGCACTCTTGACATACATCAGAAACGTTTGCAACCATCCCCCACAACGCCCCGCCGATGTGGGAGGAGTCACATGGCCGTCACGATCAACGAGGTCGCTCGCCGGGCCGGTGTCTCGGTCTCGACGGTCTCTCGCGCGCTCAACACGCCGGACCTGGTCAGCGCCACCACCCGCCAGCGCGTGGTCGAGGCCGCCGAACACCTCGGATACGCGCCCAATCCGGCCGCCCGGTCGCTGCGCGAGGGCCGCACCGGGTCGCTGGGGCTGGTCATCACCGACATCAGCAACCCGTTCTTCCCGCCCATCTTCAAGGCGATGCAGGCTCGGGCCCGCCGTCAGGGCTACACGCTGCTCGTCGCCGACAGCGACGAGCGCGAGGCGGACGAGCTCGAGACCATCGCCGCGCTGTCGAAGAAGGTCGACGGGATGATCCTGTGGGCCTCCACCCTTGCCGAGACCCGGCTGCGCGAGCTGACCGAGCAGATGCCGATCGTCCTGGTCAACCGCAAGGTGCCGGGGATCTCCGAGGTGCACATCTCGCTGACCGCCGGCATCACCCAGGCCGCCGAACACCTGCGCGCCTACGGCCACACCCGCTGTGCCTTCATCGACTGCTCGCGTCCCGAGCTCGAGCGCGGCAAGTCGATCCGCGAGTCGTTCGAGACCATGGACCTCTCGCTGATCGAGCTGGGCCCGTACGAGCCGCGGTTCGAGACCGGGCTCCATGCCGCCCCGCTGGTCACCTCGCACGGCGCCACCGCGGTCCTCGCGCACAACGACCTCGTCGCGATGGGCGTGCTCCACCAGCTCTCCGCCCTGGGCGTGCGCGTGCCTCAGGACGTCAGCGTCATCGGCATCGACGACACCATCCTCGCGTCGGTGTCCACGCCGTCGCTGACGACCATCAGGATCTCGCCGGACGAGATCGCCACCCGGGCCATCGACGTCCTCACCGGTCTGGTGGGTGGCGGCAGCCCGGCGGAGCGCATCGTCGAGATCGGCTCCCACCTGGTGCCCCGAGCCTCGACCGGGCCAGCGCCCGGCCGATAGCGGCCCCACCCGACAGCTCCCCTCGCGAACACCCAAGGCGCCCGGACCATGCCGGACGCCGAGCACTCGATGCCCTATTTGTCACTATTGCGCCCGAACCTCTGCCCCGTTGGAGTGACGATGACACACCGAACGCACCACCGCCTCACAGCCGTCCGAGCGATCGCGCTGGCCGGCTGTGTGGCCCTCACCGGCACGCTGGTCGCCTGTAGCTCCGACAGCAGTACGGACGGACCCGACGGCGACGTCGTCATCCGGGTCCAGGGCATGCCGGCCGCCACCGACGAGGCCGGGCTCGCCGCCTTCGAGGCCAAGGTCGAGGCGTTCGAGGAGGCGAACCCCGGCATCACCGTCGAGGGCTCCACGAACGTCTGGGATCCGCTGACGTTCTCCGCCCAGCTGGCGGGCGGCAGCATCGAGGACGTCATCCGGGTGCCCCTCACCGAGCCGCGCGGGCTGATCGAGCGCGGGCAGGTCCAGCCGATCACCAGCCAGCTCTCCGAGTGGGACCACTCCGAGGAGTTCAACCCCCAGGTGCTCGAGCCGTTGTCGGACGCCGACGGCGAGATCTACGGCATCCCGCAGTCGCCGTTCGCGCTGGGCCTGGTCTACAACCGCGCGCTGTTCGACGCGGCCGGGCTCGATCCGGACAAGCCGCCCACGACGTGGGACGAGGTGCGCACCTACGCCAAGCAGATCTCCGACGCCACCGGCGCGGCCGGATTCGTCCACGAGTCGAAGGACAACTCCGGCGGCTGGCAGCTGACGATGATGGCCTACAGCCACGGCGGCGAGGTCGAGCGCCGGGACGGCGACACGTTCGTGGCCGACTTCCAGAACGACGCCGTGCGCGACTCGCTGACCCTGCTCCAGCAGATGCGGTGGAGCGACAACTCCATGGGCGAGAGCCAGCTGCTCGACCAGAACGACGCGACCCAGCAGTTCGCCGCGGGCCAGATCGGCATGTTCATGGGCACGCCTGGCATCTACCGGCTGGCCAAGATGAACTTCGACATGGCCGACACCGCGAGCTTCGGGATGGCCGCGATGCCGCAGTCCGGCGGCAACGCCACACTCAGCGGCAGCGAGGTCTACATGATCCCCGCGTCGGTCTCCGAGGAGCAGGCCGCGGCGGCCGTCGAGTGGCTCGTCTTCGCCTACGCCGAGCCGCAGTACGACGCCGACGCCGCCGCCGAGCAGGCCGAGACCCTGGCCGCCGACCCGGCCGCGGCCGTGGGCGTCCCGGTGCTGCCGATGTTCGACGAGGAGCAGCAGGCCAAGATCGACGAGGCCGTCGCGCCGTACGTCAACGTCGAGCTCGAGCACTTCCAGCCCTACATCGAGACCACGCCGACCCTCGAGCTGCGCCCGGAGCCGCCGTTCCAGGCCCAGACGCTCTACGAAGCCCTCGACCCCGTGGTTCAAGCCGTGCTCACCGATCCCGACGCCGACATCGACGCCCTGCTGGCTTCGGCCGAGCAGGATGCCAACGCCAAGCTGGCCTCGGCCGGCTGACCGGACGGACGACCGCGATGAGCACCGCCACGGCCGATCGCG
Source organism: Jiangellaceae bacterium (assembly GCA_036566745.1). Taxonomy (GTDB): domain Bacteria; phylum Actinomycetota; class Actinomycetes; order Jiangellales; family Jiangellaceae; genus DATCVR01. The sequence continues at coordinate 1,022 of DATCVR010000107.1, read as the reverse complement.
TCACCGCCCCCGGCGACGGCGCGCCCCCAACGCCCAGCCCGCGGCCACCGCGCCGGCGCAGGCTCCGCGCCGAGCTCACGGCACTGGCCTTCCTGCTCCCGGCGATCGTGATCTTCGGGCTGTTCGCCTGGTGGCCGATCATCCGTGGTCTGCTCATCAGCTTCCAGGAGACCAACCTGGTCGGGCCCGCGCAGTGGGTCGGGCTGAACAACTTCGTGACGTTGTTCGCCGACCCGCTGCTGGGCACGGCGGTCAGCAACACCCTGCTGTTCGTCGGCCTGGGCGTGCTGATCGGCTTCCCGGTGCCGCTGGTGCTGGCCTCGATCATGTCGACGGTGCGCCGGCTCGGCGGTGTCTACCGGGTGCTGGTGTACCTGCCGGTGGTCATCCCCCCGGTCGTGTCGGTGCTGCTGTGGAAGTGGTTCTACGATCCCGGCCCGGGCCTGTTCAACTCGCTGTTCGGTCTGGTGGGGCTCGGGCCGTTCCGCTGGCTGGAGTCGCCGGACAGCGCGATGCTCAGCCTGGTGCTGGAGTCCACCTGGGCCGGCATGGGCGGCGCGGTGCTGATCTACCTGGCCGCCATGGTGGGCGTCCCGGCGGAGCTCTACGAGGCGGCCGAGATCGACGGGGCCTCGACCTGGCAGCGCATCTGGCACGTCATGCTGCCGCAGCTGCGCCCGGTGATCGGCCTGCTGCTCATGCTGCAGCTGATCACCACGGTGCAGGTGTTCACCGAGCCGTACGTGTTCACCGGAGGCGGGCCGCAGAACTCCACCGTCACGGTGCTGCTGCTGATCTTCCGCTACGCCTTCCAGAACGGAAACTACGGCCAGGCGGCGGCGCTCTCACTGCTGCTGGCGATCGCGCTGGCCGCGCTGTCAGCGGTCTACATGCGGGCGACCCGAAGCTGGAGCCAGTCATGAGCACGACGTTCGTCTCCGCCACGGCGCGCCGGCAGCCCGGCACCCGGGCCACCTTGCTGTCCGTCCAGGGCATCACGCTGATCGGGCTGGTCGTCATCG
>DATCVR010000106.1:0-3562 GCA_036566745.1 Jiangellaceae bacterium | reverse complement strand
GGAAGCCGAGCGTCCCCGTGGAGGAGGTGCCGTCGGTGTAGTGCACGGTCGCCTTCGCGGAGGCCGACAGGCTGGTGCCGGTCCCCAGGAACGCCAGGGCGTTGCCCTTGCCGCCGATCCGGATGGTCTCGCCGCCGGAGGCCACGTTGTCCTGGGTGCCCGGCTCCGAGTCCGGCCAGGTGAAGTCGAAACCGTTCGCGCTCACCGTCGCGCCTGGCGTGACGCCCTTCTCGGCCAGCTTGTCGGCGAGGAAGCTGCTGCCGCCGCCGTCGATGTCACCCGGCTCGGGATCCTCGGCCCTGGTGACACCCACGTTGTTGAACGCCGAGGCCAGGTCCGGGTGGGCGACCGTGGTCGTGGCCGAGTCCGTCACGGCGTACGTCCGGTCGTGGGCCACGTAGGTCGCGGTCGCGTCGATCTTCACCCGGCCGGGCGAGGCGTTCGCCGGTGGCGTGACGCTGAACGTCGCGGTGCGGGAGGCACCGGGCGCGAGGGACCCCGACACCGCAGCGCCCGGGCGTACGTCCCAGCCCTCGGGCGCGGCGGCAGTGATCGAGTCGAGCTGGACGCGGGATCCGGTGTCGTTGGTGAAGGTGGAGCTGACCTCCGAGGCCTCACCGGCCACCGCGATCGCGGAGGTGGCGGCGTCGAGGCTCACGTTGCGGTCGGCCGGGTGGCCACCGCCGACCGCCGAGGACCCGTTCAGCGCGACCACGGCACCGGCGGAGGTGGAGAGCTTCCCGGTCTTCACGTGGGTGATGCCGGTCGCGGAGTCGTGGAACCATCCTTTCGCCGCGCCGTCGAGCTCCTCCTTCGAGGCCCGCTGCGGCAGCTCCTCGCCAGCCAGCTCCACGCTGCCCGGTTCGGCATCGGCGTGCACGCTGAGACCGTACTCGCGCGAGGTGGGCTTGCCGACGTACGAGCCGTCCACCTCGCCCAGCCGCACCACGACCCGGCCTCGGCCCTGCTCGGGGGCGTCGACCTCGAACTCCTGGGTGGCGGACTCGCCCGAGGCGTGCGCCTGGCTGCGGCCGTCGTCCTCATAGTTCACGAACGACGAGGACCCCTGCGGGTAGATGTCCAGGTCGAGGCGGCCCGACTTCTTGCCCTGCTGCCAGTCGAGCGTGCCCTCCGGGAACTGCGGCACGACCGCACCAGCGCGTACGAAGAGCGGCAGCGTGTCCAGCGGAGCCTTGTAGCCGTCGATCGTGGTCGGTCCCTGGTGGACCCGGCCGCTCCAGTAGTCGACCCAGGTGCCTTCGGGGAGGTAGATCCCGTCGCGGGTCGTGGCGTCCTCGTAGACCGGGGCGACCAGGAAGTCGTCACCGGCGAGGAACTCGTACTTGACCGCGTCTCCCCAGGTCTTCGGGTCCTCGGGGTAGTTGAGGTAGAGCGGCTTGACCGCTCCCACGCCGTTACGGTTGGCCCGCATCGTGTGCGTGTAGAAGTAGGGAAGCAGCCGCTCGTGCAGGCTCAGGTACTTCCGGTTGATCGAGGTGTACGGCTCGCCGTAGCGCCACGGCTGCTTGTCGGAGGCCGCCCACCCGCTCATCAGGTAGGTCATCGGCAGGAACATCTTCCACTGCATGTCGCGGACGTACGTCTCGGCGCTGCCGCCGAAGATGCCGTCGACATCGCCGGTGGCGAGGTGCTGTCCGGACATGGTGGAACCGGCGTACGTCGGGATCTGCCAGCGGATGTAGTCCCAGCTTCCGGACTGGTCGCCGCTCCACACCGCGGCGCAGCGCTGGGTGCCGGCCCAGCCCTCGACCGTGAGAACGGTCGAGCGGTCGGTGCTGTTGGTCTCGATGCCGTCGCGGGCCTGCTCGCAGGCGTCGAGCGCGAAGCGGTAGCCCGAGCCGACCCAGGCGACGTCGGTCTTGCGGACCCGTACGCCCGCTTGGACCTCGGTCTCCTGCTCGGTCAGGTCGTCCTCGGTCCACAGGCCGAGCTCGGCGCCGTGGTCGTTCAGCATGTCGCCGGTCTCGGCGAGGTCCTCGTAGCCGCAGCCGTAGCCGTCGTTGACCAGCATCCAGCCCAGCGGCATGTCGTGCTCGGCGTAGCCCTCGGCGATCGCGGTCGAGTCGCGCAGCGTCTCGCGCTCGCCACGGTTGGCGTTGTGGAGGTAGCAGTCGGCGTCGCCGACCTCCAGGGCGTACATCGGAACCGCGACCGGCCGGCCGGTCAGCTCCGTGTAGGAGTCGATGACCCGCTCGGCGTCGCCGACGAAGTAGTAGGCGTCGAAGCGCTGCTCGTCGTGGGTGGTCGTGGTCGGCGCACCGAAGTCGTAGCTACCTGCGGCGAAGGTGTTGCGCAGGACGCCGTAGCCGCGGGAGGAGACGTAGAACGGCACCGCGTTCGGGTTGCCGCCGTCGTTCCAGTTGAAGTCGCGCGAGATCTTGATCGTCTCGCCGCGATGGCTGAACCGGCCGTTCTGCATGCCGCCGCCGAAGAACTGCTCCTCGGCGCCGCGCTGCAGGTGCTGCGCGGTGCTCTTGTCGTCCCAGGTCAGCGGCGAGGCCTCAGCCATCAGCACCTTCCCGTCCGGATCGGTGAGGCGCAGGGTGATCGGCTGCTTGGTGACGGTGAGCACGGCCTCGTCGGTGCTGATGACGTACGCCGCGCCGGTCTCCTTCACCTCCGACTGCCCACCGGGATAGTCGCGCTTGACGACGATGTCGGCGTCGGGAGCGCCGGGTTCGGTGGGGTCGTCGTTGGCGGGGTCGGTGAACTCGCCGTTCGGGGCCAGGCGTACGCGCACCATGTCGGCGTCCTCGAAGGTCACGCGCAGCGCGGCCTCGCCGGACTCGAAGGTGTAGCTGTCGCCGTCGCGCTCGAAGCCGGTGACGCCGCCGAGCTCGCCCGCCTCGGCAGCCACAGAGCTGACCGGGCTGAGCGCGACCAGGGCAGCGGCCAGAGCCACTCCCGGGACCAACAAGCGTCGGATTGAATGATTGAACATGATCGCCTCACGCCCTAAAGAGTCAGAATCAATCGCAAGTTGGAGGCGACTGTAACGCAGGTCACACGGCGCGGTCCACCCTCGGTCCGCCGATCAGCGCGAGCAGACGGGCGGCCTCGCCGGCCACCGCATCGCGGCCGGCGCCGAGGTACTTGCGCGGGTCGACCATCGTCTCGTCGGCGATGGCCGCGCGGACGGCGCGGGTGAAGGTCGCGTTGAGGTGGGTGGCGATGTTGACCTTGGTCATCCCGGCCGCGATCGCCGCGACGATGCCCTCGTCGGGGACCCCGGAGGAGCCGTGCAGCACGAGGGGCACGTCGACGGCATCGGCGAGGCGGGTGATGAGCTCGTTGTCGAGGCAGGCCGTACGCGTCGTCATCGCGTGCGAGGAGCCGACCGCGACAGCGAGCGCGTCCACCCCGGTGGCCTCGACGTACGCCGCGGCCTCGGCCGGCTGGGTGCGGACCCCGGGCGCGTGCACGCCGTCCTTGCCGCCCACCTCGCCGAGCTCGGACTCGACGGAGGCGCCGCGCTCGTGACACCAGGCCGCGACCTTGGCCGTGGCGGCCACGTTCGAGTCGTAGTCGAGCTTCGAGGCGT
>DATCVR010000105.1:0-2126 GCA_036566745.1 Jiangellaceae bacterium | reverse complement strand
GCTGGCCGCGGTCGGGCGTCGGATCGAGACGGGCGTCGCCGAGGTGCTGGCCGCCCAGCAGACCGCCTCCCACGTGATCACCACCCAGGTGCGTACGCACGACCCGGCCCGCGACCGGCAGGTCGACGACCTGCTGCGCGATGTGATGGTCGGCTTCCAGGCGTGGATGCCGTCCTCGCGGCCGGCGGAGTCCGTCGAGCCGCTTCGCCGGCTGCCGGTCGCCGATCTGGGTCACCTGCGCCAGTCGGTCAGCGAGCTGCGCCCGCCCGAGCCGCCGGCGCCGCTGGCCGACTGGGGCGACGTGGAGAGCGCGGTCGAGGACACCAAGGCGTGGGGTGGGCCGGGCTACCGGGCGATCGAGGCCCACCTGGACGCCTATGTGGCGGCTCACGGGGCCGAGGAGCCGGTCGACCTGGCCGAGGTCTTCGCGGCCGCGCCGGAGGAGATCCGGCGCCCGGTCGACCTGCTCGGGCTGCTCGAGATCGCGCATCGCCGCGGGATGGCCGAGACGGGGGAGATCTCCACGATCGAGGCAGTCCGGGCCGACGGAGTGCGGCGGCGGTTCGCGTTCGGCGGAGTGAGGCTCAGCGCATTGATGGCGGCGGATGGCAAAGGGGATGGGCGTTGAGTGAGACGGTGACATCGGCCGAGGCTGAGGTTAACCCTCAGGTCGAGGTTGAGGCTGAGATCACGGCTGGAACCGTGGCCTACGGCAGCGAGCCGGAAGGCTTCATCGAGCCCGTCTCGATGGAGGACGACCCGACCGAGCTCTTCGTCGGCGACCGCGGCGTCCTCGACGCCGAAATCCGCCGGGTGCTGGTCCAGCTGCTGCGCCGCAGGTTCATCACGGCCGAGAAGAGCCCGCGCCAGTGGCGTACGTTGCTCGACCACCAGGCCGTGATCGAGTCGCGGCTCCACGACCTGTTCATCCGGCTCGTCGTCGACCACGACCGCGGCATCGCCTACAAGCGGCAGGTGCGCTCGGAGGAGCTCGACGTGCCGGTGCTCCTCAAGGACGATGCCTACACGCGTGCCGAGACGCTCGTCCTGGTTCACCTGCGCACCGTCTTCCAGCGTGAGCGTGGTGCGGGGGAGAAGTCCGCGCGGGTGGATGTCGACGAGCTCGAGCAGACCGTGCTCACCTACTTCGACCTCGCCGGCGGCGATGCCGCCGCCCGGCGCGAGATCCGGCGGGCCGTCGAGCGACTCGCTCGGGAGGGCCTGATCGAGGAGGAGTCCGAGGGCCGCTTCCGGATCACGCCGCTGGTCGAGATCGTGCTGAGCGTCGAGAAGCTCTCCGAGCTCAAGGCGTGGCTGAGGGAATCCGCTGGTCGAGGGCCACTTCGTTCAGACCCTCGCGCCAGCGACGACGCGGAGGAGATCGAAGAATGAGCATGATCGACAGCCTCTTCGGCCTCATCCCCGCGCGCTCGAACGGGCGGCAGTGGGTCGCGAGCGAGCTGCAGCTGGTCAACTGGGGCGGCTACGACGGCGCTCACCGGGTGCGGTTCTCGCCGAGCGCGACGCTGCTCACCGGAGGCTCCGGGTCGGGCAAGTCGACGCTGATGGACGCCTACATCGCGCTGATCATGCCCCACACGACGCCCTTCAACGGTGCCTCCAACGGTGGCGTCGTGGGCCGCCCGCGCGGCCAGGACCAGCGCAACATCCTCTCCTACGCACGCGGCAAGATCGATGAGGCGAAGACCGCCGACGGCACCAAGATCCGGGTCTTGCGCGGCGACGGCCGCGACACCTGGTCGGCGATCGCGATGACCTGGGAGGACCAGACCGGGGCCCGCTTCACCGCGGTCCGCGCCTGGTACGTCCCCGCGTCCGCCAAGAATCTCGACGACGTGACGAAGCTCCGCGCCGTGGCCGAGGCGGGATTCGACGTACGCGATCTGGAGCCGGTCGCCGCTCACCGGTTCACGCGCACCGCGGTCTCCGAGGTCGGGCTGACCCCGATCGACACCGACCGCGACTTCACAGCCCGGATCCACTCCGCGCTCGGGATCGGTGCCGCCGGCGACGGTGAGAAGGCGGTCAACCTGCTCGGCCGGATCCAGGCCGGACAGCAGATCACCACGGTCGATGACCTCTACAAGAAGATGGTGCTCGAGGAG
>DATCVR010000104.1:0-6544 GCA_036566745.1 Jiangellaceae bacterium | reverse complement strand
CCGAGGCCACCCCGAAGAGGATCAGGCCGATGACGAGCATCCGCCTGCGGCCGAACCGGTCACCCAGCAGCCCGAAGGTGAACAGCAGGCCGGCGAAGACGAGCGTGTAGGAGTTGATCGACCAGGCCAGCTCGCTCTGAGGGGCCCGAGGTCTTCCTGAAGGGTCTTGAGTGCGACGTTGAGCACGGTGTTGTCGAGCACGACGACGAGCAGGCTCACGACGAGAACGCCGAGAATGCCCCATCGTCGCTGGTGGATCTTGGTCTCGTCCACGGTGGTGGGGTCCTTCCAACTCATGATCGACTGCCGAGGCGGCAGGAGAGTATCGGAATCGATACGATGACGTATCGTATCGATGCGGGACCACCGTAACTGGCGATGATGCGATACGCAACCGTCGCGTATCGCGAATCTGACCGACCACCCTGTCGTCAGCGCGTGCGTTGGATACTCGCCTGGGTGATCGGCGCACCACCTGATCACACCGTCCCCGGGACGTCGTGGACAGTGCAGCGATCAGCGGGGCAGGAGAACCCGGACCTGGTCTCTGATCTCCCGCAGGATGTCCTCGACGGTGTGGGCGATGTTCGTCGTGGCCGCCATGCTGAGGAACATGATCGAGGAGACGATGTGCGCGAGCGAGGCGGCATCACGGGGACCGATGCGGTCGTCGCGTCGCAACACGGCGGCGATCGCTTCCTCGGTCTGGATGGTCAGAGCGATGGCGTCGTGGTGGTGGGGCTCTTCGGGGTCACCGAAGACGATCTCTCGCAGGTAGGTGCGCCCGTTGTCGATCTGGATGCGGTTGCACTCCACGACCGGACGGATGATCGCCATCACCGCGTCGCGCGCATCGGGGATGCTCGTGGCGGCCGCCCTTCCCTCCTCGAGGGCGTCGGCGTAGCTGGAGTTCTGCACGAGCAGGAGCAGCTCGGCCTTGGTCTTGGCGTAAAGGAACAGGGTGCCGGTGCCGATGTCGGCCTTCTCGGCGATCTGCTGCGTGGTGACGTCGTCGACACCGTGCTCGGTGAAGAGTTCTCGCGCGGCAGCCGTGATGCGTTCGAGCTTGGCCTGTTTGTTCCGCTCGCGCCGTCCGACAGGCGGGGTGACCAGTGGCATGACGGGTGTCCTCCAGGGATAGGATCCGACTATGCTCAATTATGAGCTGCGTCACTACTGCGTGGGCTCGGATGCGCCTCGTTCATACTCCCACCCACCCGCGACCCAGCTCGGCTACGCCTGGTCGTGCGGGAGGACTGCGCCTTCTTTCACATAGGTCAGCGCTTCGGACACCTCGTATGCGTGGACGGCGGAGGCGAACACCGACAGCCGGTCCGACAGCGTCGCGATCTCGCCGCTCTCGAGGAACGCCGCTCGCGCGGGTGCGTCAGCGAAGCCGAGGATCAATGAGGCGTGGAGCCGCTGGTCGGTGGGGTTGTCGTGCGCGACGTTGGGCGTGTTCCAGAGCTTTTCGTTCCAGGGCATGAACACCTGGGTTCGCAGCTCTGTCATCACGCCCGTGTTCGCGAAAGCGGGCACGAGCTCGTCGGTGATGTGTTTCCGGAACGCTCTGGTGCCGACCCCTTCTCGCCTCCTGAGATAGACCAGGACTCGAGCCCCCGCCTTCTCGCCGGGCCGGGCGACGTCGTACCAGCGGGTCGAGCCCGGCGGCCCGGCGTAGAGCAGGGTGCGCAGGAACACGTTCACTTCGTCCTTGTACGCGAGCCTGGTCTGCTGGCGGCCCCGCAGCGGCGAGAGCGCCGAGGCGAACGTGACCTCGGCGACCCCGTCAATCCTGCGATCTGCGGGAATGATCGTCTCGACACCGTGAATGGCGGGCCACAACCCGGGATTGGCTGCGGCGAGGTGGAGCTGCCGGTACTCGTCGAACCCCGGGGTTGCCGAGATGATCTTCGAGTGGGGGCCCTTCCAATAGTCCATCCCCTGCTGACGCGCCTGATCGGTGCGCATCCACAGCAGGATCGACGACGCGAAAGGCTTCTTCGTGTACGGAACCGTGATCGTCATTGCTCGTCCTTGAGTGATTTCGGGATGCGGGTCAGCGGGCGAGAAACTCGACGGCGATGGGGGCGAAGTCGTCGTGGAATTGGAAGATGCCGCCGTGGCCGGAGTCGGGGTAGATGATCAGCTCGGACCCCTTGATGCGGTGGTGGAGGTCTTCGGAGAGGACCGAGGGCACCATGCGGTCGTTGTCGCCGTTGGCGATCAGGGTGGGCTGGTTGAGGTTCGACAGGTCTGACGGGGCGGAGCGGCCGAACTTCTTGATCGCCTTCAGCTGCGCCTGGAACGCCTTCACCTTGATCGGCGCGTCACGCTCGACGGTGCGCTCCTCGAGTCGCTCGACGAACGCCTTTGCGGCGGGCTTGCCGGCGCTGTTGCGGTTGAAGAACAGGAACTCCTTCGGGTCGGACCGGGTCAGGGCCGCCCGCAGCATGTCGTAGTAGGTGGTTCCGGCGACCTTGTCGATGTCCTTGCCGCCGCGCGGCCCGGTACCGGTGAGCACCAGCTTGCGCACCAGGTCGGGGTGCTTGACCACCAGGTCTTGGGCGACAAAGCCGCCGAGCGAGAAGGAGAAGATGTCGACCTTGTCGAACCCGAGGGCCTTGATGAAGGTGTAGGCGTCATCGGCCATCGCCTCGACGTTGTCGGGAACATCACCGGTGGAGGCACCGACGCCGCGGTTGTCGAAGGTGATGACGTGGTGGTCCTTGGCGATGGGGTCGACGATGTGGGGGTCCCAGTTGTCCAGCGTCGCGGCGAGGTGGACGAAGAACACGACGGGGATCCCTCCCTTCGGTCCCAGTTCTCGGTAGGCGTAGGTGATGCCGCCGGCGTCGATCGTGCGGGCAGGCGCCTGCGCATACGACGTGACGACTGGCTCGTTCGAGGTGCTGGCGATGCTCATGAGCGTTCTCCTTGTGGTGCGAGTTGGTGACGATCTGAAGAGGTGAGTGACACACCCGCGGAGATGGAGGTCTCCCTTGCGTCTCGTCCCATTCGATTAATCTGATTTCACTCAATTATGAGTCTACTCAGAAACATGGTCAAGGGCGATCGCCATGAGAAGCGGTCGAATGCCGACACAGCGCCGCGAGCCGGCCGCGAGCCACCTCCCCACGCTCGTTCCCACCAGGGGACGCGACGAGGGGAGGAAGGTCGACACGACGTCATGCGGCCGGATGCGCACTGGTGGTTCTGCTCGTCGACGGCTGCGGTCGCGACGGCCTGCGACGTCATCGCCCCGCGAGATGCCCGGTGACCGTCGCCGGAGAAGCAGTGAGGAACGTCATGCGCGCCTGGTCGTGGGTGGCTCGGTCAGCCACACACGGCCAGGCGCGTCAGGCGTCGATGCGAGCGCGATCGAGTTCGGCCGCGCCAGCGATGATGAACTCCTTGCGCGGCGCCACGTCGTTGCCCATCAGCAGCTCGAAGACCTGGTCGGCGGCCTCGGCGTCGGCGGTGGTGATCCGCCGCAGCCGGCGGTGGCGCGGGTCCATGGTGGTCTCGGCCAACTGCTCGGGGTCCATCTCCCCCAGCCCCTTGTAGCGCTGGGGCGTGCCCTTGACGGCGATGTTGCGGCGGGCGAGGTCACGCAGTGTGCGGTCGAGGTCAGGGTCGGTATAGGTGTAGATGTACTTGTCCTGGCCCTTCTTGGGCCGCGACAGCTCGATGCGGTGCAGCGGCGGCATGGCCGCGAACAGCCGGCCTGCCTCGACGAACGGGCGCATGTACCGGAAGAACAGCGTGATGAGCAGGGTGCGGATGTGGGCACCGTCGACGTCGGCGTCGGTCATGAGGATGACCCGGCCGTAGCGCGACTGGTCGATGTCGAAGCTGCGCCCGCTGCCGGCGCCGAGCACCTGGATGATCGCCGCGCACTCGGCGTTCTTCAGCATGTCGCCGACCGAGGCCTTCTGGACGTTGAGGATCTTGCCGCGGATCGGCAGCAACGCCTGGAACTCGGAGTCGCGGGCGGACTTGCCCGTGCCCAGCGCGGAGTCTCCCTCGACGATGAACAGCTCCGAACGCTCGAGGCTGTTGGAGCGGCAGTCGACCAGCTTGGTCGGCAGCGCGCTGGTCTCGAGGGCGTTCTTGCGCCGCACGGTCTCCTTGTGGAGGCGAGCCGCGACGCGCGCCTTGGCCGCCGCGACGACCTTCTCGAGCACCACCGTGGCCTGGGCCTTGTCGGCCCGCTTGGTGGAGCTGAGCACGGTGGCGAGCTCGGACTCGACCACCCCGGCGACGATCGAGCGGACGGCGGCGGTGCCGAGCACCTCCTTCGTCTGCCCCTCGAACTGGGGCTCCTCGAGGCGGACCGTGGCGACGACGGTGAGCCCTTCGAGGACGTCGTCCTTCTCGATCTTGTCGTTGCCCGCCTTGAGTCGGCGCGAGTTGACCCGGACCTGGTCGCGCAGGGTCTTGAGCAGCCCCTGCTCGAAGCCGGCGACGTGGGTGCCGCCCTTGGGCGTGGCCACGACGTTGACGAACGAGCGCTGGACGGTGTCGTAGCCGGCGTCCCAGCGCAGGGCGACGTCGACGAAGCAGGTGCGCTCGGTGTCCTTGGAGACCAGCTGGCCGTCGTCGTCGAGCACCGGCACGGTCTCGCGGAACGTCTTGGAGCCGGTGAGCCGCAGGACGTCGGTGACGGGCGTGCCGGGGCTGAGGAACTCGACGAACTCGCTGATGCCGCCGTCGTGCTGGAAGGTCTCCTCGACCGGGTCGTCGCCGCGCTCATCGCGCACAACAAGCTCGAGGCCGGGGATCAGGTAGGACGTCTGGCGTGCGCGGGACACGAGGTCGTCCCACGAGTAGGTGGCGTCGCGCAGGAAGATCTGGCGATCGGCCCAGAACCGCACCCGGGTGCCGGTGACCCGCTTGGCCACGCGCCCGGTGATGCGCAGCTCGGAGTGGTCGGTGAACGGCGCGAACGGAGCCTCGGGCCCGTCGCCGTCGAACAGCCCCGGTTCGCCGCGCCGGAAGGACATGGCGTGGGTGCGCCCCCCGCGGTCGACCTCGACGTCGAGCCGCGCCGAGAGCGCGTTGACGACGCTGGCCCCGACACCGTGGAGGCCGCCGGACGCGGCGTACGAGCCGCCGCCGAACTTCCCGCCGGCGTGGAGCTTGGTGTAGACGACCTCGACGCCGGACAGGCCGGACTTGGCGTGGATGTCGACCGGGACGCCGCGGCCGTTGTCGATGACCTCGGCCGAGCCATCGGCGCGCAGGACCACCTCGACGCGCGTGCAGTGGTCGCCCAGGGCCTCGTCGACGGCGTTGTCGATGATCTCCCATAGGCAGTGCATGAGCCCACGCGAGTCGGTGGACCCGATGTACATGCCGGGCCGCTTGCGGACCGCCTCGAGGCCTTCGAGCACCGAGAGATGACGAGCGGTGTAGTCGCCTCCCGGCGTGACTACCTCGGCCGGCTGCGCGGTCACTGGCGTGTCCTCCTCGGAGCTGCTCGGGACGATCGGAGTGTTTCGATCTGGGCGTTGCCAGGGTAATGCCATCCCACGACCGACTCGAGCTGCCACGCCCGTGCCCACACCGACGAGTCCGGGACGCTTCGGCAGGCGTCCCACGTGTCACAGACACCGGAAGGAACCGACCTACCGAACCATCCCCGGTCGTACCCACGGCCACCAGCTCGATCCGGGACGTGACGGGATTCACACCCGGATCTGTACGCGGAGAGCGAACCGGTCTGTGGGAGCATCCGGGGAAGGCACGCCAGTGATTACATGTTGGTACGGATGCACGACATGACCGCCGTAACCCCCCGGCGGCCAACCGACCAGGAAGGTGCGCGACGTGACCGCTACTCTCGCGACCAGCCCGCTGATGGCCTCTGACCGCTGCGACAGCTGCGGCGCCCAGGCCTACATTCGTGTCGTGCTCACCGAAGGTGAACTGCTCTTCTGTGGCCACCACGGCCGTCGGCACGAGGCGAAGCTTCGCCCGCTGGCCGTCGAGTGGCACGACGAGACCTCGCGTCTGGTTCAGACCCCGACGGTCGAGGACTGACGCCGGCGTAGCCAGAGGGCGACCACCACACCGCCCAACGCTCCGAAGAGGTGGCCCTGCCAGGACACGCCCGGCTGTCCTGGCAGGACACCGATGACGATCCCGCCGTACATCACCACGACGACCACCGCGACGATCACCGACACGACACTGCGGCTCAGCACGCCCCAGGCGACCAGGAACGCCGCGTAGCCGTACACCAGGCCACTCGCGCCGATGTGGACGGTCAGGGGCGCTCCCACCAGCCAGGTGCCCAGCCCGCCGATCAACGCCACACCCACCGTGACCGCCCAGAACCTGTGGGTGGTCAGCGCGATGAGGCAGCCCAGCACCAGGAACGCTCCGGTGTTGGCGAGCAGGTGCCCGAACCCCGCATGGAGGAACGGCGCCGCAGCCACGCCCACCAGACCCTCGGCGTCGCGCGGGCGGATGCCGTACTGGTCGAGGTCGACGCCGGGCACCGCGTCGACGATCTCGAGTACCCACATCAGGCCCGCCA
>DATCVR010000103.1:0-26070 GCA_036566745.1 Jiangellaceae bacterium | reverse complement strand
GACACACTGATCCTCTCTGAGGGTCCGGCCGCGCGGCCTCTACTCGAGGCGGGCGAGACCTTCGACCAAGGCAGCGATGCCGGGTCGAAGTCTCGCGTACTTCCGATCCGGCGTGATCGGAAGGAATCTGATGGCCGACGTCTGGGCGGCATTCTGGCTGAGCTTCGGCATGATCTTCGTGGCCGAGCTCGGTGACAAGTCGCAGCTCATGGCGATGACCTTCGCCACGCGGTACAAGGCGTGGCAGGTCCTGGCCGGCATCACCGCCGCCACCGCGATCGTCCACCTGGTGTCGGTGGCTGTGGGTGCCGGGCTCGGCGACGTCCTGCCGACCGGCTGGATCTCCCTCGTCGCGGCCGTGGCGTTCTTCGGGTTCGCGGCGTGGACGCTTCGCGGCGACAGCCTCAGCGAGGACGAGAAGCGCAAGGCCGAGCGATCCGGGGGCAAGGCGGTGCTCGCCGTCGGGGCGGCGTTCTTCCTGGCCGAGCTGGGCGACAAGACCATGCTGGCGACGATCACCCTGGCCACCCAGCACGGTTGGTTCGGCACCTGGATCGGCTCGACCGTCGGCATGGTCGCTGCGGACGCGCTGGCCATCGTCGTCGGCCGGACGCTGGGGGAGCGACTACCCGAGAACGTGATCAAGTACGGCGCGGCCGTCCTGTTCGCCCTGTTCGGGGCGTGGCTCCTCGTCGAGGCGTTGACCGAGCTGACCTGACGCCCCTGGCGCGCACCGCCCGCGGCGGTCAGATCCAGCTGTCGAACCACATGCGTTGCAGCCAGTCGTCGTAGGGGATCACCTGGTCGACGTGGATGGGATAGAACCACGCGGCCACGGCGACGACGGCCAGCACGAACCCCCCGGCAACCGCGGCGCCCACCGCACGGCGCGTGGGTGAGGCGTCCGATCTGCCGATGATCAACCCCAGGCAGTACGCGACGGCCAGGACGAGGAACGGCGCGATCGCCGCGGCGTAGAACGCGAACGTGGTGCGCTCGGGGAAGGCCAGCCACGGCACCCAGGTGGCGAGGACGCCGGCGAGGATGGCACCGGGACGCCAGTCGCGGCGCATGAACCACGCCCACAGGCACACCAGCAGGGCGAGACAGCCCGCCCACCACAGCACCGGGTTGCCCAGGGCGAGCACTTCCTGGCTGCATTTGGCGACGTCGCAGCCCTGCCGGCCTTGTTCGATGCCCTGGTAGTCGAAGGACACCGGGCGCTTGAGGATGAGCCAGCTCCACGCCTGCGAGGCGTAGTCGTGGTCCTTGGTCAGGTTGGTGTGGAAGCCCCACATCTGGACGTGGTAGTTCCACAGGCTGCGCAGCCAGTCGGGGACGAACGACGCGAGGCCCGACGCCGGGTGGTCGGCGGCCCACTGCCGGCCCCATCCGTCGTCGGACATGATCCAGCCCCACCACGACGCCAGGTAGGTGACCAGCGCCGAGCCGACGATCGTGAGGAACGCGATCGGTCCGTCGCGCAGCAACGAGTTGAGCGCCGGGCTGCGGATGCCGGTGGCCCGGCGAGCGCCGATCTCCCACAGCACGGTCATGAGGCCGAACACGGCCACCGCGTAGAGGCCGCTCCACTTCGTGCCGCAGGCCAGGCCCAGCATGATGCCGGCCATCAGCCGCCAGGGCCGCCACCCGAACACCGGTCCGTCGCCGAGGGTCATGTCGGCGGAGATCCGCGCGGCCGCCCAGTCGGCGTACTTCTCCCTGACCCGGTCGCGGTCGACCAGCAGACACGCGAACGCCGCGACGATGAACAGCGCGACGATGCCGTCCAGGATCGCGGTGCGGCTGACGGCGATGGACATCCCGTCCACGGCCAGCAGCAGTCCTGCGGCGCATCCGAGCAGCGTCGAGCGGAACAGCCGCCGGCCGGCCCGCGCGACGATGATGACCGTCAGGACCCCCGCGATCGCGGTGGCCAAGCGCCAGCCGGCGGGCTCCATCCCCACGATGCGGATGCCCAGGGCGATCAGCCACTTGCCGATCGTGGGGTGGACGACGAAGGACGGCTCGTCGGTGAAGACGTCGAGGTTGCCGTCCATGATCCGCTCGTCGGCGTCCTCGACGAAGCCCCGGGCGTCGCCGAAAGTCAGTAGCGAGAAGGCGTCCTTGGCGTAGTACGTCTCGTCGAAGACGATGCGGTTCGGGCGGCCCAGATCGACCAGCCGGAGGACGCCCGCAACGCCTCCCACCAGCAGCGGGCCCACCCACCCCCAGAACGGGCGGCCGGGGATCGGACGGGTGAGCCGGGCCCGCACGGCGGCCGTGGGTGGAGTCGCCGCGGGGGCGTCGGGAAGGTCGACGGCCGTCTGGGTCACCGGGTCATCCTACGAGTGCACGCGCGGGAGACCAGACCCCCCGGGCGTCGGGTCTGAGCAGGCCACGGGGGCGGAGCGGTTCCGGTCGGGCTTCCTGCGGGGCTTCCGAGGCGGGATCCGGCGCTGCTCCAGGCGTGACGCCGGAGCCGCCCCGGCGCTGCTCCGCGACCCACCGTGTCGCCCTGTCGCCGATGGGCGAGGATGGGGCGATGCATGACGGGAACGGGCTGCTCGTCCTGGCCGGCACGCCCATCGGTGACGTCACCGACGCCCCACCCAGGCTGGGGTCCGAGCTGGCTCGCGCCGACGTGGTCGCCGCCGAGGACACCCGGAGGTTGCGGCGGCTCGCCTCCGCGTTGGGTGTCGAGGTCGCCGGGCGGATCGTGTCGTACTTCGAGGGCAACGAGGTGGCCCGGACCAGCGATCTCCTCGACGCGCTGGTCGCCGGCGCCCGCGTGCTCCTGGTCACCGATGCCGGCATGCCGTCGGTGTCCGACCCGGGGTACCGACTGGTGGCGGCCGCGGTCGAGGCCGGGGTGCGGGTGACCGCGGTGCCCGGCCCGTCCGCCGTGCTCACCGCGCTGGCGGTCAGCGGCCTGCCGGTCGACCGGTTCACCTTCGAGGGATTCCCGCCCCGTCGCCCGGGCGAACGGGCCCGCCAGTTCGCCGCGCTGGCGGCCGAGTCGCGGACGATGGTGTTCTTCGAGTCGCGCCACCGGCTGGGCGCCACGCTGGCCGCGATGGCCGAGGCGTTCGGGGCCGGGCGGTCCGCCGCAGTGTGCCGCGAGCTGACCAAGACGCACGAGGAAGTGCGTCGCGGCACCCTGGAGGAGCTGGTCGCCTGGGCGGCCGAGGACGGCCCGCTGGGCGAGATCACGCTGGTGGTTGCGGGCGCGCCGCAGATCGCCACCAGTGTGACGCCGGAGGACGCCGCCGCGATCGTCGCTGAGCGGGAGGCGGCCGGCACCAGCCGGAAGGAGGCCATCGCCGAGGTGGCCCGCGAGGTCGGCCTGCCCAAACGCGAGGTGTACGCGGCCGTCGTCGCGGCGAAATGACCTGACCGGAGGAAAGGGAGAACCATGATCCCCACCGAATCGCTGACCGACCCCACCGTCCGCGCGGTGGTCTCCGCGATCAACGCCGGTGACCGCGACGCATTCCTGGCCCTGCTCGCCGACGACGCGACGCTCTCCGACGACGGCACCGACCGCAACCTCCACGAGTGGATCGACCGCGAGATCTTCGAGGCGGGCGGCCACATGCGGGTCGAGACCCAGTCGGCCGACGGCCGCTCGCTGGCGGCGACGTTCCGCAACGACGTCTGGGGCGAGATGCGCACCAGGTGGCTCTTCGTGATCGACGACGAGGGCGTGGTCACCCGGATGGAGACCGGCCAGGCCTGATCGCCGCCGGTGGGCTCACCGACATATCGGTGGATCCACGAGGAGGCAGCCGCCGTTGACCTCCGCCGAGCCCGCACCCTCCAGCCGGTCTGACCGGCACCAGGGCGTCGTGACTCAGGACAGCGTCGCGGCCAGCCGGGTGAGCCACGGCGCGGCCACGGTGAGCGTGGGCACGACCACGACCGCCACCGCGCCGAGGTAGGCGGCCGTGGCCAGCCAGCGGGTGCGGCTGCCGGAGGTGTCGGTCAGCCGCTGTACCCGCGCCAGCGCGGTGACCCGCCCGGCGGTGGCACCCGCTCCGAGCGAGCCGGCCGGCACCGGCGCACCCGCCAGAGCGACCAGCGCCCGGGCCAGTGGCACCGGGCCGGTGCGGCTGCGTGCGGAGTCGTCGGCCAGCATCTCGACCAGTCCGGCCGCGGCGTCGAGGGCGGCACGGCTGCGGACGACACGCGGGAACGCGTTGTGGACGGCGGTGAACCCCTCGAGGACGAGGTCGTGGCGGGCCCGGACGTGGGCGCGTTCGTGTTCGAGCACGGCACGCAGTTCGCGGTCGCCCAGGGCGTCGAGGGCGGGCAAGGAGACCACCAGCCGCGACCGGAGGCCGGGGATGCAGTAGGCGAGCGGCGCGTCGACCTCGACCACGTGGGCGCCGGGAACGCGCTGATCGGAGCGGCCCACGAGGTCGACCACGTCGCGATGACGACGGCGCCGCGCGCGCAGCGTCATCCCCAGCACGTGCGCCGACCACAGCAGCCGGGCGAGCACCACGATGGTGAGCGAGAAGGCCGCGGCGTGCAGCGCGATCAGGACCGGGCCGGGATCGTCGGCGAGTACCCCGGCCATCCCGGCGGAGACTCCGGCGCCCAGGGCCGACAGCAGGGCCGCGAGCGCGAGCGCCTGCCAGAGCACCAGCGCGGCCCGTGGCACCCGGGACGGCCAGGCGGCGCGGGCGAGCACGGCCGGCGCCGGCCCCGCGAGCAGCAACGCCAGCCCGGCGAGGACGAGCGGGGTGGGGTCGCTCATCGGGGAAGCGCTCCGCGAGCGTCGTCGGCGCGGCGTTCGATCTCGGCCAGGGCGGCGCGCAGCGCGTCGGCGTCCGCCGGGGTGACGGTGTCGACGAAGCGCACGAGGGCGGCGGCCCGCTCGGTCCGGTCGACGGTGTCGAGGGCCTCGTGCATCAGCTCGGCGGTGAGCTCGTCGCGGGTGACCGCCGGGCGGTAGCGGTAGGCGCGACCGTCACGAATCTGCTCGACCGACCCCTTGCGGGCCAGCCGATCCAATACCGTCATGACCGTTGTGTAGGCGATGTCGCGTGATCCGCTCAGCGCCTCGTGCACCTGGCGGACGGTGGCTGCGCCGTCGAGCGACCAGAGGTGCTCCATGACCGATCGTTCCAGGTCACCCAGCCGGGCTCGGCGCGTGTCTCCCACGTTGGCCAGTGTACCGACCAGTCGTAGTACGACGATGCGTAGTATCGTCTACGACGTCACGTCGTAGTTGTGGATGAGGAGTGCCATGGACGTCCTCGATCTGGCCCGATGGCAGTTCGGCATCACCACCGTCGTGCACTTCTTCTTCGTGCCGTTCACGATCTCGATGGCCTTCCTCGTCGCGATCATGCAGAGCGTCTGGATGCGGACGAAGAGCGAGAAGTGGCTGCGGCTGACCAAGTTCTTCGGGAAGTTGTTGCTGATCAACCTGGCTGTGGGCGTGGTCACCGGGCTGGTGCAGGAGTTCCAGTTCGGCATGAACTGGAGTGACTTCAGCCGCTTCGTCGGCGACATCTTCGGCGCACCGCTGGCGATGGAGGCGCTGATCGCGTTCTATCTCGAGTCGGTGTTCGTGGGCGTCTGGATCTTCGGCTGGGGCCGCATCCCGCCCAAACTCCACCTCGCGACCATCTGGATCACCGCCGTGGGGACCCTGCTGTCTGCGTACTTCATTCTCGCCGCCAACTCGTTCATGCAGAACCCGGTGGGGTACGAGATCGACGAGGAACGCGGCCGGGCCGAGCTCACCGACATCTGGGCGGTGCTGACCAACAAGGTCGTCGTCATCACGTTCCCGCACACCGTGTTCGCGGCGTTCATGGTGGGCGGCGGCGTGGTCGCCGCTGTGGCGATGTGGCACCTGGTCAAGGGCGCGCGCCGGCCCGAGCTCGCCGTCGAGGGCGGCCCGAGCGACGCCGGGGCGTTCCGGACGGCCCTGCGGATCGGTGCCGTGGCGGTGCTCGTGGGTGGCGTGGGCGTCCTGCTGACCGGCGACACCCAGGGAAAGGTCATGACCGAGGTCCAGCCGATGAAGATGGCCGCCGCCGAGGCGCTCTACGAGACGCAACAACCGGCGCCGTTCTCGCTGTTCACCGTCGGCACCCTCGACGGCAGCCGGGCGCTGTACTCACTCGAGGTGCCGCAATTGCTGTCGTTCCTGGCCACCGGCTCGTTCGACGGCGAGGTCCAGGGCATCAACGACCTCCAGGACGAGTACACCGAACGCTTCGGCCCCGGCGACTACTCGCCCAACATCCCGATCACCTATTGGACGTTCCGCGCGATGATCGGCGCCGGGGGTCTGGCCGGGCTGATCGCGCTGTGGAAGCTGTGGGCGACCCGGCGCGGTCGGGCTCCGACCTCGGTGTGGGCGCTGCGGGCCGCGGCTATCCTGCCGGTGCTGCCGCTGGCGGCGAACGCGTTCGGGTGGATCTTCACCGAGATGGGCCGCCAGCCCTGGCTGGTGTTCGGCCTGATGCCCACCGCTGCCGGAGTGACCCCCGGCTCGTCGTCGGGGGAGGTGTTCACTTCGCTGGCGGTGTTCACCGTGCTGTACGCCGGACTGTGCTGGCTGTGGGTGTGGCTGCTGCTCAAGCACGCGCGGCCGGGCCTGCCGGACGTGTCCGCCGAGGCTCGGTGGGGCAGTGGTGGAGGGCCGGCGAG
Organism: Jiangellaceae bacterium; assembly: GCA_036566745.1. Classification (GTDB taxonomy): domain Bacteria; phylum Actinomycetota; class Actinomycetes; order Jiangellales; family Jiangellaceae; genus DATCVR01. Next base: position 19,398 of record DATCVR010000103.1, on the reverse strand, counting down.
CGACGAGGAGAGCGACGCCGCCGAGTCCGAGGACGACCGACCCCTGACGTTCGCGTACTGAGAGGCTGAGAGGCTGACGATGGAACTGAGCACGCTCTGGTTCGTCCTCGTGGCCGTGCTGTGGATCGGCTACCTGGCCCTCGAGGGCTTCGACTTCGGTGTGGGGATCCTGACCCGAGGGTTCGCCCACGGAGAGAAGGAGCGCCGCGTCCTGATCAACACGATCGGGCCGGTGTGGGACGGCAACGAGGTGTGGGTCATCACCGCCGTCGGTGCGACGTTCGCGGCGTTCCCCGAGTGGTACGCCACGGCATGGTCGGCCTACTACCTGCCGCTGGTGCTGATCCTGCTGGCGCTGATCGTGCGAGGACTGGCTTTCGAGTACCGCGCCAAGCACGACAGCGACGCGTGGCGGCGCCGGTGGGACCTGGTGATCTTCGTCGGTTCGGTGGTGCCGGCGTTCGTGTGGGGCGTCCTGCTCGCCGGGTTCGCCCAGGGTCTGCCGCTGGACGCCCGGCACGACTTCGTGGGCGGCCTGGGCGACATCGTCACGCCCTACACGCTGCTCGGAGGCGTGGCGACGCTGGCCCTGTCGATCGTGCACGGCGCGCACTACATCGCGGTGAAGACCGTGGGCGAGATCCGGCAGAGAGCGGGGCGGCTGGCGATGCGGCTGGTGCCTCCGGTGGCGGTGGTGCTGGCGGCGTTCCTGGCGTGGACGGTGGCGCGGCGTGGCGACGGGTCGTTGACCTGGCTGGCCGGGGTGGCGGCGGTACTGGCCGTGGTGGCGGTGGCCGGGTCGGGAGCGGCGGGCGGGCGGGGCCGGGAAGGGTGGGCGTTCGTGGCGACGTTCGCGGCCATCGTCCTGACCGGAGCCACCCTGTTCGCGGCGTTGTACCCCGACGTGCTGCCGTCGACACTCGACGTGGCGGACAGCCTGACCGTGGCGAACGCGTCGTCCTCGGACTACACCCTGATGATCATGAGCTGGCTGGCCCTCCTGTTCGTCCCGATGGTGCTGGCCTATCAGAGCTGGGTGTACTGGACCTTCCGGCGGCGGATCGGCGTGCAGCACATCCCGTGAGCTAGCCCACCGCGACGCCCTCGATCTCCAGCAGCCACTCCTCGCTGTAGATGCCGGTGATGATGATGGTGAGCGCGGGCCGGTGCTCGCCGAGCACCTCCGCGCGGATCGTGCTGTTGGCTTCGCGGTACCGCCGATCGGCGAGGTAGACGGTGACTTTCGCCAGGTTGCGCAGGCCCAGGCCGGCCTCGGCGAGCACCCGCTCGACGTTGCGCCAGGCGAGGCGGCACTGAGCGTCGAAGCTCTCCGGCACCTCGGCGTCGACGGCCCACGGTGGCTGGCCGCTGACGAAGACCAGGCGCTGGGCTCCGCCGACCAGCGTCCCGTGGGTATAGGCCGCGCTCGACTCGGGCAGGTCGGCAGGGTCGATCGGCTCGATGGTGGGATTCATCCGTGCTCCTGGGTCGTCTCGGCATGCATGGCGCAGGTGTGTGGCGAGGCGGGGGCGCCGACCCCGGATCGGCGCCTCCGCGAGACCGACTCTGCTCTGCCGCGCCGATCGCGTCGAGTCTCGATCGCTCGACCTGTGGACAACTCGCCCGTGAGGTGAGACGCGTGCTCCGGGCGGACTACGATCGGCGCCATGTCCGATGCTCCCGCCAAGGCGTTCTACGTCACCACGCCGATCTACTACGTCAACGACGCCCCCCACATCGGGCATGCGTACACGACGGTCGTCACCGATTTCATCGCGCGATGGCACCGCCAGCGGCAGGAGGACGTCTGGTTCCTCACCGGCACCGACGAGCACGGCGAAAAGGTCCTGCGCTCGGCCGAGGCCAACGGCGCCACCCCCCAGGAGTGGACCGACCGGCTCGTCGAGACCGCCTGGAAGCCGGTGCTCACCACCATCGACGCGTCCAACGACGATTTCATCCGCACCACCGAGCCTCGCCACACCGCGCGCGTCCAGGAGTTCTGGCAGCGCCTCAAGGACGCCGGCGAGGTCTACGAGGGCTCGTACGAAGGGCCTTACTGCGTCGGCTGCGAGGAGTTCAAGCTCCCTGCCGAGCTGCTCGACGGCACCGGCGAGTACGCGGGCCAGAAGGTCTGCCCCATCCACGGGCGCCCGGTCGAGATGCTCTCCGAGGACAACTACTTCTTCCGGATGTCCGCGTACGGCGACCGCCTGCTCGCCTTCTACGAGGACAATCCCGACTTCGTCCAGCCCGAGAGCGCGCGCAACGAGGTCGTGAGCTTCGTCAAGCAGGGGCTCCAGGACCTGTCCATCTCGCGGTCCACCTTCAACTGGGGCATCCCGGTCCCGTGGGACACCGATCACGTCATCTACGTGTGGATCGACGCGCTGCTCAACTACGCCACCGCCGTGGGCTACGGCACCGACAAGGAGAAGTTCGACCGCACCTGGCCGGCCGACATCCACTTCGTCGGCAAGGACATCCTCCGCTTCCACGCCGTCATCTGGCCGGCGATGCTGATGGCCGCGGGGGTCGCGCTACCCAAGAAGGTCTTCGGCCACGGCTGGCTTCTCGTCGGCGGCGAGAAGATGAGCAAGTCCAAGCTCACCGGCATCGCCCCGTCCGACATCACCGACACCTTCGGCTCGGACGCCTTCCGCTACTACTTCTTGCGCGCCATCGCGCTGGGCAGCGACGGCTCGTTCTCCTGGGAAGACATCTCGGCGCGCTATCAGGCCGAGCTGGCCAACGGCCTGGGCAATCTCGCCTCGCGGGTCGCCGCCATGATCGGCAAGTACGAAGGCGGTGCACTGCCCGAGCCCGCCGCGCCGTCCGAGGCCGACGAGGCCCTGGCGGCGGCCGCGGCCAAGGCGGTCGCCGATGCCGACGCCGCGGTCGACCGGGTCGCTCCACACGAGGCACTGGCCGCGGTCTGGACGCTCGTCGACGCCGCCAACGGGTACATCACCGAGCAGCAGCCGTGGGCGGTGGCCAAGGACGAGTCCCAGCGCGAGCGGCTGGCGACCATCCTCTACACCTCGGCCGAAGCTCTGCGGGTCCTTGCGGTCCTGTTGAACTCGGCGATGCCCAAGGCGTGCGAGCAGCTGTGGGCGTCGCTGGGTGCCGAGGCTGAATTAGGAGTCCTGGGTGCGCAATCAATCGCCGACGCCGGCCGCTGGGGTCAGCTCGTTCCCGGTTCCACGGTGACGAAGGGCGCGGCGCTGTTCCCACGGCTCGACACCGACGCGAGCTGAGTCCCGCGGTGCTCAGAAAGCCGATGTCGTGACCGCCGCTCCGCGCGAACGCCGGGCGGCGACGGACGAAGGCGGTCGCCGCCGCGACCGCACCCGCCCGCCGGTGCCCGAGTCGCTCCCGCTGCCGGTCACCGACACCCACTGCCACCTCGACATCGCCGACGGCGAGGACGACGACCAGTTCGGCCCGGCACAGGCGATCGAGGCAGCGGCCGGTGTCGGCGTGACCCGCATCGTGCAGGTGGGCTGCGACCTTCCCGGCGCGGCGTGGGCGGTCGAGCTGGCTCAGCAGCGCGCCGAGGTCGTGGCCACGGTGGCGCTGCACCCCAACGAGGCACCGGTCCTGGCCGCGGCGGGGCGGCTCCACGACGCTCTGGCCGAGATCGACCGACTCGCCGGCTCGAGCGAGCGCGTGCGCGGAGTCGGCGAGACGGGCCTCGACGCCTACCGCACCGGCCCCGAGGGGAGCGCCGCCCAGGAGGAGTCACTGCGCGCTCACGTCGAGATCGCCCGGCGGCGCGACCTCGCTCTGGTGATCCACGACCGCGACGCCCACGACGACGTTCTCCGGGTGCTCGAGGACACCACGACGCCCGAGAGGGTCGTGTTCCACTGCTTCTCCGGCGACGCCGCGATGGCCCGCCACTGCGCCGAGCGCGGGTGGTTCCTGTCCTTCGCCGGGCCGGTGACGTTCAAGAACGCCGAGCCGCTGCGGGCCGCCCTGGCCGTCACCCCGATCAAGCAGGTGCTCGTCGAGACCGACGCGCCGTTCCTGACCCCTCAGCCCTACCGTGGCCGCCCCAACGCCTCCTACCTGGTGCCCCACACGGTGCGGGTCATGGCCAGCGTCCTCGACGTGCGTGTCGAGGCGTTGTGCGAGGCGCTCCAGGCCAACACCGATCGCGCCTTCGGTGCCTGGTGACTCCGCGCGGAGGGTTGCGAACGATGTCGGTTATCCACACCGATCAACCGCTTTCGTTTGGTCTCTGGTCAGTTCTGCGTTACCGTCTCGTGATTGTTAGCCGGGGTCGGGGAAGCTCCGGATGGCACTGAAACGGCCTGACATGCCGGATATCGGCCTCTCTGCGCAGCCGCGCGGGCGAGGCCGCAGGTCCGCGCGTGCGCGGGCCGTGCCATCTCGCCCCGTGCCCGGGAAGAACGATCCCAGGAGCACTGTGCGCCCGTCCGCCAAGACGGTGGCGATCAACGCCGCCGTTGTCACTGCGCTCGTAGGCGGCGGAGTCGCCTACGTCACGTTCGACAATGCCGTCGCCCTCAGCGTCGACGGCACCACCGAGACCGTGCACACCTTCGGCGACGATGTCGAGGCGGTCCTCGCCGACCGCGGCATCGAGGTCACCGAGCACGACGAGGTCGTCCCCTCGCTCGACAGCGCGGTCGAGGACGGCACCGAGATCTCGGTCCGCTACGGCCGCGAGGTCACAGTCACCCTCGACGGCGTCGACAAGACCGTCTGGACCACCGCGCTGTCCGTCGACGAAGCCCTGAGCGACCTCGGCATCCGCCACGACGGCGCCGACGTATCCGTCGCCCGTTCGCTCGGCATCGGCCGCGCCGGCCTCGACTTCGAGGTCCGCACCCCCAAGACCATCAACCTGGTGGCCGACGGCGCAGCCGAGCCGGTCGAGACCACCGCGCTCACCGTGCGCGAGGCTCTCGACGAGGCCGGCGTCACCCTCGGTGAGCGCGACATCGTCACCCCCGCGCTCGAGTCCCAGCTGGCCGAGGCGGCCACCGTCAACGTGATCCGCGTGACCGTCGAGACGGCCACCGTCGATGCCACCGTCGCCCACGAGACCACCGAGAAGGAAGACGACACCCTCGAGGCCGGCTCGAAGAAGGTCGAGGTCGAGGGCAAGGACGGCACCGTCGAGCAGGTCGTCGAGACCACCTACTACGACGGCAAGGTCCACCGCAGCAAGGTGCTCTCCGAGACCGTGACCGCCGCGCCCGTCAACGAGGTCGTGCTGGTCGGCACCAAGGAGCCCGAGCCCGAGGACGAGCCCATCGACGACAGCGTCGACGGCGGAGTCTGGGACCGACTGGCTCAGTGCGAGTCCGGCGGCGACTGGTCCACCAACACGGGCAACGGCTACTACGGCGGGCTCCAGTTCTCGGTCGGCACCTGGCAGGCCTTCGGCGGCTCCGGCTACCCGCACGAGAACAGCAAGGCCGAGCAGATCCGCATCGCCGAGAAGGTCCGCGACAACCGTGGCGGCTACGGCGACTGGCCGGCCTGCGCGCGTAGCCTCGGCCTCCCGCTCGGCTGAGCGACGCCGCTCGGCCGAGCCGACGAGGGCGGCTCGCCCGCCTCGAGGGGACGCCACCCACGCCAGGGCATTACGCTCGCCAGCGTGGTGAATGACGAGACGTCCGCCGGTCCCAGACTCCTGGGGCCGGCGGACATTCGTCGTCTCGCCTCCGACCTCGGTATTCGTCCGACCAAGACGCTCGGGCAGAACTTCGTCATCGACCCCAACACCGTGCGCCGCATCGTCCGCGCGGCGGGTGTGGGCGCTGACGACGTCGTGGTCGAGGTGGGTCCGGGCCTGGGCTCGCTGACCCTGGCCCTGCTGCCGGAGGTCAGCCGGGTGGTGGCGGTGGAGGTCGACGACGGCCTGGCCACGGCGCTGCCCGCGACGGTGGCCGAGTACGCACCCACGCTCGCCTCCCGGCTGGACGTCGTGTCCGCCAATGCGATGCGCGTGGCCGAGCTGCCCGGTCCTTCACCGACGGCGCTGGTGGCGAACCTCCCGTACAACGTCGCGGTGCCGGTGCTCCTCCATATGCTGGCGACCTTCCCCACGCTGCGGCGGGCGCTGGTCATGGTGCAGAAGGAGGTCGCCGATCGGCTGGCCGAGCCGCCCGGATCGCGCACCTACGGCGTCCCGTCGGTCAAAGCCGCCTGGTACGCGAAGGTGAGCAAGGCCGGTGCCGTGGGGCGCACCGTGTTCTGGCCGGCGCCCAACGTCGACTCCGGGCTGGTCCTGCTCGAACGCCGCGAGCCCCCGGCCGGCGTCGCCCGCGATGCGGTGTTCTCCGTCGTCGACGCCGCCTTCGCGCAGCGGCGCAAGACCTTGCGAGCGGCCCTGAGCGGCTGGGCCGGATCGCCGGCCGCGGCCGAGGCCGTACTCGTCGCCGCTGGTATCGCGCCGACCACACGCGGCGAACAGCTCGACGTCCACCACTTCGCCCGGATCGCGGCGGCCGCTGCGTCGATGGTGTGACCGCGTCGACGTTCTGTGACCGCGCCTTCTGGAGGGTTGTCCACCCTTCCGGCGGCTCCGATGGGTGGATAACCCTCCAGAAGGGCGTCACGGGCGTGGCGCCGGGCGCCGGGTAACCTCGCACGGTGCCGGCCGTGAGCGTCAGAGTCCCAGCGAAGATCAACCTGGTGCTGTCCGTCGGCCCCCTCCGCCCCGACGGCTTCCACGACGTCGCCACGCTCTTCCAGGCGGTGTCGCTGTACGACGAGGTCACGGCCTCGCCGGCGGCCGACCTGCGGGTCACCCTCAGTGGGCCGCACACCGCCGGAGTGACGTCCGACGCCTCGAACCTGGCGGCCCGGGCGGTGGTCGCGCTGGCCCGGCGCGCGGGTCGTGAGCCCGCCGTCCATCTCCACCTCGACAAGCTGATCCCGGTGGCGGGCGGCCTGGCCGGCGGCAGCGCGGACGCCGCGGGTGCGCTGCTCGCATGTGACCGGCTCTGGGGTCTCGGGCTCGCTCGCAGCGACCTCGCCGACGTCGCGGCCTCGCTGGGCAGCGACGTCCCGTTCGCGCTGCTGGGCGGCACGGCGGTGGGCACCGGGCGGGGCGAGCGCCTCCGGCCGGTCTCCGTCGTCCGCGAGCTGCACTGGGTGGTCGCGGTGGCCGCCGGGGGACTGTCGACGCCCGTGGTCTTCGGCCGCCTCGACGACCTCCGCGCGGCGGCACCGGACACGAGCGTGGCCGCCCGGGCCGCCAGCACGGCGGCACCGGACACGAGCAGCGGGCCTGTCGTGCCCCAGGTGTTGCTCGACGCGCTCCGCGACGGCGACGCCACGGCCATCGGCGCCCAGCTCCACAACGACCTGCAGGTGCCGGCGCTGGACCTGCGTCCCGAGCTCGCCACGACACTCGCGGCGGCCCGCCGGCTCGGTGCACTCGGCGGCGTCGTGTCGGGGTCGGGGCCCACGTGCGTCGCGCTGGCCCGTGACGCCGCGCACGCCGACGACCTAGCCGCGGGCCTGCGCCGCGAACCTGCCTGCGTGGCCGCGCACGCGGTGGTGGGACCGGCGGCGCCGCTGGTCACGCCGGACGGCGCACCCCGATCGGCGTGAGAAACTGGTCGGTGTCATGGCGCCCCTGAACCTCGTCAACCTCGAATCGGTCTCCAAGGTCTACGGCACTCAGACCATCCTCGACTCCGTATCCCTGGGCATCGGCGCAGGCGATCGGATCGGGGTCGTGGGCCGCAACGGCGGCGGCAAGTCCACTCTTCTCCAGGTGCTCGGCGGCTTCGTCGAACCGGACTCCGGCCGGGTCACCCACACCGGCGGGCTGCGCGTGGGGCGGCTGGGTCAGCACGACGATCTCGATCCGGCGGCCACGGTCCGCCACGCGGTGGTCGGCGACGCCCCTGAGCACACCTGGGCCGGCGACGCCCGCATCCGCGCCATCCTGGCCCACCTCCTGCCCTCGGTGCCCATGGACAGCCTCGTCGGGGTGCTCTCGGGCGGCGAGCGCCGTCGGGTGGCCCTCGCCCGGCTGCTGGCGGGCCACGACGACGTCCTGCTGCTCGACGAGCCCACCAACCATCTCGACGTCGAGGCGATCGACTGGTTGTCGCGCTACCTGGCATCGGCCGGGCGCACCATCGTCGTCGTCACCCACGACCGTTGGCTGCTCGACACCGTCTGCGAGACCACCTGGGAGGTCGTCGACGGCGCCGTCCACGCCTACGACGGCGGCTACTCCGCGTTCGTCCTGGCCCGGGCCGAGCGCTCGCGCGTCGCGGCGGTCGAGGAGTCGCGCCGGCAGAACCTCGTCCGCAAGGAGCTGGCGTGGCTGCGTCGAGGCCCGCCGGCCCGCACCTCGAAGCCACGTTTCCGGATCGCCGCGGCCAACGCCCTGATCGAGAACGAGCCGCCCGCGCGCGACCGGTACGAACTCGCCCGCCTGGCCACCACCCGGCTCGGCAAGAGCGTGTTCGACGTCGAGCGTGTCTCGGTCGAGCTCGGTGGCAAGGTGCTGTTCGACGACCTCACCTGGCACCTCGGCCCCGGAGAGCGGGTCGGCGTGGTGGGCGTCAACGGCGCGGGCAAGACGACGCTGCTGCGGCTGCTCGAGGGCAGCCTCACACCCACGCGCGGCCGGATGCGGATCGGCAAGACCGTCGCCACGGCTCACCTTGCGCAGGAGGTCGTCCACGTCGATCCGTCCGTGCGGGTCCTCCAGGCGGTCGAGGAGGTGCGTCGCGAGGTCCGGCTCGGATCGGGCGACACCGTGACGGCCGGACAGATGCTCGAGCGCTTCGGCTTCGCCGGCCAGCGTCAGTGGACGCCGGTGGGCGAGCTGTCCGGTGGTGAGCGCCGCCGGCTCCAGCTGCTCCGCCTCCTCATGGGCGAACCCAATGTCCTGCTGCTGGACGAACCGACCAACGATCTCGACGTCGAGACCCTCAACGTCCTCGAGGACGTGCTCGACAGCTGGGCCGGTTCGCTGGTCGTGGTCAGCCACGATCGCTGGTTCCTCGAGCGGGTCACCGACGCCGTGTGGGCTCTTCTGGGCGACGGAAAGCTCGTCCAGCTCCCCGGGGGCGTCGACGAGTACCTCGAGCGGCTACGGGCCGCCTCGGCGTCCGTGGCGGCCACCGAGGGCGCGGGACGGGCGCGGTCGGGAGACACCCGAGCGGTGCGCAAGGAGCTGGCGCGGGTCGAGCGCGAGGTCGAGAAGCTCGGGCGCCGCGAGGAGCGGTTGCATGCGGAGCTGTCCGAGCATGCCACCGATCACCAGAAGGTTCTCCAGCTCGACACCAGCCTGCGCGATCTGCGAGCCGAGCGCGAGGCACTCGAGGCGCGGTGGCTGGAGCTGGCGGACGAGGTCGGCTGAGCGCCAGGGCTCGTTGATCTTGGAGAAACGGTCCGGTTGGTGTCCCGAATGCCCGATGGATTCCGCGAAAAGTCCAAGATCAACGACAGGGGTCGCAGAGGCTCAGGGCGTATCGGCAAGCGGTGCGGCGGAGCCCGGGGGCGATCCCGGGCCCCGGGGGGTCAGACCGAGACGCCGTGCTCGTCGAGCCAGCTGCGCGGGTTGACCGGCTCGCCGCCGTCGGGGTGGATCTCGAGGTGGAGGTGGGGGCCGGAGCTGTTGCCGGTGGAGCCTACCCGGCCGATGACCGTGCCGGGCATGACCTCGCCCTCGCGCATGACGAAGCGGGAGAGGTGGCAGTACCAGCTCTCGGTGCCGTCCCAGTGCCGAACGATGATCTTGTTGCCGTACGGGCCGTCGTACCCGGCGAAGATGATCTCGCCGCGCGAGATGGCGCGGACCTCGGTGCCCGAGGGGGCCGCGAAGTCGAGGCCGGTGTGGCGGCTGGACCACATGCGGCCGGCCGAGCCGAACCCGGCGGTGATGCGGTAGTCGGTGACCGGCAGCACCCAGGTCTTGCCCTCGCGCTCGGCGCGAGCGGCCTCGGCGGCGGCGGCCTCGCGCTGCTGGGTGACGATGGTGGCGTGGGCCGCCTGAGCGGTCTCGGCGGTCTCGGCGGTCAGGGACGCGCCCGCGGCGACGACCGTGTCGAGAGCACCGGCGCCTGGCGTACTTGACGCCTGGGGGCGGCCGGGCTCGGCCTGGAGCGCGTCGCCCGTGGTGTGGCCGGGGGATCCTGCAGCCTGAGGCATCGCCAGCGCGCCAGAGGCGGCGGCTGCCATGGCCACGGAACCGACCACGGAAGGAACCGTGATGCGTGTCCTACGACGACGGTGACGACCGTTGTCGGGTCGCTGAGACACGCTGTAGGCCTTCCGCAGGGGACTGTGGACCAGGGAACCATAAAGGCCGGACAGTTGTGCTGCCAAACGTCGCGTCCACAGTCGTGGCGGCATGTCAGTACTGACACCGGACCATGCTCTTTGTTGAACGGCGCGTGACCGCTCAGTGACCCGCTCCCACCTGCAGTTCCGTATGCACGTGCAGCGGCACGCGGCGGATGCGCGCTGTGACTGTGATCTACATCACACTTTCGGATCATGGTGGCCGCTGAGGCATCCGGTGTGGTGACGGCGCCGCCCGTCGAGCCCGGGTAGCCTCCAGATCAGCACTCATTCCTGGAGGCAGTCATGACCAGTGCGCGGCCGTTACGCGTCGTCGTCGCGAAGCCGGGCCTCGACGGGCACGACCGCGGAGCCAAGGTCGTGGCCCGCGCGCTACGCGATGCCGGGGTCGAGGTTGTCTACACCGGATTGCACCAGACCCCCGAGCAGGTCGTCGAGGCCGCCATCCAGGAGGACGCCGACGCGATCGGCCTGTCGATCCTCTCCGGCGCTCACATGACGCTGTTCCAGCGGGTGCTCGACCTGCTGGCCGAGCGTGACGCCTCCGACATCGTGGTCTTCGGGGGCGGCATCATTCCCGACGCCGACATCCCGCTGCTCACCGAGATGGGGGTGGCCCGGATCTTCACGCCGGGCGCCACCACCCACGAGATCATCGACTGGGTCGAGTCGATCCGGGGTCACGCCGAGGCGTCCTGACCACGCGTCGCCGAGAGTTCATCCGTTCGCCGCGCGGGGGTCGCCGCCGACGCCGCGGTACCCCACACGATCGAGTCTGCGCAGGCAGAGGCGCGGGTTCGGCCGTCAGGGGCAGCTCCGCGCGCCGATCACACCGGGGCTAGGCTGCCCTCGCGTCCGTTGACACAGCAGGCGACACGACTGACAAGGATGAACGCGCGTGGACTTGATGGAGTACCAGGCGAAGGAGATCTTCGCCAAGCACGGTGTACCGGTGCTGCCGGGTGCCGTCGCCGAGACGACCGACGAGGCCCGTGCGGCCGCTGAGCAGATCGGCGGCCAGGTCGTCGTCAAGGCTCAGGTGAAGACAGGTGGGCGAGGCAAGGCCGGAGGCGTGAAGCTGGCCGAGAACGCCGACGAGGCAGTCGAGAAGGCCGAGGCCATCCTCGGCATGGACATCAAGGGCCACACGGTCCACCGCGTCCTAGTCACCCAGGCCAGCGACATCGCCGAGGAGTACTACGTCTCGTACCTCCTCGACCGTGCCAACCGCACGTTCCTGGCGATGGCCAGCGTCGAGGGCGGCATGGAGATCGAACAGCTCGCGGTCGAGCGCCCCGAGGCCCTGGCCAAGATCCCGGTCGACGCGCTCACCGGGGTCGACGCCGCCAAGGCCGCCGAGATCGCCGACGCCGCCGGGTTCGCGCCCGACGTCCGCGACCAGGTGATAGACGTCCTCCAGACGATGTGGACCGTGTTCACGGCCGAGGACGCCACGCTGGTCGAGGTCAACCCGCTGGTCAAGACGCCCGAGGGCACCATCGTCGCCCTCGACGGCAAGGTCAGCCTCGACGAGAACGCCGAGTTCCGCCACGAGGACCACGCCGCGTTCGAGGACAAGGCCGCGGCCGATCCCCTCGAGGCGCGGGCCAAGGAGAAGAACCTCAACTACGTCAAGCTCGACGGCGAGGTCGGCATCATCGGCAACGGCGCCGGGCTGGTCATGTCCACTCTGGACGTCGTGGCCTACGCGGGTGAGGACTTCGGCGGCGTCAAGCCGGCCAACTTCCTCGACATCGGTGGCGGCGCGTCGGCCGAGGTCATGGCCAACGGGCTCGAGATCATCCTGTCCGACCCGGCGGTCACCAGCGTCTTCGTCAACGTCTTCGGCGGCATCACGGCCTGCGACGCCGTGGCCAACGGCATCGTGCAGGCGTTCGCCCTGCTGGAGAGCCGCGGCGACGACGTCACCAAGCCGCTGGTCGTTCGCCTCGACGGCAACAACGCCGAGGAGGGCCGGCGCATCCTCGACGAGGCCTCGCTGCCCCACCTCGAGCGGGTCGACACCATGGACGGTGCCGCGCGGCGCGCGGCCGAACTCGCGGCGAAGTAAGGGACGACGAACTCATGGCAATCTTCCTCGACGAGAACAGCAAGGTCATCGTCCAGGGCATCACCGGCGCCGAGGGCATGAAGCACACGACCCGGATGCTGGCGGCCGGCACCAAGGTCGTCGGCGGCGTCAACGCCCGCAAGGCGGGCAAGGAGCTCGACTTCACCGAGACTCGCCCCGACGCCGTGCTCACCGTCTACGGCACGGTGGCCGAGGCGATCGAGAAGACCGGCGCCAACGTGTCGGTCGTGTTCGTCCCGCCGAAGTTCACCAAGGACGCGGTCATCGAAGCGATCGACGCCGGCATCGAGCTGCTGGTCGTCATCACCGAGGGTGTGCCGGTCCACGACACCGCCGAGTTCTGGGCCTATGCGCAGAGCAAGGGCAACACCACGCGGATCATCGGGCCGAACTGCCCGGGCGTGATCAGCCCCGGCAAGTCCAACGCCGGCATCATTCCGGCCGACATCACCGGCGCGGGTCCGATCGGCCTGGTCAGCAAGTCGGGCACGCTGACGTACCAGATGATGTACGAGCTGCGTGACATCGGCTTCTCCACCGGCGTGGGCATCGGTGGCGACCCCGTCATCGGCACCACCCACATCGACGCGCTCGAGGCGTTCGAGGCCGATCCCGACACCAAGGCGATCGTGATGATCGGCGAGATCGGCGGCGACGCCGAGGAGCGGGCGGCGGCCTACATCAAGGAGCACGTCACGAAGCCGGTCGTCGGCTACGTCGCCGGCTTCACCGCGCCCGAGGGCAAGACGATGGGCCACGCCGGCGCGATCGTGTCGGGATCGTCCGGCACGGCGGCGGCGAAGCAAGAGGCGCTCGAGGCCGCTGGAGTGAGCGTCGGCAAGACGCCCAGCGAGACCGCGCGGCTGATGCGGGAGATCATCGAGAAGCTCTGACGCTGCCACGAACGGTCGCCAGAATGATCACGTTCAGCAGGTGATTCCCTGCTTCACTAGGCCTGCAGGGCTGGTGAAGCACCCGATTGCCTGCTGAACGTGATCATTTGGGGCCCGCCCATCGAGCATGCGCGTGGGTGCGACCGTCAGGTGACAGCGGCGCGGGTGAGGTTCTCGGGACGCAGGTGTTCGCCGGCGTCCAGGACCGCCACCATGTGCTCGACGGTGTCCCACACGTCGGCGAAGCGCAGGTACAACGGTGTGAAGCCGAACCGCGCCAGATCAGGCTCGCGGAAGTCGCCGATCACCCCACGCGCGATCAGGGCCTGCACGAACCCGTAGGCCTCCGGATGGCGCAGACAGACCTGTGAGCCGCGCCGGGCGTGGTCGCGGGGGACCTCCGCCGTGACGCCGTACGCTTCCAGCCGCTCGTCCACCAGGGCGACGAAGTAGTCCGTCAATGCGAGCGACTTCGCCCGGACATCGGCCATCGCCACGTCGTCGAAGGCGTCCAGGGCGGCATCGAGCGCGGCCGCGGCGATCACCGAGGTCGACCCCGTCTGCAGCCGCCTACCGCCCGCCGCCGGGCGGTAGTCGCGTTCGAGCGCGAACGGCGCGGCATGCCCGTGCCAGCCGGGGATCGGCTGGTCGAGGGCGTCGTGCCAGCGCCTGTTGACATAGCCGAACGCCGGGGCGCCGGGGCCGCCGTTGAGGTACTTGTAGCCACAGCCGACGGCGAGGTCGGCGTCCCAGCCGTCCAGATCGACCTCGACCGCGCCGACCGAATGACACAGGTCCCACAGCATGATCGCACCGGCGTCGTGGACAGCCGCGGTGACGGCCGGACCGTCGTGCATGGTGCCGAGCCGGTAGTCGACGTGGCACAGCGCGACCACCGCGACGTCGTCGTCGAGCACCGCCCGGATGTCCGGCTGATCGGTGGCCGACCACCAGCGCACCGTCAGCCCGAGCGTGCGGGCGGCGCCGGCCACGATGTAGGAGTCGGTGGGGAAGTTGCCCGGCTCGGTCACGACGACGCCGCGACCGGGCCGCAACCTGGCACCGGCCACGAGGAGCTTGAACAGCTGGACGCTGGTCGCATCGCCCACGGACACCGAGTCGGGCGCGGCGCCCACGAGCGGGGCGAGCTTCGCGCCGACCGCCGCCGGCAGATCGAACCAGCCGTGCGCGTTCCAGGCCCGGATCAGGTCGTGGCCCCACTGCTGCGTGACCACGTCGGCGACCCGCTCGCGCACCCCCACCGGCAGCGGCCCGAGCGAGTTCCCGTCGAGGTAGATCACGTCGTCGGGAAGCTCGAAACGCTGCCGGAGAGGGCGCAGCGGATCGGCGTGGTCGAGAGCTTCAGCGGCGGCGCGGTCCATGCCGCAGGCTAACCCCGCCGCCGCCGAGGATCGACGTCAGAGCTCGCCGAGGTGGGTGCCCGCGGCTCGCAGCAAGGCGTTCATCCGGTCTGCGCTCATGGTGTCGGCGGGGCTGTGGACGACGACCGCGACGGCGTCGCCCCGGACCACCACGCCGTAGACGAAGACCGATCCGAACTCGGCGTTCTCCGAGCGCCAGCTGGTGGCCTCGAAGCCGTCGCCGCTGACCGTGCCGGTGTTGGTGACGACATCGCCCTCCTGCTGGGACACATCGGCCGCCGCGACGAGGTCGTCGTAGTGGCTCCGCGCCGCGGTGTCGTCGTCGAACCTGGCGACCGTCTCCTCCAGCGTGACGCTACCCGGGTCGAGCGGGTCGAAGTACGAGCGGCGTTCGAGGGAGGTGGCGCCGTCGGCTGTCGGGTCGAGTGGCAGGCCGATGTAGTTCCAGCCCAGCTCGTCCTCGACGGTGGCCCAGGCGCTCTCGGTGATCTGGCCGAGGCCGGTGGCAGCCACGACGTCGGCGACGGTCAGCCAGCCGGGTGCGTCCGCCTCGACCACCGGGTGGAGGCGGTCGCCGAGGGCGGGAGCGTTGACGCACGTCGTGTCGAGGGCGGCGCACAGCCGCTCGGCGCCGGCGACGATCCGATGCAGCTCCGGCGGGAAGTTGGCGTCCTGGGCGTACCAGCTGTCGGTGAGCGCCATGAGGTGGTCGCCGGTCCGCGCGATCTGCACGGTGACGATACGGGTGGCTTCGGGCACGTCGTCGGGGACCATGTAGCGGGCGATCCACGCCTCGTCGCCGACGTTGTCGACCGTCCAGATCTGGTCGAGGTGGTAGCTGTCGTCGCTCTGGCTGCCCAGCTCGACGCACTCCTTGACCTGCGCGGTGGTGTTGGTGAAGCGCTGTTCGGGAGAGTCGGTCATCTCGACGAACTCGTCGAACTGGCTGCCCTCACTGCTGGCGAAGTGGACCTCGGCCGCGCCCTCGGGCGTCGCCGGTGCGCAGTCGAGCGGCGCCTCCGGCGGGGTGATCAGGTGCCAGATCACGCCGGTGTCGCCGGCGAGGTCCTTGGCAGTGAGCAACGCGTTCTCCGGCACCGCCGCCTCGTCGTCGCCCGTGGGATCCCCGCTGGGGTCGCCGCTCGGGTTCGGCGACGGGTCGTCGCTGGGCGCGTCCGTGGGCGTGGTGGGCGCGACCGTGACCGACTCGGTGCCGCTGGGGCTGTGGGCCGGCGCCGGAGCGCTGGTGAACGTGGGCTGGATGACGGTGAGGGCGCCGACCGCCACCACGGCGACCCCGGCGAGCAGGCCACCGGTGACCTGGTGGCGGGTGCGCTGGGCCGCGCGCCGGCGGGCGGCGCTCGCGCCGGGGAGCACGGTGCGGTCGAGATCGGAGTCGAGCGAGGCGAGGTGCCGGTTCAGCTCGTCGTCGAAGTCGTCGGTCACGGGGTCTCGCCTCCTGTCGTCACGTTGGGTTGGTCGCGGAGCAGCTCGGCCAGCGCGGATCGCCCCCGGGACAAGCGGGCCTTGATAGTCCCGGTGGGTGCGCCGATCTCGTGGGAGATCTCCTCGACGGACATGCCCACGAGGTGGTGCAGGACGATCGCGCGTCGTTGTGCTTCAGGGATCTGGCGCAGGGCCTCGACCAGGGCCACGTGGTCGGGGCTCGGTGGTGCGGCGTGTTCGGGTGGGCCGTGCCGAGTCAGCGCGGCCACGGAGTTCTTGGCCTTGCGCCAGCGGCTGGCGGCGATCCGCCAGGCCACTGTGCGCACCCAGGCCTCGGGGCTCTGGGCATGACGGACCTGCTTCCACCGCTGCCATGCCCGGGCGTACGCCTCTTGGGTGCATTCCTGAGCGTCTGCCAGGTTGCTCGTCATGGCGTACATCTGGTGCATGACACGGCGGTTCGTCGCGTTGTAGAACGCGTCGAAGTCTGCGGTGTCGTCCATGCCGTCCTCGTCTGCCGTCGTGGTCTCACCAGTCATGACCCACGGCCCCGGCAGTCGGTTGCATCGCTCGTGTCGGCGTTGTCATCGCGGGAGATCATGCCGTCTCACACGTCGGTACGTGGGCCGAACGGACATGATCATGGTGATCTCGGCGTGGTGTGCCCGTCGGCGCGCGGCCAACCGGCGACGATGGAGAACGTGTCCGAGCTGCTGACCCGCCCGCTCCTGCGCCGGGACGAGCCCACCTGGGGCTCGAAGGTCCCGTGGCTGGCGGCGGTGCTCGGCGCCGGATGGGCCCTGGTCGCCGGGTTCGCCCTCGCGGCGCTGCCCGGCGTGGTCGTCTGGATCGCCGACGGCGCCGAGAACCCGCTGGCCGAGCCGCTGCGGTTCGGCTCACGACTGTGGCTGGTCTCGCACCACGTCGGGCTGAGCGTCGGCGACGCGCTGTACTCGGTGGCGCCCCTGGGCCTCACGGTCGTCTTCTGCCTGCTGCTCTACCGCTCGGCCCGCTGGGCGGCGCACGTGGCGGGGACGTCCACGCTGCGTGGCGCGGCGGCGGTCGTGATCCCGGCGGTGGTCACCTACGCGGTCGGAGCAGGCGTCGTCTCCGGCGTCTCCGCCACGCCGGACGTGTCGGCCCTGCCGGTCGAGGCGGTGGCGTGGTCGGGGCTGTGGGCGCTGGCGGCGACCTCCGCGGGCGTGCTCTACGAGGGTGGCCTGGGCGAGCGCGTGCTGGTCCGGATGCCGCCGCTGGTCCGCGTCGCGCTGGCCGGTGGCGTGGCGTCCGCGGCGGCCGTGGTGGTGGGCGGGTCGTTGCTGGTGGCCGTCAACGCCGTGGCCAACTCCAGCCGGATCGCCGACCTCGCCGAAGCGCTCGACGCCGGACCCTTGGGCACCACCCTGCTGGCCCTGCTCGGCGCGGTCCTCGCTCCCAACGCCGTCGTGTGGGGCTCGGCGTTCGCCCTCGGCCCGGGGTTCGCGGTCGGCGTCGGCACCTCGGTGGCGCCCGGAGGCGTGTCGCTGGGGTTGGTGCCGGCGGTCCCGGCCCTGGGCGCGTTGCCGGCGGAGCTACCTGGGGCGTTCACCTGGGCGGTGGTGGCGCTGCCGGTGGCGGCGGGGGTGGTGGGCGGCCTCGTGGTGTTCCGCCGGGTGGCCGGGCAGGACCTCTCGCCGGCGACCGTCGCGGCCACGGCCGGTGGAGCCGCGCTCACGGCGATGTTCGTACTGGCTGTGCTGGCCTTCGTCTCCGGCGGGTCGGCCGGGTCGTCGCGGCTGACCGAGGTGGGACCCGTGCCCGGGCACGTGGCGCTGGCGAGCCTGCTCGTCGTGGGCGTGCCAGCTGTGGCGGTCGCGACGGTGCTGAACTGGCGGCGGGGGAGCACAGTCGCCGGCTCCGACCCCGACGCCGACGAGTGGGACGAGTCCGAACGCCTCGACTGAGTGCCCGCTACGCCGCCGTCACCACCAGCCGTTGATCCGCCGCTCGACCGTGTCCATGAACTCGTCGCGGCAACGCTGCTCGGCCACGCGGGTGTTGGCCCCTGCCATGCACTGGTTGAGCTCGGCGCCTTCGTCGCCGAACAGCACCATCACCACCGTCAGCACCGAGCCGACGACCACCGCGAAGATCGCTCCTGCGAGAGGGACGGCGGTCCCGAATGATCCGAGCCCGGCGTTCTTGATGTCGCCGCGGCGCAGGATGACCAGCACGAGTGTGACGATGCCCAGCCCGAGGCCGATCGGCGCCACCGCCACCGCGAACACCGCGGCCGTGGCCGAGGCGAGCGCCAGCCGGCGGGTGCGGCGCAGGGCGTCCGGGTCGGGCGCCGGGCGCTCGGTGCCGGGCTCGACGCGTCCTTCGGGTGCCTGCTCGGTCACGGACGGTCCTCTCTCGTGCCCACCCTGTCCCCGGTATTGTCGCCGACGCCGCTTCCGTGCCGGATCACCGGCCGAGCCCGAGGAGAGATCCACCGTGCAGCACCGTCCCGTGGCCGGGCATCCATGCCGGCTCGTCGTGTTGATCTCGGGCACGGGGAGCAACCTCGCGGCGTTGCTCGAGGCCTGCGCCGACCCCGCGTACGGGGCCGAGGTGGCGGCGGTGGTAGCCGACCGCAACGGCATCGGGGGCCTCGAGCTGGCCGAACGAGCCGGTGCGCCCACGGTCGTCGTCCGGCCGGGCGACCACGCCGATCGCGCCGCGTGGGACGCCGAGCTGGCCGCGCGGATCGCCGCCGCCGAGCCCGACCTGGTGGTCTCCGCGGGATTCATGCGCCTGATCGGCCCCACGACCCTGGGCCGCTTCGAGGGCCGGATCGTCAACACCCACCCCGCCCTCTTGCCGTCGTTCCCCGGCACTCACGGGGTGCGCGACGCGCTGGCGTACGGCGCCCGGGTCACCGGCGCGACCCTGCACGTGGTCGACGCCGGCGTCGACACCGGGCCGATCCTGGCGCAGGTCGCGGTCCCGGTCGAGCCCGGCGACGACGAGGCCACGCTGCACGAACGCATCAAGATCGCCGAACGCCGCCAGCTCGTCGACCACGTCGGCCGGCTGGCCCGCGAGGGCTGGACCGTCACCGGACGCACGGCCACCATTCCGTAGCGGTCGCTCCCGGTTGCTATCGTGGCGGCGTCGCGACTGGCGCAGGGTGGGTCACCACCGGGGAGCGGCGCGAGCACCAGACCCTCAGGTCGGACGCCTGGGCCGCAGGGTCGCCCGGCTCGACGACCCCTGCCTGCTCACCGCCGAGGAGACACCATGAGCGCCGACC
>DATCVR010000102.1:0-1626 GCA_036566745.1 Jiangellaceae bacterium | reverse complement strand
CGCCGAACTCGCGGCCGTCGCGGACGCCGACGTCCTGCTCTGCCAACTCGAGATACCCCTGGGCACCGTCGTTGCCGCGGCGGCACACGCCGCGGCACACGACACCGTCGTGATGTTGAATCCGTCACCAGTGCAGCCACTTCCGGCCGAACTCGTCAAGCTGGTCGACGTGCTCCTCGTCAATCAGACCGAGGCGGCGCAACTCGGCGCCGAGGTCACCGGCGCTGTCTCCCACGTCGTGACCACGCTGGGGTCGTCGGGCGCGGACTACGCGGGCAGCGACGGCACAACGCTCCACACCGACTCCTCCGAGGTCGAGGTGGTCGACACGACCGGGGCCGGCGACGCGTTCGCCGGCGCCCTGGCCGTCTCGTGGCGACGCGGGCCCGCGACCGCCGTCCCGTTCGCGTGCACGGCGGGCGCGCTCGCCACCACCCGCCGAGGCGCGTCCACGTCGTCACCGACCCTGGCCGAGATCGAGGCGGCACTGCCCGGCTGAGCGCTCCTGCCGCCGCCCGGATCCTCCGTGTCACCCGTGTCGGGCACCATGGGGGCATGACGACCGCCACCGAACCCGCACTACGTGACGAGGCCGAACGGCTGCTCCGCGAGCTGGCAGGCGAGCACGCCACCCTCCGCGACGACCAGTGGACGGCGATCGAGGCGCTCGTGGTGGGCCGCAGACGGGCGCTGGTCGTCCAACGGACGGGCTGGGGCAAGTCGGCGGTCTACTTCATCGCGGCGAAGCTCCTGCGGGCGCACGGGCACGGCCCCACGGTCATCGTGTCGCCGCTCCTGGCCCTCATGCGGAACCAGGTGGCCTCCGCCGAGCGGGCGGGCGTGCGCGCCGCCACCATCAATTCCGGCAACGTCACCGAGTGGGACGACATCCACGCCCGGGTCGCGGACAACGAACTCGACGTGTTGCTGGTCAGCCCCGAGCGTCTCAACAATCCCGACTTCCGCGACCAGGTGCTCCCCTCCCTCGCCGCCGACGCGGGCCTCGTCGTGGTCGACGAGGCGCACTGCGTGTCGGACTGGGGTCACGACTTCCGTCCCGACTATCGGCGGATCCGCACGCTGATCGCCGAACTGGGCGAGGGAATCCCCGTCCTGGCCACCACGGCCACGGCGAACGACCGCGTCGTCTCCGACGTCTCCACGCAGCTCGGGGTGGGTGGCGCCGAAACCCTCGTCCTCCGCGGCGGCCTCGAACGCGAGTCGCTGCACCTGTCGGTCGTGCAGATTCCGGAGGCCACCGCCCGGGCCGCGTGGCTCGCCCAGAAACTCGACAGCCTGCCCGGCTCGGGCATCATCTACGCGCTCACCGTGTCGGCGGCCAGGGATCTGGCGAGCCTGCTGTCCGAGCAGGGCCACACGGTCGCCGCATACACCGGGCAAACCGACGCCGCCGAGCGCGAGACCCTCGAGCAGGACCTGCTCGGCAACCGGGTCAAGGCCCTCGTGGCGACGTCCGCGCTCGGAATGGGGTTCGACAAGCCCGACCTGGGGTTCGTCGTGCACCTCGGTGCGCCGTCGTCCCCCATCTCCTACTACCAGCAGGTCGGGCGTGCCGGACGGTCCACCGACCGCGCGGAGGTCATCCTGCTGCCCGGATCCGAGGAC
>DATCVR010000101.1:0-7858 GCA_036566745.1 Jiangellaceae bacterium | reverse complement strand
GCCCGTGCGGGCATCCCGCACCGGTGAACGATCACTTCTCGACGCACACGCGCGTCCGCCCTTCCCGGGCGTCGACGCGTGGGGCTCTCCGGCACGTTCGCGTTCCTGTCGACACGTACCTGATTCCCGTCGCGCCCTCTCGGCGCTCGACGGAAGAGACGAGAGAACACAGCCATGTCCACCCCATCTGCCATCACCCTGCGCGACCTGACCTTCGAGTGGCCCGACGGCACCGTCGCGCTCGAACGGATCAACGGGACCTTCGGCACCGACCGGACCGGCCTGATCGGTCGCAACGGCGCCGGCAAATCCACCCTGCTCCGCCTCATCGCGGGCGAGCTGACACCGACCTCCGGTCGCATCGACGCCGGTGGCGAGGTCGGCTATCTGCCGCAGACGCTCACGCTGCGGCGCGACACGACGATCGCCGACCTGCTCGGCATCGACGGCATCCTCGCCGCGATCCGGGCGATCGAGGACGGTTCGGTCGAGCAGCGTCACTTCGACACGATCGGCGACGACTGGGACATCGAGTCCCGCGCCGACGAGGCCCTGGACCAGATCGGCTTCTCCGCGGCTGACCTCGACCGTCGCGTCGCCGAGATCTCCGGCGGCGAGGGCATGCTGATCGCGATCACCGGCCTGCGCATCCGCCGCACCCCGATCACGCTGCTCGACGAGCCTACGAACAACCTCGACCGAGCCACCCGCGCCAAGCTCGCCGATTTCGTGGACCAGTGGCCGGGGACGCTCGTGATCGTCAGCCACGACCTCGAACTGCTCGAGCACATGGACAGCACCACCGAGCTGTTCGGCGGGACGCTGAGCACGTACGGCGGACCGTACAGCGCCTGGAAGGAGCACCGCGAGCAGGAGCAGGCGGCCGCCTCGCAGGCCGCCCGGTCCGCGCAGCAGGCGCTCAAGGTCGAGAAGCGGCAGCGCATCGAGGCGGAGACGAAGCTCGCCCGTCGCGAGCGGACTGCGAAAAAGACCCAGAAGGACGGCGGGATCCCGAAGATCCTGGCAGGCAACCGCGCCAGCAAGGCCCAGGCGTCCGCCGGCTCGCTCCGCTCGACGCTCGACGACAAGGTGAAGGCGGCCCAGGCCGCCGTCGACGCGGCCGGTTCGCGCGTACGCAACGAGGAGCACATCCACCTCATCCTCCCCGACCCTGGCGTGCCGCGCGGCCGGCGGATCGCGGAGCTGGAGGACGAGGACCGGACCGTCGTGATCCAGGGGCCGGAACGGGTCGCGCTGATCGGCGCGAACGGCTCCGGCAAGTCGACCCTTATCGACCAGCTCGTTCAGGGCGGCGACCCGGTGCCGGGCCGGCCGCACGGCCGTCTTCTCACCGACCTGGTGGGCCTCCTCCCCCAGCGTCTCGACGGCCTCGACGACGAGGCCAGCGCGATGGAGAACGTACGCAGCGTGACCCCGGACCTGCCAACCGGCACCATCCGCAACCAGCTCGCCCGGCTCCTCCTGCGGGGCGACAGCGTGGACCGCCCGGTGCGTACGCTCTCAGGTGGCGAACGCTTCCGCGTCTCCCTCGCCCGCCTGCTCCTGGCCGACCCGCCCGCGCAGCTGCTGATCCTCGACGAGCCGACCAACAACCTCGACCTCACCAGCGTCGAGCAGCTCGCCGAAGCCCTCGACGCCTACCGCGGCGCACTGCTCGTGGTCAGCCACGACCACGGCTTCCTGGAGCGGATCGGCATCGACACCGTCATCGAGCTCGATGGGGACGGGCGAATGCACCAGCGTCGAGACCTGAACGGACCTGCCCCTCGCGCGTCAGGCACGTGAAGCCCGACCACGACGCCCAGGGGCGCCACCAGCCGGACGGACAGTCACAGGTCGATGGTCAGGTGCGGGTCGTCGCTTCGGTCGACACAGACGAGCATGGTGCCGGGTCGATCCAGGAAGCTCGCCGTTCCACGCTGGTCGGGCTTCCCACGGAGGACGTCCACGCGGCAGGTTCCGCAGAACCCCTGCTGGCAGGAGTACGGCACGTCGGGTCGGACGTCACGGATCGCGGCCAGCGCCGAACGATCGGCGGGCACCTCGATATCGTGTCCGGATCGCGCCAGACGGATCCGGAACGACCGGCCATCGACGGTCTCCGGCGGGGTGAACCGCTCGAAGTGGAACCCCTCGTGCGGCTTGTCAGCCAGCGCTTTGCGAATCGCGTCGAGGAATGGTGACGGTCCGCAGAAGTACACCGACGTCCCAGGTCCGACCGCGGTCAGGACGTCCTCGGGGCTCGGCCTCCCGTGCAGCACCCGTACGTGGCCACCGACGATCGCGCGGAGCTCGATGAGGAACGGCATGGTCCCCTCGTCCCGGCCGACGTAGGTCAGGCTCCACGGGACACCCGCGGCCGCGGCCGCTCGCACCATCGGCAGCAGTGCGGTGATGCCGATGCCACCCGCGACGAAGGCGATCTCGCGGATGTCGTGCTTCGCGAGGTGCGGGTAGGCGAAAGGAAATGCGTTCCGTGGTCCGCGGACGGTCACCGCGGTGCCCTCGGTCAGCTCGTGGACCTCGATCGACCCACCGCCACCTTCGTGCAGGCGACGCACGGCGATCCTGTACGAGGAACGGTCGGCAGGGTCACCGCACAGCGAGTACTGGCGCTGTCGCCCGGACGGCAACACCAGATCGATGTGGGCGCCTGGGTGCCACTCTGGCAGCTCCGCACCGGCCGGCCCGGCGATCGTCACACCCATGACATCGGAGGCGAGGAGGTCGGCGGAGGTCACTTCCAGGTGCAGGTCGCGGTCCACCTCTGCGATCTCACGGATGTGCGATCGTGAGGCGACGTCGGCGTACCCCGCGACGCACCGCTCCAGCATCGCCATGACGCGGTCGCTCATCCGGCCGCTCGCGCTGCCGGGGACTGAGCGAGATAGGCGACGGCCTGGCTCGTGGAGCCGTAGTCGCGCGGGTGGTAGGACGGCCTGAAGTACTGGAACCACATCTTCATGACCTGCCAGGGGGTGAAGATGTATCCCCGCTTGTAGGCGCGTCTTAGGTCGACCAGCCGGATCTTGCGCCGGCCCGCGCTCAGCTCGGGGTCGACCGACATCAGGTAGGCGGTGCCCTTGGCCCAGAGGATCGCCAGACCGACCGACGCGATGATCCAGCTGCGAACCCGTCGCAGGTAGCTCCCGTCGAGGTGGGTGAAGAGATCGAACGCGACGTGGCGGTGCTCGACCTCCTCGGCCAGGTGCCATCGGAACAGGTCGAGGACCTTCGGTTCGAGCGCCCGGTCCCATCCCTCGGCGTTGAGGCCCCAGTCGCCGAGCCACGAGGTGAAGTGCTCGATCGCGGCCACCATGGCCACGCGCTCGATGAGCCACGAGCGCGCTCGACGCCCTTCCAGCTCACGAGGGCCCAGCACCGTACGGAAGAACCGCTGGATCTGCTCGGTGAACGGCCCGACCTCAAGTCCCTCCCCGGCGAGGTGGTCGAGGATGGACTGGTGCGAGCTGGAGTGCATCGCCTCCTGTCCGATGAACCCGACGACGTCCTCGCGCAGCGCATCGTCCTTGATCAGCGGCAGTGCCTCCTGGAACGTCTGGACGAAGAAGACCTCACCCTCGGGCAGCAGCAGGTTCATACCGTTGGCGATATGGGTGGCCACCGGGTCCTCACCCAGAAAGTGCATCGGTAACCCGGTCCAATCCCACGCGACGTGGCGCGCATTCAGAGCGACCTGCCGTGCATCCCGTACGTGCTTCCCACCCATCACCGAACCTCCTCGGAGTTCATTTCTCGCAGGCCGTCTTCCTGCTGGTGGCGCGCGATCCAACCCGCCACCAGGTCACCCACCACCGTGGGGTTGTACGTCGGGGCCCAGTGCCCGCCTGGAATCTCGCGGATCTCGATCGTCGTGATGTCCGGACGCGGGTCGCGTTGGGTCACCGGCGGGACGAAGACGTCTCGCCGCGGTGTCAGCACCTGGACCGGTACGTCGGTGCCGCCGCGGAGCGGGTTGCGCAGGCGCGGGAACACGTTGGCGCCGTAGATGCGGATCGAGGCGGCGTTGCGGCGGGCGCTCGGCCCGGCGGGCCGCCGGGCGTCCTGCTCGGGCCGCTCGAGGGCCTTGATCGCGAGCTTGAGGGTCGCATCGATGAGTCCGAGACGGGCCAGCAACGGCGCCAGGAGCGGGATCGAGAAGAGACCCATGTAGAGCGGGGACTTCCACATTGTGGCGATGTCCACGTACCTGCCCGCCTTCGCCTTGCGGGCGATCCAGCCCGGCACGTGGTCGATGCACGGGCCGGAGACGGAGGTGAAGCTGAGGACGCGGCGGGCACGTGGGTCGGTGATCAGATGCCACGCCTGCACGGATCCCCAGTCATGGCCGACCAGGTGGACTCCTCTGCCGGTGTCGACGTGGTCGATGACCGCCTGCAGGTCGGCGGCCAGCTGGTCGAGACGGTAGTCGGCGATCCGGCCCGGCCTGCCGGATGCACCGGCGCCTCGGGTGTCGTAGGTGACGACATGATGGTCCGCGGCCAGACGCTCGACGATCCCGTCCCAGGCGGTGTGGTCATCCGGAAACCCGTGGACGAGGACGACGGTCGGCTTCGAGATGTCACCGGCGCTGTGGACAGCGAGGTCATGCCCGTCGCTGGTGGTCACTGTGATCATGCGGACTCCGTCCTCGAGGTGAGTGCGTCGGCCGAGAAGCGCGTACGCCACACCGGCTCCGACCAGCGGGCGCGGGCGGACATCCAAGCCAGCCCGATGCGGTAGGACACCTCGCGCGGAAGGATCAGTCGCCAGAAGGTCACGTGAACACGGAGGCTGGCGTGGTCCACCGGCCGCTCGGGAAAGCCGATCATGTCGCGCTCCTCCGGCCTCAGCCCAGCCATGATCGCCACCCTGAGGAAGTGCCGGATCGGCGCGCTTACCAGCGCCCACACGGACAGCGGCAGCCGGCGCAGGGCCCAGGGCGCGGGCAGCCCACTGGCATCAGTCAGGCCCACCAGGGTCTGTACGCCCGCGTTGCGGGGATCCGCCACCCGATCACGCTCAACTGGCCAGATGGTCAGGAACTCGTCGTACGTCGCCGGCATCCCGAGCACACCGAAGCGCCGACCGACCTCGATGAACCCGAGATAAGCGTCGTCGCGGAACTGCTGGGTGGGCCAGCCGCGAAGCACCTCGTAGCCGCGCAGGTAGCTGGCCGTGATCGCGGCCCAGTTCCACGTCCAGACGTCGCGGGTCCAGGCATGGTAGGGCGCGCCCCGAGCGTCCTCACCACGCATCGGTCGGTGCAGTTCGCGCATGGCGTACGAGACATGGTCGGCCTCGTCGCCGGCGTGGGCGACGCCGGAGATCATCTCCAGGGTGTCGCGAAGGCGCCGGGCGTAGTCGAGGATGTCGGCATCCGGGTCGGCGAAGACCTTGTCGCGCTTCAGTGTCGCCGCAGCAGTCGCCGGGTGCATGAGCGGCAGCAGGAATCCGGGCAGGCCGTAGAGCGCGATCAGCGGTTCCGCGAGGATCCGCCGGACGGGCGAGCCCACCGCGAGGAGCTCGGGACGGTTCGCGGGCCGGATCGGGGGAAAGCCCTCCGCACGGGTCACAGGAGTTGTCATCAGACGGCACCATCCTGAGTCGGTGTCATGGTCACGTCGTTCCTTCCGGGTCAGCCGCGCGGGGAGCGCAGGCTCTCGAGGCCGTTGTTGAGGAGGTACTGGGTGACGTTGAGGGCGGCGTGCCGGTCGGGTGCCGGCTCCTTGCCCTTGGCCATTCGCCACATCTGGACGCTGTAGTAGGTCAGCTCGGTGAGGCTGTCGAGCAGCCGGATCCCGCTGCGCCGCGGGTTGACAACGCTCTCGTTGGCGCGGCCGGCCAGCAGCTCGGCCGGGAAGTCCGGCTGCACGGTGAGCGGCCGGCCGAGGCCGACCAGGTCGACTGCCCCGGACTCGACGGCGTCGACCATCCCGCCGGCCGTGCGGAACCCACCGGTGAGCATCAGCGGCAGTTCGGGCAGGTCGGCGCGGACCCGTTCGGCGTAGGAGAGGAAGTACGCCTCCCGCCGCCGCGTGCTCGCCTTCAGCGACGGGTCCACGCCCAGCATGGCCGCCGAGGTGTAGGTGCCGCCGGAGATCTCGAGCAGGTCCAGGCCCTCCTCGGCGAGCGCGTGGACCACCTCCAGCGACTCCTCCTCGCCAAAACCGCCCTTCTGGAAGTCGGCCGAGTTGAGCTTGATCGCGACCGGGGTGCTTGCTCCGACCTCGGCACGGATCGCCCGGAAGACCTCGAGCACGAAGCGGCGCCGCTTCTCCGGGGATCCACCCCACGCGTCGGTGCGCTGGTTGGAGAGCGGCGAGAGGAACTGGCTGATCAGATAGCCGTGCGCCCCATGGATCTGTACGCCGTCGAAGCCTGCTTCGGTCACGACCGCCGCCGTGGTCGCAAAGCGACGGATCAGGTCGTCGATATCGCGCCCGCGCAGCTCGCGAGGCTCGGCGAAGAGACCACCTGCGCCAGGCACGGCGATCGCCGACGGCGCCACGGGATGAGGGGTGAGCGTACGCGGCGTCTGACGGCCCGGGTGGTTGATCTGGACCCACACCTTCGTGCCGCCGGACTTCGCCACCCGCGCCCACTCGGCCAGGTCTTCGGCGTGGCGATGATCCTCGACCACGACGTTGCCCGGCTCGCCGACCGCGTTGCGGTCGACCATCACGTTGCCGGTGATCGAGAGCCCGACGCCGCTCTCGGCCCAGCGCCGGTAGAGGTTCTTGATGCGCGTGCCCGGGGTGAAGTCGCGCCGGCCCAGGCCTTCGCTGAGAGCAGCCTTGGCCAGCCGGTTCGGGATCACGAAGCCGTTCGGCAGCTCCAGCGGCTGGGCTAGGACCGACCGGTCCTTCCCGCTTGTCGGCGAGCCGTTCGGGCTCGTGGCGGTGGAGGTGCGGGTCATGGGTTGCTCCTCGGTGCGGACGGTGAGGTGGATGGTGAGGTGGGCGCTGGCCTGGGTGGACGTGGCTCCAGCGGAAGCGTGAGGATCGCGCGTACGGCGGCCTCCAGGCGGGAGGCGGTCGCCTCGTCGGTCTCGCGGTCCTCGAGGAGGCAACGGCGCACGATCCCGCCGGGCAGGTCAACGACGCAGACTGCGATAGCTTCGACTGCGGCGCGGTCACCGCGCTCAAACACGCCACGCGCCAGCTTGACCAGCAGCTCGACGAATCGCCCCTGCACAGCAGCCAGCTCGGCTTCGACCTCGGGAGGAAGGTCACCGGAGAAGAGCTGATCACGGCGCTGCGCGAAGAACAGCCGGGCGCTCGTCGGAAACCGGCGTACGAACTCGACAGGAGCCAGCGCCACCGCAACGACCGCATCCGCCCCAGCGGCGTCGGTCGATCCGGTGCTCGCCGTCATGGCCTGGACCATGAGCTCGTGCAGCCGGGACGTGGACCGGAGCCACAGCCGCGCGAGCAGCACGTCCTTCGATCCGAACGCGTGATAGATCGACCCGTTGGACGCACCCGCCGCAGCGGCCAGGGATCGCAGCGTCAGCCCGGAGGGGTCACCGCTGGTCACGATCTGTTCGGCGACGTCAAGAAGATCGTCGAGCGTGTGGAGTCGCTGTCGAGGCATGCGAACAATCTAAATAGAGCAGACGTTCTAGATCAATAGTTCTAGATGTGTCGGGCGTCACGTACCGAGAAGTCATCGCACGGCGACGAGGACGCCGACCTTGTCGATGCGATGCTCGGGATTGTCGAACTCATCGGACCAGTAGTTGCCGGCGGCGTGGTCCTCAGGCGTGGCGCAGGTCGACAGCGTGATCATCGCGCGGGTGGGCTCCTGGCCGGGTTTGCCGGGGACGGCGGCGCGC
>DATCVR010000100.1:0-6747 GCA_036566745.1 Jiangellaceae bacterium | reverse complement strand
AGTGCTCCGTCACGCACCCCCTGATACCTCCACATAGGTCACCCGGGTGCGGAGCACGACGACGACCTCGGCGGTCAGCCAGCCCGCGACGCCGACGATGAACGCGGCGACGAAGGCGGGCTTGGAGTAGAACGTGGCGTCCTTGATCAGCGCCATCACCACGAGCAGCGCAACTACCTTGACCAGCCACGATGCCATGACCACGCCCACGAATGGGCCATTGTCGAGCTTGGCGGCGAGCACCCCCACGATCACCGTGAGGCCGAAGAACGCGCCCGGCAGAGCGAGGCCGAGCAGGACACCGAGACCGACGTCGGAGCCCCCGATCAGCCACCCGGCGAGGGTCGCCACCGGCACCAGGACGGCAAGGCCGATCCCGGCCACGAGCAACACCCGGCGCATGGGGGTGAGAAACGACGAAGAAGCGGGCGCGGCAGCCATGGAATCCTCACGTGAGCTGGGACAACGCTCCCCCAGCGTACGTGCCCGCCCGGCGCCGACCCAAAATGATCACGTTCAGCAGGCGATCACCCACGCCACCAGGCCTGCAGGCATGATGATGCGCCCAGAAGCCTGGTGGTGTGCCCCTGCGCGAGGCGATCCGTCATGCGGTGCTGCGCCGCAGGAGCCGGCGTGGGCGGCCGGTGGTGAACGCCACCGCCGCCAGCACCGCGATCGCGACCAGCGCATAGGTCGTCCACCCCCCGATCAGCGCGATCACCACCACGCCGAACGACACGAGCGCCGCCCACAGCCACATGATGAACACCGCCCGGCGGTGGGAATGGCCGATCTCGAGCAGCCGGTGGTGGAGGTGCTGCTTGTCCGGCGCCCAGGGCGCGCGACCCGCTCGCGTGCGGCGGATCACCGCGAGCGTCATGTCGAGCAGCGGCAGCACGATGACCGCCAGCGGGAGGATCAGCGGCAGCAGGGTGAGCAGGAAGCTGGACTCGTCGACCTCGCGGCTCGGATACTTGCCGGTGAGGCTGATCGACGCCGCCACCAGAAGCAGGCCGATCAGCAGCGAGCCGGAATCGCCCATGAAGATCTTGGCCGGGT
Source organism: Jiangellaceae bacterium (assembly GCA_036566745.1). Lineage (GTDB taxonomy): Bacteria > Actinomycetota > Actinomycetes > Jiangellales > Jiangellaceae > DATCVR01. The sequence continues at coordinate 5,688 of DATCVR010000100.1, read as the reverse complement.
GGACGTTGTGCGGCAGGAAGCCCGCGCAGATCCCCATGAGCACCACGGCGATCAGCGCCGGCGTGGTCATCCGGCTGAAGCCTTCCTCGACGGTGAGGTAGGCGTAGGAGAAGAATGCCGCGGCGCCGATCCCGATCGCACCGGCCGCCAGCCCGTCCAGCCCGTCGATGAAATTGACGGCGTTCGCCACGCCCACCACCAGCACCACGGTCAGCAGGGCGCCTTGCTGCGGGTCGAAGATGAATGCGCCCCCGGGCAGCTGGATCCATGTCAGCTGGACGCCCTGCAGCACCAGCAGTCCAGCCGCGAGCAGCTGACCGGCCAGCTTCGCCAGGGCGGAGATGTCCCAGATGTCGTCCGCCACGCCGACCAGGCAGATGACCACCGCCGCCGTGATCAGCGCGCGCGCGTCGGAGTACTCCTCGAACACCCCGCGCAGCCGCGGCAGGTAGCTCGCCACCAGCATCGCGGCGAGCATCCCGGCCAGCATGGCGGTGCCACCGAGGCGGGGCACCGGGGCACGGTGGACGTCGCGGTCGCGGGTGGGATAGACGGCTCCGACCCAGTGCGCCAGGCGCCCGGCGAAACCGACCATCAGGTACGTGACCGAGGCGGCGACGAAGAAGGTGAGGAGATACTCGCGCACCGGCAGCCCTCAGTCGCGAGTGGAGCGGCTGGTCATGGCGGTCACTCTATGACCCGGCAGGAGCGTCGGGCTCCTCGGCGGCGACCGGACCGGTACCAGAGCTCTCCCCGGACTCGCCATCGGAGTCGCCATCGGCGGCGGACTGGGCGGCGCGCGCTGCGGCGACGACGGCGCGCACCTCGTCCTCCCCCACGGCTCCGGCCCGCAGGACGCGCGGCACCTCGCCCGTCACGTCGACGATCGTGGAAGGGACATCGTCATCGGTCAGCCCGGCCTCGAGATAGACGGCCACGGCGTCGCCGAGCTGCTCGCGAGCCTGAGCGGCCGAGCGGGCCGGCGGCTGGCCGGTGACGTTGGCGCTGCTCACGGCCAGCGGCCCGGTCTCGCGCAGGAGCTCGAGCGCGATGTCGTGACGCGGCATCCGGACGGCGACGGTGCCCTCGGTGCGGCCGAGGTCCCAGCGCAACGACGGCTGCTCGCGGCACACGAGCGTCAGCCCGCCGGGCCAGAACGCCTCGACCAGCGCGTCGACGGCGTCGTTGGTGATCGCGATGCCGGCCAGCGTCTCGGGAGCGCCGACCAGCACCGGGACGGGCATGTCGGGGCCGCGACCCTTCGCGGCGAGCAGGGCGGCGACCGCGGTGGCGGAGAATGCGTCGGCGCCGACCCCGTAGACCGTGTCGGTCGGCAAGACGATCAGCTTGCCCGCGCTCACCGCGCGGCGTGCGGCGCCCAGGCCGCGCACCCGCTTCGCGGCGTCGGCGCAGTCGTACAACGGGCTCACCACGTCATCCTCCCCTTGCTCATCAGGTGGTGGTACTCATCACGAGGATCGTGGTCGCATCACGAGGCCTGTAGGCCTGGTGCGGCACCCGATCGCCTGCTGAACGTGATCATTCCCGGTCCGGATCGCGGAGGCGGGCCGACAGGTAGCGGGGGCGGCCGTTGAGGTCGGCGTGGTCGGCGACGTCGGACCAGCGCCCCGCCCGCCGGAACACCTCGGGCGCGGAGACGCCCTGGACGTCGGCGTGCTCGGCCAGCACGAGGCCACCGGACTTGAGCAACCGCGCGGCTACCCCTTCGAGGATCCGCATGGCGTCGAGGCCGTCGTCGCCGGACCACAACGCCGCGGCGGGATCGTGGACGACCACCTCAGGATCGCGGATCACGGCGCCGGCCGGGACGTAGGGCGGATTGGCCACCACGACGTCGACCTGGCCGGCCAGCATCGAGAGGCTTCGTTCGGCCACCGCGCCGGCGTCGTCGCGGTGGACGATGACCCCCGCGCCCGCGGCGTTGCGCCGCAGCCAGGCCACGGCGTCGTCCTCGGACTCGACGGCGTGGACCATCGACGGACGTACCTCGGTGGCGACCGAGACCGCGATGGCACCGGAACCGGAGTAGAGGTCGACGACCACCGGCACCTTGCCCTCGGCGACGATCGCCTTGGCCTCGTCGACCGCGGCACCGGCGGTCAGCTCGGTCTCGGGACGCGGGGTGAACACTCCGGGGCCGACCTGAAGGGTGACGTAGCGGAAGTGCGCCTGGCCGGTGATGTGCTGGAGCGGCTCGCGGGCGGCCCGGCGATCGATGGCCTCGGCGTAGGCAGTGCGGAAGTCGTCGCCGGGCTCCGGGTGGGTGAACAGGGCACCACGCTCGACACCCAGGATGTGGGCGGCCAGGGCCTCGGCGTCGTGCCGCGGAGACGGCACACCGGCGTCGTTCAGCGTCCGGGTGGCCGCCGCGATCCGCGCCCGCAGGCTGTCGTCGGCCTCCGGCGTCATGCGCCACCGCCCGGCTGCCCGGCCTCACCCAGCCGCGTCTCGGTGTCGGCATCGACCAGCGCCTGGATGATCGGATCGATGTCGCCGTCGAGTACGGCGTCGAGGTTGTGGGCCTTGTAGCCGACGCGGTGGTCGGAGATGCGGTTCTCGGGGAAGTTGTACGTGCGGACCCGCTCGGAGCGGTCGACGGTGCGCACCTGGCTGCGCCGGGCGTCGGACGCCTCGCGGTCGGCCTCCTCCTGCGCCGCCGCCAGCAGCCGCGCACGCAGGATCCGCATCGCCTGCTCCTTGTTCTGGAGCTGGCTCTTCTCGTTCTGGCACGACACGACGATGCCCGTGGGCAGGTGGGTGATCCGTACGGCGGAGTCGGTGGTGTTGACGCTCTGTCCGCCGGGCCCGGAGGACCGGAAGACGTCGATACGGAGGTCGTTCGGGCTGATCTCGACCTCGGCCTCGTCGTCGGCCTCGGGCAGGACGAGCACGCCCGCGGCGGAGGTGTGGATACGCCCCTGGCTCTCGGTGACCGGCACCCGCTGGACCCGGTGAACGCCGCCCTCGAACTTCAGCCGGGCGTACGGTGCCGAGCCGGGGTCGGGTGCGCCACGGGCCTTGACCGCCACCGACACGTCCTTGTAGCCGCCGAGATCGGACTCCTCGGCGTCGAGGACCTCGGTCTTCCAGCCGGCTCGCTCGGCGAAGCGCAGGTACATCCGCAGGAGATCGGCGGCGAACAGGGCCGACTCGGCACCGCCCTCACCGGCCTTGATCTCCAGGATCGCGTCGCGGTCGTCGTTGGGGTCGCGCGGCAGCAGCAGGGTGCGCAGGCGGTCGGCGAGTTGCTCCTCGCGGCCGGCGAGCTCGTCGGCCTCCGCGGCGAACGCGGCATCGTCGGCGGCCAGCTCGAGTGCGGCCGCACGATCGTCGACGACGCCGCGCCACTGGTCGTAGGCCTTCACCACGGCGGTCAGCTCGGCGTACCGGCGACCCAGCTTGCGCGCGCGACCGGGATCGGCGTGGACGTCGGGGTCGGCCAGCCTGCGCTCGAGCTCGGCGTGCTCGGCCGCCAGCACCTCGACAGCCTCGAACATTCGCCTAACCCCTCTTGATCATCGGTGACCACGAGCCCGCAACGACGCGACGGGAGGGCGAGGGGTGCGGCGCCGGCGTCAGAGCGTTCGATCCGGCGTGCTTGACCGCCGGTCGGACGCAGCCGGCAGAGCAGCCCTCGCCCTCCCGTCGAGAAACCTACTTCGCGTCGGCTTCCTTCTTCTTGCCGTAGCGCGACTCGAACCTGGCGACGCGGCCGCCGGTGTCGAGGATCTTCTGCTTGCCGGTGTAGAACGGGTGGCAGTTGGAGCAGACGTCGGCGTGGATGGAGCCGTTCTCTGCCGTGCTGCGGGTGGTGAAGGTGTTACCGCACGTACACGTGACAGTAGTCTCCACGTACGTGGGGTGGATGTCGCGCTTCATGTGATGCACTCCTGGAGGTCGAGGACGCCGGGTCGGCGAGGCGGGGCGCCTGGCCGTGAACCGGATCCAGCGGCCAAGTCTCGCACGGAGACCTGCCACGCGTCGAAACGAGCCGGCGGACGCGGGTATTCCGGGGCCGACCCGCGCTGCTCGCCCGGCGCCGTCACGCTCGCACGAACCGCAGCGTGACCAGCTGGAACGGCCTGAGCTGGGCCTCGACAGTGCCATCGGTGCGCACGGTGGTGCCCTCGGGCAGGCCGAGGTCGCGCTCGAGCAGGTCCGTCCACCGCACCCCGGCCACGTCGAAGGCCGGGCGGATCGCCACCGTCGCACGCGCCCCCAAGGACTCGTAGAGCCGCACCACGACGTCGCCACTACCGTCCTCAGCGAGCTTCACCGCCTCGACGACGACGCCCGGGTGGTCGACCTCGACGAGCGGCTCGATGTCGTGGGCGCCCACGACGACCCGCTCGGGGAGGTTCAGCGCGTACCCGGCGCGCACCGCCTCGGCGATCCCGGCCGCCACCACCACGCGCGTGCGCATGGTGTGCTCGCCCTGGTCGGCATCGGGGTCGGGAAACAGGGGCGCGCGCAGCAGCGACTGCCGGACGGTGGTGGTCGTCCCACCACCCGCTCGCTCGCCACGAGTGACGTCGTGTCCGTAGGTGGAGTCATTGGCCAGCGCCACGCCGAAGCCGGGCTCGCCGACGTGGATCCATCGATGCGCGCAGATCTCGAACTTCGCCGCCTCCCACGAGGTGTTGGTGTGGGTGGGCCGGTACACATGGCCGAACTGGGTCTCGGCCGCGGACCGGTCGGCGTGGACGTCGAGGGCGAAGGCGAGCTTGAGCAGCTTCTGTCGCTCGTGCCAGTCGACGGTGGTGGTGACGTCGAGCGCCGCTTCTCCGGCCACCAGCGTGAGGAGCTGTCGCACCGTCGACGACCCGAAGCGGCGCTCGATCCGCACCGCGGCTCGTCCGTCGTCGGTGGTGGTGAGCTCGACCACGTCGGCGTCGACCAGGTCGGTGACGTTGCGGCGGTAGTGCTCATCGACGTCCCAGGCATCCCAGGCGTTGGGGAGGTCACGATGGAGCTGGAGCAGATTGCCCACGCCGCCCGGGGCGATGCCCTCGCGTCCGGAGGCCAGCTGACGCAGCGAGACCAGCAGCCCGTGGGCGTCGATCGTCGCAGACACCACGCCGTTGCGCAGCACGATCCCGCCGCCATCCACCGGCTCGGCGACGACATGGGAGACGCCGTCAGCGGCGGCGACCTCGGCCTCATCGCCCGGCCCACGGACTGTCGCACCCAACGCGGGCACCCCCGCGCGACGGAACGGACCGGCGTTCGCGGCGATGACCCGATCGCCGTCGCCGGTCAAGGCACGCAGGCTGCTCTCGATGATCGACTCGAGCTCGCCGGCCACCTCGGCGTAGCGGCGCTCCGCCTCGCGGTGGACCCACGCGATCGAGCTGCCGGGCAGGATGTCGTGGAACTGCTGGAGCAGCACGGTGTGCCAGATCCGCTCCAGCTCGTCCCGCGGGTAGGCGGCGCCGGTACGCACCGCGGCGGTGCTCGCCCACAGTTCGGCCTCGCGCAGGAGGTGCTCGCTGCGACGGTTGCCGTGCTTGGTGCGCGCCTGCGAGGTGTAGGTGCCGCGGTGCAGTTCGAGGTACATCTCGCCGCTCCACACCGGAGGGTGTGGATCGTCGGCCTGCGCGTCGGTGAAGAACTGGGCCGGGCTGGCCAGCTGGACCACCGGCGAACCCTCGAGCGAGCGGGCCCGGT
>DATCVR010000099.1:0-7701 GCA_036566745.1 Jiangellaceae bacterium | reverse complement strand
CTGGGGCATGGTCAACCATGTCGTACGCCGCGACGACCTCGAGACCGAGACGCTCGCCCTCGCCGGGCGGATCGCCGAGATGCCGCGCCTGGGGCTGGCGCTGGCGAAGAAGGCGGTCAACCAGGCCGAGGACCTGATGGGCATGCGTGCCGGGATGGACTCCGTCTTCGGTCTCCACCACGCCGCCCACGCCCACAACGCCGAGGTCGGCAAGGACTCGCTCGCTGGGATGAACGCGAGGTCGATGAAGTCATGAACTCCTTGGAATTCACCGAGGCCGAGGAGGCCTTCCGCCTCGAGGCCCGCGAGTGGCTCGCCGCCAACAACCCCGGCCGGCTGCCGTCGATGGACACCGCCGACGGCGCCGCGGCGCACCGGGACTGGGAGCGCACCCTGGCCTCCGGTCGGTGGTCGGTAGTCGCCTGGCCGGAGGCGTACGGCGGTCGCGACGCGTCGCTCACCGAGTGGGTCATCTTCGAGGAGGAGTACTACCTCGCCGGCGCCCCGACGAGGATCAGCCAGAACGGCATCTCGCTGCTCGCACCGATCATCTTCGGCCACGGGACCGACGCCCAGAAGGAGCGCTACCTGCGCGACATGACCGACGGCACGCTCGTCTGGGCGCAGGCATGGTCAGAGCCGGAGGCGGGGTCCGACCTGGCTTCGCTCCGTGCGTCCGCGACGCAGGTCGAGGGCGGTTGGAGGCTCAACGGCCAGAAGACCTGGAGCAGCCGCGCGCCCTTCGCTGACCGCGGCTTCGGCCTCTTCCGCTCGGATCCTTCCGCCGAGCGGCACCGGGGCCTGACGTACTTCCTCTTTCCGCTCGACGCCGAAGGCGTCACCGTCCGTCCGATCGACCAGCTCGATGGCACGCCCGGTTTCGCGGAAATCTTCTTCGACGACGTCTTCGTGCCTGATGAGGACGTGCTCGGCGGCGTCGGCGACGGCTGGAAGGTCGCGATGTCGACCGCGGGCAACGAGCGGGGCCTGTCGCTGCGTTCGCCGGGACGGTTCTGCGCCGCGGCGGAGCGGTTGCTGGACCTGTGGGCGTCCGAGCCGCAGCCGCACCTGCGTGACGAGGTCGTCGACGCCTGGATCGGGGCCGAGGCGTACCGCCTCTACACCTGGGGCACCGTCACCCACGTCGAGGCCGGCGGCTCGGTCGGCGCCGAGGGCTCGATCAACAAGCTGTGGTGGTCCGACCTCGACCTCGCGCTGCACGAGACCGCGCTCTCGCTGCTCGGTGCCGACGCCGAGCTCGACGGCCGCTGGCTCGACGACTACCTCTTCTCCCTGTCCGGCCCGATCTACGCCGGCACCAACCAGATCCAACGCAACATCGTCGCCGAGCGGATCCTGGGCCTCCCTCGCTGAATCGAGATGGTCCGATATACCCGGGAGGGCAACGAATCGGCACCGCTTTGAAACAGCGTCGGAACTCCTGCAGCCACCGGGAACGACACTGATAGGTTCCGTCCGCTCATCTGCGTTTTTGGAACGGATCCCGTATGTCTCGCACCCCGAGGCCCCCGCGCTGGCGTGGCCTGATCGTGCCAGCGGCAGTATCGCTCGCCGTGGCTGCTGTCGCGGCGCTGCCGTCGGTCGTCTCACCATCGATCGAACCCAGCCTGTCCGACACGACTGCCTTCGTCCAGGAGGGAACACGTGTTGCGGTTCCGGGCAGGATCGTGCCGCTGGATGTCGGCGGATTCCGGTACGGCGAAGGTGTTGGGGACCTGTACAACAGGAGCCCAGTCCCCGAATCGACCAGCGACCTCGGGCTCGCCGGCACAACGGTGATCCGCACCGATGGGTCGACAGTGCGCGTAACCGAAATCTCCGGCCACGCGCCATCTGATGACTTGAAGGTCGTCGCCGTCGCCTCGGACGATGCGTTCGAGTCGTTCGCACTACGGTCTGACGGCTCGATCCATGCACGAGCATGCTGCAACACGAAAGTCCTGCGGGCCGCCGACGGACTGACGTACACCGCCGTCGCGAAGGTGGACGATCATGTCCTCGCCCTGCGATCTGATGGCCGGCTCGCAGGCATGACGTGGGAAGGAAGCCCGGCCCCCATCGGCTGCGAGTCGGACTGGGCGCCACCTGCAGGCCTCAGCTATACCGCAGTCAGCGGAGCTCGAGGTAAGTGGATCGCGCTGCGATCAGATGGCCGAGCAGTTGCCTGCGGGTACGCCGACACCGACCCGACTGCCAGCGACATCATCGAGCCTGCAGCAGGCGAGAAGTTCGACGGCGTCTCCGCAGGAGTCGATTTCGCCTATCTGTCGGAGAGTGGCGAGCGGATCGTGCCTGTCGGCGCCTTGGCCACGCCTCCGCCTGCGGTTCCCGACGGGCGCGCTCTGACCGGGATCTCCGCCGGCGGCGTATCCAGCCTCGCGATCCTCGACGACGGCACCCTGCTGACATGGGGGCGAGAGATCTATGTCCCTCGGCTACCCGACGGCGCGCGGTACCTGACGGCGTGGCTGGGCCCGGACGGCACCGGCCACGCGATCGTCTCCAGCGACCTGACGGAGACCCGCTTGACGGCGGATGTGCCGGCGCGCGTCGAGTTTGCCGATTTCAGCAGGAACTCCGAGCCGACATTCGCCGTGAGCGGCAGCGTGTCGGCCCCCGGCTACACGCCATCTGGTCAGGTATGTGGTGACTACATCCGCGATTCCTCGGCTGGAGAGGCCTGCACAGAGGTCCGACCCGACGGAACGTTCACGCTCGACGTGCCCTTCGAGCCCAGTCTGCTTCCGGTCGCCGGGCAGCGAACGATGACGATCACGTTCGCCGCGGACACCGGGTACAGACGAGCGACTCTCCGATCGGACTTCCTGATCACCCCACCTGAAGACCCGACGATCTCCGTGAGCGGGCCAACGCGATGGGCGGTCGACCAGCCAGCCATATTGGAGGTCGAGGTACGCACCGCCGCGGGTATCCCTGCCGAGGGCGAGGTCCTTGTGCATCTCGGCGAGTACGACTACTCGGGCACGTACGTAACCCGCTGGCTCCGTGATGGTCGCGCTCAGGTGCTCATGCCGGAAGCACCTGTCGGCACCCACGACGTCGACGTGACCTACGAGGCAGCCGTCGGCCCCAGTCCCAGCGAGGCCTGGTCGACCACGGTCACCATCGAGGAAGCGTCATGAGCAGGACTCGTCGTCACCTCATCTGGGCCACAGTGGCTTCAGTAGCGACCAGCGGCCTGGCCATCGCAACGCTCCACCCGGCGCATGCCGAGTCGCTCGAGCTCCCAGCGCCGGGCACCTTCATCCAGGCCGGCACCCCTGCAGCCCAGAGCGGCAGCTTGATCCCGCTCGGTGATTCCACGGTCCTGGACCTTTCGGCAGGAGCGCCCAACGATGCGGTGGCAATCGCCACCGGCCCGGCGCATGCCCTGATCCTGCGAGACGACGGCACCCCGACGTCGATCGCCACGAACGCGCTGCCGACCCGGCCCGGCCCGTACGTGGCCATCTCGACCGACGACCGAGCCAACTACTTCCTGCATGCCGACGGCAGCATCGAGGCCATCTCTCGGGGCACGTCTCCGGCGCCCGCCGTTCCCGATCTGCCCGACGGCACGACGTACGTGGGGATCGACGGCCAGGGAGGGCGCACCTACGCCTTGCGGTCCGACGGCACCATTGCCGTCGTCTTGGATGCTGCCGATCGGCGTTGCGCGGAGGCGTTCACGCCTCCCGCCGAGACCCGGTACACAGCAGTCTCCGTCTCGTACGCAGGCTGGGCCGCGCTCCGCAGTGACAACCGAGTGGTCACCTGCTTCGCCTCCGAGGTGGCGACCGTGCACGTGCCGCCCGCTGGCGCCCGGTTCATCGGCGTCGAGGCCGGCGCGCCGCACGGCTTTGCCGCAACAGACACCGGTGCCGTGGTCGCGCTCGCCAACGACGCCACACTGATCCAGGCACCTGCTGACCGGAGGATCACCGCCCTGGCGACAGACCCCCCTTACGGGGTTGCCGTCCTCGATGACCATTCGGTCTTGAAATGGACTGAGGGTGGCCCCTACCTACGCCCCCTCCCCGGTGGCGATACCTACGCAGCCCTGGCTTGGGGTGAATCAGGCGAAGGTTGGGGCATCCTGGCGGGTGACCCGTACGACTTCGATGTCACCTTCGACGTGCCCCCGGAGATGCACATCGGCAACCCCGACGCCTCAGTGAGCGTCAGTGCGTCCTACGGCGAGCTCCCCGTCGACATGGGAGCCAGGCTCAGTCTGGTCCGACCTGACGGAACGCGGAAGACTCTCGTCGAGCAGCTCGGACGGGGCTCCATCGAACTTCCGCTCAGCCATCGGGACCTGACCACCGGCGCACACCGCTTGGAGCTCGCCTTCCTCGGCTACGGCGCTCGCCCCGAGGCGCATACGTGGACTTTGAACGTTCTCGGTCCCTCGGTGACGGGACTCAACCCCTCACTCCCAGACTTGGTCAGGTTCGACGAGACGGCGGAGATCCCGGTCACGGTCACCGCCGCCGAGGATGTCCCCACGAATGGCCGGATCATGGTCCGTACGACCGGCGGCCGGATCATCGACCAGGACTCCTGGCGGGATCTCGACTCCGCACCGGTCAGCAGAGGCCAGGCCACCGTGCTGATTCCGGCACGTGCGCTTCTGCCCGGCGAACAGCCGATCCAGCTCGACTTCCTCGGCACGGATCCGGTGCGCTCATCGCGCTGGACGGGCACCGTGCGCGTTGCCGACGTCGACGGCGACGTGCCGACCGCGCCGGCGACTCCAGCACCAACGCGCCTGGTGTCCTCTGGTGAGCCGACATGGCGTTATGGCGAAGGACCGGGCCTCGAGGTGTGCGCGGAAAGTACTGACGGCAGCCCGCTCCGCGGACTGATGCAGGCGGAAGGGACCACCTACGCACCGTCACAGCAATGCGTCCGCCCCGGCGCCACGCGCACGCCGGGCACCTACGACATCAAGGTCGCGTACACCGGCTGGGCGCGGGAACACCGCCTCGGCACACGGGACGCCTCCTCGACCTCGGTCCGTGTGCACGTGCTGCCGCCCGAGGAGACCCGACTCGCTGTCTCAGCGCCGAGCGCTTGGGCCGCCCCGGGACGTGAGAACCCAGATGTCGACGTCGAAGTCGTCACGCCGAGCGGAACCGTGGACGGAACGGTCACCCTGACCGCCGACGGCCGTTCGGTCGCCACCCAGGATGTGTCCACCTCGCGCATCACCTTCTCTATCGCACCCATTCGGGCAGGAACCACCCGAGTGGGGCTGGTCTACCGAGCCGATGGGGGCGGCGACCATGCCGTCTGGGAACAGGCCGTCTCCGTCGCAAGGACTACCACCACAACGACCGGGCGAATTCGCGCGGACGGCCAGTCGACCGCGACCGGACGAGTGATGTACGGCCAGCAGTTCTGGGTCGATGCGACCACCTACGAGACCTGGCGCGGCGGGCCGTACGGCTCGGGGATGCCGTATCAGGTCAGTGTCGACGGAGAGGTCGTCGGCACAGTGCCTGAGGCCCATTCGACGTACGGTGGCCTGCGGCTCGACAGCGCTGCGTTCAAACCCGGCAAGCACACGATCAAGGTCGCCTTCGCTGGTAACTCCCAGTGGGCACCATCGTCGTGGACCAGCTCGTTCGCGGTCACCGATCCCAACCCGACCATCACAACGTCGGTCGGAACAGCAGTGTGGCGGTTCAACCTGGCCCGCACCGTGAGCGTCCGAGTCCAGACTCGCGGCGTCACGCCGACTGGATCGGTCGCGTTCTACAACGGCGGCACCCGACTCTCGACAGTGCAGCTCAGTGCCGGCACCGCCAGCTATCGGGTCCCTGCGAACACGTACCTTCCAGGCACTCGATCCCTGACCGTGAAGTACCTGGGCTCCGACTACGCCAGCGCGAAGAACGTCACCACCGCGGTGAGCATCGCCAAGGCGACGTTCATCCACGCGCCGGCGCCGGTCATCACTGGGAGCGTACGTGTGGGCGGCCTTCTCGGCGTGAAGCGCGGCCTCTGGCTCCCGACGCCGTCGTGGTTCAGGTACACGTGGACGGTCAACGGGCGGGTCGTGAAGTCCGGCACCTCCGCGACCTATCGGATCCCCTCCTCTGCCAAGGGAACGGTGATCCGGGTGAAGGTGACCGCCGGCCGTGCCTACTACGTCACCACGGCGAGGACGAGTGCGCCGACGGAGAAGATCGGACGATACGCGTTCCGAGCGCCTAGACCGAAGATCACCGGCACGGCGCGCGTCGGCAGCACCTTGACTGCGGTCCGTGGCACCTGGAGCGCCAAACCGACCCGCATCGTGTACGCCTGGAAGGTCAACGGAACGGTCGCCAAGTGGAGCACCTCCAAGTACTTCAACGTCCCTAGGACTGCCAAGGGCAAGGTGGTCACCGTGACCATCATCGGCACGCGACCGAACTACACGACCATGAGGATCACCTCCGACGGGCGGAGGATCGGCTGACCGACGCAGGTCGTCATCCGCGCTCACGGGTCCGTCGCCGACAAGGCGACGGACCCGTCTCTGTTCCAACACATATGGACTACCAAGCAAGTGCTTGGTAGTCTCGTTTGGGAACGGCCATCACAAGGAGGAGAACGCGTTGCAATTCGGACGTACGCCGGAACAGATGGCGTTCGCGGACGCCCTTGACGATCTGCTCGGATCGGCCGGTGTCCCTGCGATCGCGCGCGCATGGGCCTCAGGCGAGGGCAGTCCTGGCTTGGATCTCTGGCGACGCCTCGCGGGGCTCGGCGTCACCGCGCTGCTTGTCCCGGACGCGTACGAAGGTCTTGGAGCATCCCCGGTTGATGTCACCGTCGCCCTCGAAAGCTTGGGCTACCACGGGGCACCTGGGCCGTGGGTCGAAAGTGTGGCTGTTCTTCCCGAGCTGCTCACCCAGGTCGAGGAGGCGAACGCGCTCACGGCGATCGCATCCGGCATGGCCATCGGAACTCTGGCGGCTCCCCCTTCCACGCCCCGAGCGGTCGACGCCGACATCGCCGACCACGTCTTCACCCTCGGGACCGATTCGTCGCTGCAGCGCGCCGCGGCCGGCGCAATGCGGACGTCCGCGGATCCGACACGGAGACTCTTCGACGTCGTGCCCGATGAAGCGACTGGAACGGTCGACGCAGGCCGCGCACTGGACCTCGGCGCGTTGGCTTGCGCGGCGCAGCTGCTCGGTGCCGGCCGCCGTCTTCTGGACGACACAGTCGCCTACGCGAAGCAGCGAGAACAGTTCGGAAAGCCGATCGGGGCCCAGCAGGCAGTGAAGCATCTGCTTGCGGACGTACGCGTTGCGCTCGACTTCGCTGCACCGCTGATCCACCACGCGGGCCTGACACTCGCCCCGCGCGATGTGTCGGCCGCGAAGGTGGCGGCCGGCGACGCGGCGTACCTCGCCTCGCGCACCGCGCTCCAGGTCCACGGTGCGATCGGCTACACCCGCGAGTTCGACCTGAGCCTGTGGATCCTGAAGGTGCGCACGCTGGTCGGTGCCTGGGGCACCCCGGCCGAGCATCGTGCGCGGATCCTCGAGTCGCTGGTGGCAGGCCGATGAGGTTCGCGCTCACCGAGGAGCAGTCCGACCTGGTCGCGACCGTGCACACGCTGATCGCCAAGCGGGCCGCGTCGATGGACCTGCGCGCGGCGATCAGCACGCCGGAGGGCTACGA
>DATCVR010000098.1:0-19370 GCA_036566745.1 Jiangellaceae bacterium | reverse complement strand
TCGAGCGCGGCCTGCAGCGCCTCGGGGTTGGACGGGTCGATGTCGCGCAGCTTGGACTCGATCGCGCCGGTGTCGACCTCGACGTGCCGGGCGTACTCCTCGACCAGCGAGGTGATGTGGGAGCGCAGCCACGGCGCGTGGGCGTAGAGGCGCACGTAGGCGGCCTCGCGCAACGCGACGTAGAGGGTGACGTCGCGGGCGTCGACCCCCAGCCCTTCGCCGAAGGCCCGCAGGTTCGCCGGCAACAGCGCCGGATGCCCCTCGGCCAGCGGGACGCCGATGTCGGTGGCCCCGAGGACCTCGCCGGCCAGCGTGCCGATGCTCTGGCCGACCTGGGCGCCCCACATCGAGACGCCGACCTGCTGGAGCATGTTGACCAGCGGACCGGCCGCCTCGGCCATCTCGGCGGGCAGCGCCTTGCTCATGGCCTCGGAGACCCGCGCGGCGACCGGCTCGACCAGCCCGCGCCACGCGGCCTGGGTGCCCTCGACCCACTCGGCCCGGCTCCACGTGCGCGCCGACCCACCGGTGGCGGGGAACGAGGTGGCGCCGTCGAGCCAGGTGTCGGCCAGCCGGAACGCCTCGTCGACGTCGCGCCGCTCGGACGCGCTGACCGAACGGTCGCCCGAGGCCGCCACGACCTGGCGCGCCGACTGGTTGGCGAGGTCCCAGTTCACCGGGCCGCCGGACCACGACAGCATCTGGCCGAGCTGCTGGAACATCTGACCGAGATCGGCGCCGCCCTGGGCGCCGCCGCTGAGCATGCCGAACAGGCCCGCCAGCGGGTCGTCCGGGCCGGGTGGCTGCTGGGAGCCACCACCCTCGCCGGAGCGCTGCTCGGGGAGATCGTCGTCGGAGTCTTCACGACCGAAACCGAACGGGACGTCACTCATCACGGGGCCTCAGGCAGGATGGGAAGCGGTAAGGAGCGCCTCATGCGTTCCACGGTAACCGCAGGAGGGTCATTCGTGGGTCAGCAGCCGCGTCGGGTTCGCGCTCGGCGCAACGGTCGCAAGGACGGGCTGGTGGTCGCAGTCACCGGCGCGGCCGCCGGTGCCGGGCGCCTGCTCGCGCAGCGCCTGGCGGCCTCGGCCGGCGTGCAGGAGGTGGTGGCGATCGACGACGCCCGCGGCGACGTCGACGGCGTCACCTGGCGCGTTCTCGACCTCACCGACCCAGCCATCGTCTCGGCCTTCGAGGGCTGCGACGTCGTCGTCCACACCGGCATCGACGTGGGCGTCACCGAGGACACCGCCGAGCGGTCCCGCCGCAACGTCCGCGGCACCCAGACCGTCGTGACCGCCTCGGCGGCGGCTGGTGTGCGCCGGGTGATCGTCGTCACCAGCGCGATGGTCTACGGAGCCTCGCCGGACAACCCGATCCCGCTCGACGAGGACGCCGCTCTGTCCGCCGAGCCCGACGGCGCGATCGTCAGCGACCTCCTCGAGGTCGAGGCGCTGTGCGCCCGGGCGCCGCGATCCCACTCCGGCACCGCCGTCACGGTGGTGCGCCCGGCCACGGTCGTGGGGCCCGGCGTCGACACCGTCCTCACCCGCCACTTCGAGGCCCCACGACTGCTCGTGGTCCGGGGCAGTGTGCCGGCCTGGCAGTTCTGCCACGTCGACGACCTCGCCTCGGCGCTGGAGTTCGCGGTGGTCAACGACCTCGACGGGCCGCTGACGGTGGCCAGCGAGGGCCACCTCGACCAGCAGACCGTCGAGACCATCTCCGGCAAGGCCCGCATCGAGCTGCCTGCCTCGTTCGCCTTCGGCACCGCCCAGCGGCTTCATCGCCTCGGCGTCACTCCCGCGCCGGCCAGCGAGCTGCACTACGTCACCCGCCCGTGGGTCGTCTCGGCCACCCGGCTGACCAAGGCCGGCTGGCATGCCGAATACGACAACGCCGGTGCCCTGAAGTCGCTGATGGACGAGGTCAGCGGCCGGCACGCGCTCGCGTCGCGCCGCATCGGCCGACGCGAGACCGCCACCGCGGCCACCCTCGGCGCGGCCGGAGCCACGGTCGCGATCCTGGGCACGGCGGTGGTCGTGCGCAAGGCCCGGCGCCGGAAGCGAGGCTGACCGTGGACACCCGCCCCGGCGTCGACACCGCGGCCACCGTGCGGCTGCTCGCCGTCCAGGAGGAGCCGCTGTCCGTCGACGCCGTCCTCGCGGCGGTCGCCGATCCCGCGGCCGGGGGCACCTGTGTCTTCGTCGGCTCGGTGCGCGACCTCGACCAGGACAAGGCCGTCACGGGCCTGGGCTACGAGGCCCATCCGTCGGTCGAGCGGCTGCTGCGCGAGGTCGCCGAGCGGGTGGCCGCCGAGGTCGAGATCACCGCGCTGGCCGCCGTGCACCGCGTCGGCGACCTCGCCGTCGGCGACCTCGCCGTGGTGGTGGCCGCCTCGGCGCCCCACCGCGGCGAGGCGTTCGAGGCCTGCCGCCGGCTCATCGACGACCTCAAGCGCGAGGTACCGATCTGGAAGCACCAACGCTTCGGCGACGGCACCGAGGAGTGGGTCGGCGCGCCCTGACCGGCGCCGTTCGGCTCTCGTCCGGCCTGGTCGCCGAGCCGGCTCACCAGTCCGGATCCACGGATCGACGGCACGTGCACGTACCCTGGTCGATGTTCATTCGCGACACGTGAGGACCCACGCCCCCCATGACCCGCCGTTCCGTCACCCTGGCCGTCGCAGGCTTCGTGATCGTCGCGCTCGTCGCGGTGGCGTCGCTGCTCCCGGTTCCCTATGTCGTGTACTCACCCGGCCCGGTCGAGGACACCCTGGGCGAGTGGGACGGCCACCCCGTGGTGCAGATCGAGGGTGCCGAGGTGTTCCCCACCGACGGCCGGCTCGACCTCACCACGGTCGGTGTCACGCCCGCCGACGCGAAGCTCGACATCGTCACGGCGCTGCGTGCCTGGGCCGACCCGGACCGCGCCGTCATCCCGCGCGACATCGTCTATCCCGAGGGCACCACCGCTGAGCAGTCGCGGGCCGAGAACCAGCAGATGCTGGCCCGCTCGCAGGAGAACGCCAAGGTCGCCGCGTTGCGCGAGCTGGGCTACGACGTCCCCGCCAAGGTCGTGGTCGACGGCGTGCTCGACGACGCACCGGCCGACGGCGTCCTCGAACCCGGTGACGTCGTGGTCTCGATCGACGGCAGCGCGGTCGTCACGCCCCAGGACGTCGTCGACGCCGTGACCGCCCACGAGCCGGGCGAGGAGGTCGTCATCGTCGTCGACCGCGACGGCGAGCAGCTCAGCCAGACGATCACCACTACCGCGGCCGAGGACGACGGACGCGCGCTGGTCGGCTTCACCCCCGCCGAGGGATTCGACCTGCCGGTCGACATCACCATCGGCATCGACGAGCGCATCGGCGGGCCCAGCGCGGGAATGATCTTCGCGCTGGCGATCTACGACACGATGACGCCGGGCGAGCTGCTCGAGGGCGAGCACATCGCCGGCACCGGCGAGATCACCCCTGAGGGCGAGGTCGGGCCCATCGGCGGTATCGCGCAGAAGATCGCCGCTGCGTCCGCCGAGGGCGCCGAGCTGTTCCTTGCGCCGATCGACAACTGCGGCGAGGCGTCCGGGGCCCACAACCGCGACATGCGGGTGGTGCCGATCGAGACCCTCGACGACGCGATCGCCGCCGTCGAGGGATTCACCGCCGGCGACGTCGACGACCTCCCGACCTGCCCCACCGACTGACCCCTCCCGAACGGCGGCTCAGCGCGACATCGGCCCAGCGCCGAGCCGCCGGCCCAGCGCCGAGCCGCCGACCGGCCGGCCGATCAGATGAACGTGCTGGCCAGCGCGTCGCCGAGCTCGGGGGAGAGTTCGGCGCCGCGGATCAGGTCGGTGTCGTCCTCGTGCCCACGGATCCGCAACACCGACGTGCGGCGGCCGTCGCGCAGGACCCCCACCACCACGCGGACATCAGCGCGGGCGGGATGACGTGCGGCCCAGTCGTTCGCGGAGAGGCTGTCGTCGGGCATGTCCTCCTCGGCGCCGGGCGGAAGGACAATCCGCTCGAGGGCGAGCGCACAGCCGTCGACCGTCTCGGGCCAGCTGATCGTGGACAGGAGGTCGTCGATCGACTGCTCGCCGATCTCCTGCTCGATCGGGGTCAGCGACCCCGGCGGGAGGTCGTCGAGGTCGACGCCGAGCTCGCCGGCCAGGCCCGGCTCGCGGTTGACCAGGTCGGTGGTGGCGGCCAGGGCGTAGAGCCGGGGCGGTTGGTCCCAGCCGTCCTCGCGCACGTGTGCCTCGATCTCGGCGATCGCGCGCGTGAGCGGGGACGGGGCGTTGTCAGTGATCGGTGTGGTGTCTTCCGGGCCCATGCCAGCATCGTCGCATGCCGCGCGTCGGTCACGACATGGTCTCGTCTCGGGCGCGGTGTGGGCGGAACGGGAACCACGGGACCCGGTGAGATAGTTTCGGGTGGGTGAGCCAGGACATCCCGCGCCCCACCGGCGGATCTTTCGGTGGCAACGGCCCGAATCGCCGACCTCGGGCGCTGGTGCCCACGCTGGTCGTGCTGGGCGTGCTGGTCATCTTGTACCTGCTCCTGGTGACGTTCTGGACCGATCGGCTGTGGTTCCAGTCGGTCGACTTCACCAAGGTGTTCACCACCCAGCTGTTCACCCGGGTCGGGCTGTTCCTCGTCTTCGGCCTGGTCATGGCGTTGTCGGTGATCGTCAACGGGTTGCTGGCGTACCGGCTGCGCCCGAGCTACCGGCCGATGAGCGTCGAGCAGCAGAGCCTCGACCGCTACCGCGAGGCCATCGACCCGGTGCGCCAGTGGGTAGTGGCGGTGGCCGCCGTCCTGCTGGGCATCATGGCCGGGGCCAGCGCGGCCTCGCAGTGGCAGACGTTCCTCCTGTGGCGCAACGGCGGCGACTTCGGCCAGAAGGACGAGCAGTTCAGCACCGACATCGGCTTCTTCGCCTTCGACTACCCGTGGTGGCGCTACGTCCTGAGCTTCGGGTTCGCGGTGGTCGTACTCGGACTGATCGTCGCCGCGGTCACCCACTACGTCTACGGCGGGCTGCGGCTGCAGACCCAGGGCGAGAAGGTCAGCCGAGGCGCCACGGCCCACCTCTCGGTGCTCATCGGGCTGTTCATCCTGCTCAAGGCCGTCGCCTACTGGATGGACCGCTACGGCCTGGTGCTCGAGGACAACTCGCTCTTCACCGGCGCCTCGTATACCGACATCAACGCCCTGCTACCGGCCAAGACGATCCTGATCTTCGTGGCGCTGATCTGTGCCGCGCTGTTCTTCATCAGCCTCTGGCGGCGCAACTGGACGCTGCCGGGCATCGGTGCCGGGCTGCTCGTGCTGTCGGCGGTGCTCCTGGGCGGGCTCTGGCCGTTCATCGTCCAGCAGTTCCAGGTGCGGCCCAGTGAGCCGGACCGCGAGGCGCCGTACATCGAGCGCAACATCGAGGCCACCCGCACCGCGTACGGCATCGACGGCGTCCAGGTCGAGGAGTACGACGCCACCACACAAGTGTCGGCCGGTCAGCTGGCCGAGGACTCCGGCACCGTTCCCGGCATCCGGTTGATGGACCCCAACGTCATCCCGGCCGCGTTCCAGCAGCTCCAGCAGGTCCGCGGGTTCTACGCCTTCTCCGACCCGCTCGACATCGACCGGTACGAGATCGACGGCCAAGACCGCGACATGGTGGTCTCGGTGCGCGACATCGACGTCAACGGCATCTCCGAGACCCAGCGCAACTGGGCCAACGAACACACCGTCTACACCCACGGGTTCGGCGTGGTGGCCGCCTACGGCAACACCCGCGAGTCCGACGGTTCGCCGATGTGGTCGGAGGAGGACATCCCCTCCGAGGGGTTCCTGGGCGACTACGAGCCGCGCATCTACTTCGGTGAGCACTCGCCCGAGTACTCCATCGTGGGCCAGCCCGAGGGCGCCGACCCGGTCGAGTTCGACATCCCCGAGGACCCCGAGACCGGCGAGCAGCGCAACAGCACCTACACCGGCGACGGCGGCGTCCCGGTGGGCTCGTTCTTCAACAAGTTGCTCTACGCGACGAAGTTCCAGGAGGGCAACATCCTGCTCTCCAGCCGGCTCAACTCCGACTCGAAGATCCTGTACGACCGTGAGCCCCGGCAGCGGGTCGAGAAGGTCGCGCCGTGGCTCACCGTCGACGGCAACCCGTTCCCGGCGGTCGTCGGGGGCAAGGTCGTGTGGATCGTCGACGGGTACACCACGCTCGACTCGTTCCCGTACTCGCAGCGGGTGTCGCTCGCCGAGGCCACCAGCGACTCCCGCACCGCGCGCAGCGCCGTCGCGGCCCAGCCGCAGGACTTCGTCAACTACGTCCGCAACTCGGTCAAGGCCACGGTCGACGCCTACGACGGCACCGTCACGCTCTACGCCTGGGACGAGAACGACCCGGTGCTCCAGACGTGGATGGACGCCTTCCCCGACACCGTCAAGCCGCGTTCGGAGATCTCCGACGAGCTGATGAACCACCTGCGCTACCCCGAGGACCTGTTCAAGATGCAGCGCAAGCTGCTCGAGCAGTACCACGTCACCAGCCCGGCCACGTTCTACGGCGGCCAGGACCGCTGGATCGTCCCGAACGACCCCACGGCCAGCGGCGAGCGCGCCCAGCCGCCGTACTACCAGACGATCCAGATGCCCGGCGAGGACTCCGGCCAGTTCTCGCTGACCACCACGTACGTGCCCCGCAACCGGCAGAACCTGGCCGGCTTCATGGCCGTCGACGCCGATGCCCGCAGCGACCAGTACGGCCAGCTGAAGATCTTGAGACTGCCCGGCAACACGCAGATCTCCGGGCCTGGGCAGGTGGCGAACGACTTCGAGACCGATCCCGAGGTCGCCCAGGAGCTCTCGCTGCTGCGCCAGGGCGACGCGAGCACGGTCAACGGCAACCTGCTGACTCTGCCCGTGGGTGGTGGGCTGCTCTACGTCCAGCCGGTCTACGTCGAGCGGGCCAGCGGCGACGCGACCTATCCGCTGCTGCGGCGGGTCATCGTCCAGTTCGGCAACCGGATCGGGTACTCCGACACGTTGCAGGACGCCCTCGACCAGATCTTCCAGGGCGACTCCGGCACCGAGACCGAAGAGAACCCGATCGTCGACGAGACGCCTCCGCCGGACGGCACCGAGACACCGCCGCCGGACACCCCGGACACTCCGGAGCCTCAGGCCACCGACCTCGCAGCCGCCGTGGCCGATGCGCAGCAGGCCTGGGACGACGCCCAGGCGGCGCAGGCCGAGGGCCGCTGGACCGACTATGGCGAGGCGCTCGACCGACTCCAGGCGGCGCTCGACCGCGCGGCGGAGCTCTCCGGCGAGGCGGGCGCGGCCACGCCGACCCCGTGAGGCGGATCGGCTCCGTGACGTGGAGCGGCTGCCTGGGCTGGAGCGCTCAGAGCGCGAGGCGGTAGCAGAGCAGGCGGATGTGCGGCACCGGGTACCAGTCGCGCTCGGGCACGCGCACGAAGCCCAGCCGCTCGTAGATGCGGTGTGCCGGGCGCATCTCCGTCTGCGTCGACAGGACGATCGCGTCGTCGCCATGGGCGCGGGCCCGGTCGAGGCATTCGCGCACGAGCGCTTCGCCGACGCCGCGTCCGCGCGCCTGGGACGACACCGCGAGCATTCGGAACTCCGCCTCGCCCGGCTGCGGCAACTCGGCGTAGGAGCTGCCCGGACGGCAGAACGTCACCGTCCCGATGATCGTGCCGGCGGCGTCCACCGCGGCCAGCAGGGTCGCCTCGCGGGCACGGGTCGCCGAGTCGCCGAGGACGGGGGCGTAGTCGCTGTCCGCGGGGACGAATCCCGCGTCGACGTACGCCGCGACGCACAGCCGACCGATCGCGTCGTAATCGGCAGGGGTGGCAGGGCGGATGCTGAACTCGGACATGGCGCCAATTGTCGCTGGTGGCGAGCGGTGGCGGTGGCCGGGTACGGGTGGCTCGGATGCGTCGGGGCTCGACCGCCGCCGCGCCGATTTGGTGGGAGCGGGCCGCTACCGTAAACTCGTTCTTGCGACGCGGGGTGGAGCAGCTCGGTAGCTCGCTGGGCTCATAACCCAGAGGTCGCAGGTTCAAATCCTGCCCCCGCTACCACCACGAAGGCCCGGACCATTGGTCCGGGCCTTCGTCATTTCAGCGCTCTGACCTGCGCTTATGTGATTGAGGGTGCGTTATCGTCTGCCTGAACGGTCACATCGCCGTAGGTTCATCGGCAGTGGTTGCGGCTGTCTCACGGCTCCAATCCGCGACACTGCACCGAAACCCCAATCCAATAGGGCAGTCTTGGGTACGTGGGTAAGAAAGGACTCGATCACAGTCAAAGTCCAGCGTGACCGTGGTCCCGATTGGCGAGGTCGAGCAGGAGATTGCCGAACGCTTCGGGTGCTTCGAGCATCACCATGTGACCGGTGTCGGGCATCTCGGTGTAGCTGGCCGCCGCGCCGAGCGCCCATTCGGGCAGGTTCCATTCGGGTCGGGAGCGGGCCCCGGCGACCAGATGCACCGGCACGTCCTGGAACACCGTGCGCAGCAATGGTTCGTACAGTGGTCGGCCGGTGAACTCGATGACGGCGCGTGCCACGGCCTGGAGCGTGCTGGCTGGCTGGTAGGCCAGCGCCTGGGTGGCCAACCTGATGTGTTCGTCGGTCGGCTCGACGCCGCCGTCGCGTAGCCAGCGTGCCGGATCTGCGCGGTCGACTTCCAACAGGTCGTGCGCCTCGCGGGGTGTCTTGCGGGCAAGCTGAGCCGACCAGAACGCGTCGGCGAGTGCGAAGTTGCCTTCGACATTGACCACGGATGCCACTCGGTTCGGGTACCGATGCGCGAACGCCATCGCGATCACGCCGCCGACGGAATGCCCGACCAGGTGGACGCGGGTGTCTGGCGCCGCACCGTCAATGGCGGCGCGTACGTAGTCGACCTGGGCGTCGATGGTGATGTGGTCGACACCAGCGTCCGCCTCTGTGCCGTAGCCGAACAAGTCGGGGCAGACAACGGTCGCCGAACGCAGTAGCGAAAGAGTGCGGGTGTCAGCGAGAGGGCCGATGAGACCGTGCACGAACACGAGGGGTAGCACGGGACCTCATGATCTCATAGGCGCGGTTGTCCCAACACTGTGCGGCCCGGAGCCGCGGCTCGGCAGGTTGCGCGTTCCGGGGCGCCAGCCGCGTGTCGCCGGATCCGCGAGGTAGCTCCGAACACGTTGACGGCGACTCGTTCGGACCTGCCTTGCGGACCGCAGGTCGGACGAACCCCGTCCGCAGGGTTCGAGCGGCACGGACAGTTTGGCTTGGCGCTTGGTGCCGTCCGAGGCGCTCTCGACCGCGAGCCAACCGGGGTCGAGATGAGCGATACCCACATCCGTACCCGAGAGCGCTCGCGACGGCTGAGACGCAGAGGTATCGATGCGCCTGTTGGCGCGGGAGCGTTGCTGCTCACGGCGGGTTCGGTGAGCCGATGGATACCGGCTGAGACGTGCCCAGGGCTACTCATAACACGGAGGTCGCAGGTTCAAATCCTGCCCCCGCTACCACCACGAAGGCCCCGGACCACTGGTCCGGGCCTTCGTCATGTCGGCGCTCCGACCTGCCCTGATGTCGCCGGACCTCCAGGTGGGAGGTGCCAAGGCGGGAGAGAGGCACGCCGGGCTAATGGGACTGGCTCCAGAGCTGCCGAGCGTGAGTTGTACCCCGATTTGTAGCCAATCTGTTTCGGCGGGCCGCGCTGAGGCCGCGCGGCGGCGGCGCTAGCTGCCGCCGAACCCGAGCCAGGCGGGCGAGGGCAACGGCTGGTACCCCGCCCGTCGATGGTCCCGATCAGGGGATGCGTCGTTGCCACGTTCCGGACTCGGCGCCAGCCCGTAGGCGCGGCCAGCGCGGCGCCAGCCACCAATACGGGACTGAGGCCGGAGCGAGCAGCATCGCCCCGACGCTCGATCCCGCGGGCGTCCATCACGCCGATGTTAGGTTCGCCGGCATGACCGAGCAGATCACGGCCGGGCAGTTCCACGCGGCCGACGATGTCGAGGACTGGCGCTCCCGCTACCACTTGGTCTCGGCCCACTTCCGGACCGGCTCGCTGGCCAAGAGCATCGCGCTCGTCGACGAGATCGGCCGGCTCGCCAGCGGAGCCGAGCAGCAGTACCTCAATGTCGACCTGCGGTCCGCCGGTGTCACGGTGTCCCTGGGGCTGCGCGACATCGCTCTGGCCCGGCGGATCTCGGCCGCCGCCAAGGAACTGGGCATCCCCGCCGACCCGACCGTCGTGCAGCTCGTGAACGTCACCCTCGACGCGCTCGTCGGCGCAGACGTGCTGCCGTTCTGGCGTGCGCTGCTTGGTTACCGCCAGATCGGCGACGACTACCTGTACGACCCGTTGCGCCGTGGCCCTGGCTTCGGCTTGCAGCACATGAACGCGGCGCGCCCACAGCGCAACCGCATGCACCTCGATGTCGCCGTCCCCCACGATCAGGCCGAGGCCCGCATCTCAGCCGCCCTGGCCGCGGGCGGCCACCTGGTCTCCGACGCGCACGCGCCGATGTGGTGGGTCCTGGCCGACGCCGAGGGCAATGAGGCGTGCGTCGCCACCTGGCTCGGCCGCGACTAGCGCACGCAGATCGTCACGCTCGCCTCGACCGCCCGGACAGGTGCCGCCGACCGACGGGCACCCAATTCCGAATCCACCCTGCGAACGCGCCTGGTCTGCGGGCTACTTGCTATTGACAAGCGAACTTGTTTTTTGCAAGTAGCGCTTAGGATCAAACCCCAAGGGAGCAGATGCCATGCCTACGAAGATCTCGGTGAGTTACCCGACTGCCAACCTCGATCGCAGCAAGGCCTTCTACACCGCGCTCGGCGCGACCCTCAATCCGCTCTTCACCGACGAGAACGTCGCCTGTCTCTGGTGTGGGACGAGAACCTCCAATTCATGATGCTGACTCGTGAATTCTTCGCTACCTTCACGGACAAGCAGGTGGCCGACCCGGCAACCAGTGCACAGGTCCAGATTGCGCTCGCCCGCGACTCCAGGGAAGACGTCGACACGGTGGCCGAGGCGGGTCTGACCGCCGGTGGATCCGAACCGCGACCGGCCCAGGACTTCGGTTTCATGTACAGCCGTGACCTGGAGGATCCGGACGGCAACATCGTGTCCTTCGTGTACATGGCGCCGCAGGCAGCAGAAGAAGGCCCGGAGGCACATCTGGCCGAGCAGGCTCAGGTCTGAGTGGCCGCCCGTAGCTACGGGCAGTACTGCGGGATCACCAGAGCCGTCGAGCTGATCACGGAACGCTGGGCACTGCTCCTCATCCGTGACCTGCTCGTCGGTCCGCGTCGTTACACCGACCTGAAGCAGGGCCTGCCCAAGATTCCGACGAACATCCTCGCCGCACGCCTGAAGGAGTTGCAGGAGGGCGGGGTGATCCGACGTGTCCCCATGGCGCGCTGTGGACTGGTCTACGAACTCACCGAATACGGGCGTGAACTCGAGCCAATCGTCCTGACACTCGGCCGGTGGGGATTTCGGTCGATGGGTGAACCCAAGGATGACGACATCGTCACTGCCGACTCATTGACGATGGCTCTGCGAACCGCGTTCAGACCACAATTCGCTTCAGCGTCACTGGATTTCCAGATCCAGTTTGGTGTCGTCGAATTGCGTGCCCAGGTCGGCGACGGCGAACTGAAGGTGGTCCAGATCGCTCCGCCGGCACCGCCGGTGGGAGGTTCGCTGCCCAGTGGCGAGTCAGAACTGCAAATTCGCCACCGGACCCGGCATCCGCCACCTGATCGCGGGCACGCTGACTCCTGCCCAGGCCGTGGAGCAGGACGTGGTCACCATCCTGAAGGGCAACCTGAAACTGCTCGAACGATTCACGGAACTCTTCCGGATCGACGCCGGCTGACGGTTGGACTGACGCGAAGCCGTACACGTCAGAAGCTGCTCGCCGCGCTCAGCCCACCTCATCCCCACATGGGTGAGGTGGGCTGAGCCGCCGCGACGTTGCGAATGTCGCCGGCGTTCGATGCGAGCGTGGTCAGTCGGTCTCGTCCACAAGGCGACCAGTGCATTGCTCGGCTTCGACTGAACGAGCGACGCCGAGCGCCGACACGCCAAGCAGGGGAACGACGACCGCACATGCCGTGACCACGTCGTCAGACCTCGTAGCGCAGAAGGACCACGCCATTGTCGAACGAGGTGGCCTCGACCAGCTTCAGGTCCCGTCGATCTTCGAAGAGGTGCGTTCCCTTGCCGCGGGACGACGGGCAGACCAGCATCCGGACTTCGTCGACGACCCCGGCATCCATCAGAGAGCGCATGAGTGTCAAGCTGCCCCACAACCAGAGGTCCTTGCCGCTCTGCTCCTTGAGCTCCCGAACGGTAGCGGCCGGGTCGGGCGTCACGGTCGCGGCCGGAAATTCGCCCCATGGCGCGTCATGCAGCGTCGAGGAGGCGACGAACTTGGTGAGGTTGTTGAGCTTCCTGCCGTACTCGCCCTGCTCGTCGGCGTACGGCCAGTAGTCCTTGGACTGGTTGTAGGTGTTGGCGCCGAGAATCATCGTGTCGACCGAGTCGATGAAGCCCATCAGGCTGTTCTGGAAGGGGTTGTCAGTGACGTCGTCGTCGAACGGTTCCCCCGACACGAAGCTGAGGCCACCGTCCTCCTCCGCGACGATGTTGTCGACGGTCACCCACTGCTGAACGATGAGTATTCGCATGGCTGTCCTTCCGCTAGGTGGCGATGGTGCGGCCGCGCTGGCCACATCTGACCCTGAGACGGAGCCGCGACGCCGGTCTCGACATCCGACCACATCGTCTCGAGACAAATTTCGGCGGAAACGCCGGAGCACGAACCACGCCTCCTGTTGCCCCTGGCGCGTCGCGGTTGACAGGTTCAGGGAAACTAGACGCCCTTCTTCGGCTCGGTCGCAGCCTCGATCGGGCCAGCCATCTTGCCCGTCGACTGTCACCATCGCGCCCTCGATGGCCAGGAATTCGTCGTCGAGGTCGAGATTCGGCAGCGACAGCCCGTCAGCTCGGAGCGATCCACGCCTGTGGTGACCTCCGATGCCGAGATGCCGTCGTAGCGATCCTCAAACGCGACCTGGAGCGTCACTCGCCGATTGGGCCATGAGGTCACCCTGAGGCGAGCTCTATGGAGCCGAGGCGATCGCGATGACATGGTCGGCGTCGAACAGCACGTGGTGGACGATCTCGACGGCGTTGGCGTCGCGCAACTGGCACACGCGGGCGCGCCACCCGGTCCGACGTGGTGACCGGGTGGCGATCGGCGCCTCCGGCAGCAGTTCGGAGGTATGTGATGAACGCACGACCCGGCCTACTTCTCGAACAGCCGTGCTCCGAACCAGTCGAGCCGCGGGCGCCAGCCGTTGTTCCGCAGGACCGTGAACACCGGCACCTTCGCGTCGGCCGGCTTGATCATGACGGCCCCCTCCCACGAGGTGCGGGGCCCGTGCGGGCCGGTCACCGTGACCTGGCCGTCGGCGCCCTCGACGAAGGAGGGGGACGTGCCGCCCGACGTCTTGCCCTTCTGCCAGGTCCAGTTGCCGTAGGCCGTCGCGCCCAGCGGCCCAGCCGCCGCGCGGACGGACGCCTTACCGGAGTGCTCGACGAACTTGTACTGCGCCTTGGCCGGGTCGAGGTCGACCTCCATGCGCCACGCGAAGGCCTGCGACCCGCGCATGGCAGGCTCCTCGCCATGACCGCGCCGAAGCCGCCGAAACCGCTGACCAAGGGCGGCAAGGTGTCGATCTGGTTCATGATCGTGTTCATCGCTATGGTCGGCGCTGGCGGTGGCATCGCCCTGATCACCGAGGGGCTGGATGGTCGCGATGCCCTGGCCGACGGCCCGGTCGGCACGCTCACGCCCACGGACCGCGACTGTGGCAGGAGCAGTTGCTCGTGGATCGGCGAGTTCGTCAGCGAGGACGGCACGATCACGCGGAGCGATGTTCAGTTGCGCGACGCCGTCCGGATCCGCCGCGGCAACCCGATGCCGACCAGGATCGACAACGTGCACCTGCACGACGGCGCTGGCCGGCCGACCGCCTACACCATCGACTACAACGCGGGGACCAGGACAGCCAGCGGCGTGTTCCTCCTGGCGTTCTGCCTGGTCATCGACGCGTTCCTGGTGCGGATGGTCACGCGTGCTCAGCGGCCACCGGAGCCCGCTGAATCTGCTGAGCCGGCGGAGCCGGCTGGGGACGGTACGTCCCCGCCTGCACGGGCTTAGCCCGCCTAGCCACGGTGAGCCGATGGATACCGGCCGAGCGTTCCCAGGACTTCTCATGACCCCAGAGGTCGCAGGTCCAATTCTGCCCCGCGACCACCACGAAGGCCCGGACCACTGGTCCGGGCCTTCGTGCCGGGTGCGGCTCAGCTGCTGTCGCGCAGGCTGCGCGCGGATTCCTCGGCCTGCTGGTGGACGTCGCCGGTCGCCGAGCTCCCCTCCTCGCGGACGGTGCGGGCGGCCTCGGCCGCGCTGGTCTTCACCGACTCGACCGCTTCCTGTGCGGGTTCCTTGAGGTCTTCGGCGACCTGACGAGCCATTCCCGACACTTCATCGGTCAAGCCGCCGGCGCGCTCCTTCAGCGCTTGAGCGGCCTCGCGCTCCTGTCGGGTGGCCGGGATCACGGTTGCCACCAGCCAACCGAGACCGAAGCTGATCAGGCCGGCTGCCAACGGGTTCCCCTCGGTCCGCCGCCGCGCGATGGCCGGCGCCTCGCTGGCCGCGTCGCCCATCGTCGACACGGCCGAGCCGCCCGCCGACTCGACGTCGGAGACCACGCCCATGACGCGATCCTTCATCCCCGCCATCGTGGTGCGCATGCGGCGCGTCTGACGGCGAGCCGCTCGGCGGGGGCTGAGCCGTTCGCGGACGGCGTCCACGTCCTCACTGAGTTCGTCGCGGGTGCGCTCGATGTCACGCCGGATGGTCTCTGGATCGTTCGTCATCATCTGACCTCGCCTTCTTTCAGAGCCTGCGGGATTTCGCTGACCGTCTCGGCCGTCTTGGGCATGCCTCTGACCTTGCGGACCTCGCTGCGCCCCAAGGCAGCCAGCACGCCCGCCACGACTGCCCAGGCGGCGGCGACGATGACGGCTGACCAGCCGTGGCCGGTTGCGTCGCCGAGTGCCCACCACGCGGCCACGGAGAGGAACAGCAGCGTCAGCCAGGCGGCCACGGCCGCGCCGCCGAACATGCCGGCACCGCGGCCGGCCTGGGTCGCGGACTGCTGCAGCTCCGCCTTCGCCAGCTCGACCTCCTGGCGCATCAGTGTCGACAGGTCCTGGCTGACCTCGCCGAACAGGTCGCCGATCGATGCGTCGGATCGTGGTGTACCGGAATCATCCGAGAAGCTCGTCATGGCGACTCCGTCCGGGGCAGCGAACCCTCGGTGACCGGACCCGGCACCCGTGCCGGCGTATCGGCGTCCGCGCCAGCGGAACCGGCACCCCGTGCGGTGCTCGGGGAGTCCGTGCCGCTGCCCGACCGGTGCTCGCCGCCACTGCGTTGGCTCTGAGCGCCGCTCGAGTCGGACGCAGCCGCTCCCAAGCCCCGGGTGAGGCGCCCGGCCAGGACGCCGGCTCCGGCGGTGATGGCCAGGAAGGCACCCGGGCGCTTGCGCGCGAACGCCTTGACCTCGTCGAGCAGGTCGCCCGGCTCGTGGTCGTCGAGCCACTGGGCGAAGTCCCGGACCCGGGTCGCCGCCTGTCGCGTGTACTGCGAGGCCGGACCCGACTGTGCCGAGTTCTGGGCCATCGACTCGAGTTCCTCCGAGAGGGACCGAAGCCCCTTCGCGGCGCGACCCTTCTGATGTCCGGCCTGGTCGACGAGTTCGTGGCGGGCGCGATCGGCGAATTCGCGGGCCTGCTGACCCGCTTCGCCGGCGACCGAGGAGGCCTCCTGCCGGGTGACCTCGGCGACCCGGCTGCCCGCTTCGGCGGCGGCGCCACCGAGCCGGTCGGCCTCGTGCTTCATCACCTCGCCCCGTGCCTCTGCGCTGGCCGGGTGAGACTGCGAACCCTGGCCGGCGCCGGAGCTGTTGTTGTGGTAGGTCATGGTGAACCCTCCTCCGGACACGTGGTGATGGAGCCTGCCCCCGTCGCGCTCCGTGTCCATGGTGCCAAGGCCGAACACGTACCCCGGAAAGGTCGACCAAAACGGCACAAAGCGGCCTGATGTCAGGCGTGCGTGTGCCAGGTCATGGGCGAGCCCGGTCTGGAGGCGCCGCGCGATGCAGGCTCGGTTCGGCCCCGAAGGCCACGCACGGCGAACGGCGCAATCAGAGCTTGGCGAGCTCGACCCGATCCGCTTCGTAGCCCAGGGCGCGCAGTGCCTCGACCGACCGGTCGGAGAGGTCCCGCAGGCTCGATCGGGCCGCGTCGAGGTGTTCGGCGCCGTTCTCCTGCAGGTGACGCCAGGCCCTTGTGTCAGGCTGGAGGCCGGTCGCGAACACGTCGACATACTTGACGACGACGCTGAGGTGCCAGTCGATGGCGCCCTGGTGCGCGAACACGCGCTCGAAGTCGTGGCGGTACGTGCGCAGCCGCTTGGTCGCGACGTCCACGGAGGCGGCGCCTGCCTTCAGCGTGGCGACCGAGTCCGGCAGCCCTCCGTAGAGCTTCCGGAACCGATCCGTGAGGTCGCGCGCCTGCTGCACTGCGCTTCGTGCCTGAGTCACTTCGATCTCGCGTTGTCCCTCCAGCTCTTTCAGGGTCTCGCTCAGGTCGGTGATCAGCTGGTCCAGGTGGGTGCGCAGGGTCGCGGCGGCCTGCACCGCGGCATCCGCTGCCGCCACCAGGTCCGGGTTCGCGGACACCGGCGTCGCGCTGTGCCGACGTCCCGCCGATCTGGTCGGCTGGAGTTCAGGAGTGGTCGTCTCCGAGGGCTCTCTCAGCTCGCTCAGCACCGCATGGATGTCGAACTCCGCAGGCGGCACGACGGCGGCGGCGTTGGGCCCCAGATCTCGTTCACCGTGGAAGCGCGGGACGAGGTGGACGTGCACGTGTTGGCCCGGCGTTTCATTGAACGACTGGGCATACACGCGTTCGACGCCAGGCGCTCGCGCGATGGCCGCCGCGACGGTCTGGATCGCGGTTCCCATCTCGGCGGCCTCGGCGGGGAGCAGCGACTCGAGGCCGGCACGGTGCTCTCGCACCTGGAGCACGATCGCCGGCCGCCCGGCTGCCTGCCTGACGTTGGCGGTCCAGCACGTGCCGATGTCGACGAGTTCCTCACTGCCCCGGATGCTCTCGGTGAGCTCGCACAGTTCACACATCGAGATCTCCTCGTCGGTCCCCGCGTGAGCCGGGATCGCCCCGCGCTCCGGCACGATTCGGCCGGTGCCCGCCTTGGCGCCCGGTGCGACTACTCGTGATACATGTCATGTCGATCTTCGCCATGACGACGCCGATGGTACCGACTGCGACGGGCAACGCCCGTGCAGCTGGTGACGAGGCCGTCGACGTGCTTGGCGACCCACGATCTCGATGATGACCACCCGCTCGCGTGCCCTCTGTGATAGCCAGGTACGGCGGCCCCATCCGCCTCCAGCTGGTCGCGGCCACGCCCTACCGATCCGGAGTTGTCTGGCTGCGCGACGTGCGCGCGGCAGCCTGAGAGGAGAACATCGATGGGAAAGACGATCATGTACGCCGTCGTGTCGGCCGACGGCTACGTCGCGAGACCCGATGGCGACATCGGCCCGCTCTTCGACTGGTTCAGCAGTGGCGAGGTGGCCTGGGACTGGAACGGCGTCGAGCTGCGCACCGCTCAGACCACCAAGGACTTCATCCAGACGGTCTACTCCGCCGAGATCGGCGCGATGGTGGTCGGGCGCTATGTGTTCGACCAGACCAACGGCTGGGACGGTCAGGCCGTGGCCGGCGATCACGTCTTCGTGGTCACTCACGAGCCGCCCACGAGCTGGGAGTTCGCCGACGCCGCACCGTTCACCTTCGTGACCGACGGGGTCGAGTACGCCGTCGCCCAGGCGCGCGAGGTCGCCGGGGACCGGATCGTCGACGTCGCAGCGGGGAACGTCGGCGGACAGGCGCTGCGCCTCGGTCTGGTGGACCAGGTGGTGATGAACGTCGTGCCCGTGGTGTTCGGCGAAGGCCGGCCGTACTTCGGCAGTGCCGGCGGCGAGGTCACGCTCGCCGACCCGTCGCTCGTCGCGCAGGGTGACCGGGTGACCCACCTCCTGTACGACGTGCCGAAGCTCGGCGGCGAGGCGTGATGGACAACCCCGAGGTCGCAGGTTCGAGTCCTGCCCTCGCTACCACCATGAAGGCCCGGACGACCGGTCCGGGCCTTCGCAGTTCCCGCTCTGACCTGCACTGATGCTGTCTCGCAGTGGGTTCAGCGCAGCTTGCTGAAGAACTCCCGGACGTCGCCGACGAGCAGGTCGGGGGCCTCCATGGCGGCGAAATGGCCGCCACGGCCGAACTCGGACCAGTGCACGATGGTGTGTTCGAGCTCGGCAGTGCGCCGGATCGACACATCCATGGGGAACACCGCGACCCCGGTCGGCACCGTGGAGCGCTCACTCGCGCCCCAGGCTCCGGCATGGGCGGTCTCGTAGTAGCTGTTGGCGGAGGAGCCGGCGGTGCCGGTCAGCCAGTACAGCGTCACGTTGGTGAGCAGCAGGTCCCGGTCCACGGCGTCCTCGGGCAGTTCGGCGGCCGGATCGGTCCACTCCTTGAACTTCTCCACGATCCAGGCCAGCTGCCCGACCGGGGAGTCGTGCAGCCCGTGCGCCAGGGTCTGCGGCCGGCTGATCTGGATCATCGCGTAGCCCGATTGCTCGGTCTTCAGGTACTCCAGGTGCTCCAGCCGCGCCCGCTCGGCCTCGGTCAACTTCTCCACCTCGGCTGGATCGACCTCGGTGAACGCGGAGAGCCCGTTGGCGTGCACGCCCACGACCTTGTCGGGGTTGAGCCGGCCGAGCCCCGGCGAGATGACCGCGCCGGTGTCGCCGCCCTGTGCGCCGTAGCGGTGGTAGCCGAGCCGGTTCATCAACTCAGCGAACGCCCGGGTGACCCGGTTGGTGTCCCAGCCCGCTTCGCCGGTCGGCCCGGAGAAGCCACTGCCGGGGATCGAGGGGATGGCCAGGTGGAACGCGTCCGCCGGGTCGCCGCCATGTGCCCTGGGGTCGGTGAGCGGGCCGATGACGTTCAGGAACTCCACGATCGAGCCGGGCCAGCCGTGGATCAGGATCAGCGGCAGGGCGTCCGGCTCGGGCGAGCGGACATGCATGAAGTGGATGTTCTGCCCGTCGATCTCGGTGGTGAACTGGGGGTACTTGTTCAGCTCC
>DATCVR010000097.1:0-8803 GCA_036566745.1 Jiangellaceae bacterium | reverse complement strand
CGAGTTCAAGTACAGCCCATCGCTACCCCAGGCATCGGCGAGGATGCGTTGGAGATTCACCCGGTGAATACCGACGAACTCGGCCCCGTATCGCTCGCTGTACGCCGACCCCATGGGATACGACGTGATGAGCTCTCCGCTGGCCCAGTGCCGGTAGACGACATCGGTCGGCTCGACCGCGAACTTCATCAGGTCGTCGCCGAGGCCGAGCCTTCGCAGCACTCGTGTGCCGTTCGCGGCCAGGCCGACCGCGGCCCCCACCTCGCGCAGCTCCGAGGCCTGCTCGTAGATCCTTGCCTCCACGCCGTGCTTACGCAGGAGCAGGCCGAGCGTCAGTCCACCGATCCCGGCACCGACGATGGCAACACGCGGTCTCGAAGCCGTCATGCGGGCCACCGTAGCTTCGGGTCGCCGGTGCCGGTAGACCCGTGCGCGTATACGCAGGAGGGCAATTTGCTCGACGCGCCGCCTGCCGGGCCGCGTCCGAGGCCATGGGTGGGCGGGCACGAAGTGCTGCCGCTGCCGTGGGCTGGCCCGGGCTCGATGGGCGGCCACGACGGAGCCTCTGCGCTCCGCAACGTGCAGACTTGGCGCCGTGAGCTCGTTGAACATCGGTGACCTCCGGACCGCGTTCGACCGACTACTCGATGCTGTCGAGGACACGTTCGGACCTGAGCTGTCCCTGCCGGTCGACCACTATTGGGGCGTCTCCTTGGGCGCGGTCTTCGATCTAGAACGAACTCCCGAGCTGGACGTGGGCCAGGTCTCCGACGACCTCGAGTCGATCCGGGAGCTGGCGCGGGCGTCCTCATCCGAGATGACTGTCATCTGGCACGAGTGCGAGCACGTGGCCGGACTGCTGCGGGCAATCTCGTTCCTAGATCGAACGCAGGACGGCCCACCCACGACGCGAGACAGGTAGGGACACCGTCGCGGGCAGCGAGTTCCGTCGTATCCGTCCCCGACGCGGCGCGTGACACAGGTCCCACGGCCCGCAAGGTGACTTTCCGTCACACGCAGCGTCGCCCGCGCACCTTCCTGAGGCATGACGGGGACCATCGAACGGCCTCACCTCGCGACGGCGCGCGACGCCGTCAACGGTGTGTTCACGCAGGCCATGACCCAGTTCGGTGCCCTTCGGCAGCAGGTGACGTCCACCGGCAGGGCCGTGGCGGGCACCGTCGCATCCGGGGAGGCGCCGGCTGCGCGACAGGCTGCCCTCGCCCAGGTCGTGCGCGAACTCACGGCCAAGCAGCTCACCGCCGTCAACGACACCCGCGAGGCGGTCCTACCCGCGGTGTCGGCCTTGGCGAGCCAGCTGACCTTCGCGATGAACTTCCCCGGCACCGACCCCCATCCACCCATGCCGGCACCCGTCACCCCCGCACGTCGGGTGTTCTACGTCCACGAACCTCCGCTGCCGGAGACCGCGAAGTACGCCGACGCCTCGGCGCGTCCGATCGTTCGGCTGGGCACCGCCTCCGCTCCTTCGGAGCAGCAAGGAGCGCCCACGTGCACGATCAACGCCGTGATGTCCGGCGTCCGAGATCTCCGACCCCGGTGGTACGACCGCACGGTTCGCCGCGACCCCCACGGTGGATACGTGTCGACGCGGGTCGCGCACGGGGAGTACCTCATGTACGACACGCTCCCGGTCGGCGTGGACTCGGGCGAGTTGATCTACGCGACCTCGAGTGACGGCACCGCCGTCGCGCCATTCCTCGAGAAGGCCTGGGCGGGCTACAACACGTACGGCGGAGCGGAACCCGCCGCCGTCCTCCGCTGGATGATCGGCTCCGGCGAGACGGTCCCGACGTCCACCCTCAGCAGCGACGACCTCCGCGATCTGGCCCTCGATCCCGACAAGCTGGCGATCATGTGGGTACCCGAGACGAAGCATCCCGGCATCAATGCGCGGCTCGCCCAGTACGGCGTCATCCCCCGGCACTCGTACTATCTGGCCGACCTGACCTCGGACGGCACGTACGTGCAGCACAACCCGTGGAACGTTGATCATCCGAAGGATGCCGACGAGGCCGCGTTCCGCGCGATGTATCACGAGGTCACCTGGGGTGAGCTGCATGAACTCGATGCCATGGCGGGGCGCGACGGACGATGAGATGAAGTCCTCGCGACGCACACGGAAATGATGAGCTTACTTCTTGTCACACGTTGTGAACAAGGCTGGTTCTCATCCGGTTTCACCCTTTAGATTGAAAGACGCAACGGCTCTTGTTTGGCATCGTCCGCCACGACGGAGGAGACCTCTCATGGACCGACCCAGCCCGCTCGAGCACGTCACCACGTTCTGCGGCAACTGCAGCTGCGGGTGCCCGGAGCTGTTCCTCGATCACAACGCCCCGCCCGAGCGGTACGTCGTCATCACCGACGATTTCGGCCAGCGGATCCAGATGAGCCTCCTCCAGCTGCGCGACCTCGTCGCCGCTGCCAAGGACGGCGTCCTCGACAACGTCCCCGAACCGTCCCACGCGTGACGTCGAGCTGAGCCGATCGGTGCCGGCGCCAGCGTCGGCCGACGCGTCCGAGGTCCGCCATGACGGGTGAGAGCGTGCTCGCCTCGACGTCGGTCGTCGTCTTCTCCCTGGTGGCGTTGTACTGCGTGCTTCGCCTGGCCTACTCGGTGTGCCCGCGGCGTTCCCGGGCGCCGGCGATGTCGGGCGAGCGAGCCTGCGACGTCGCCCACGCGGTCATGGCCGCCGCGATGGCGCTCATGTTCTCGTCGGCCGCCGGCCTCATCGCACCCGCGGGCGGGGTGGTGGTGTTCGCTCTCATGGGCGCGTGGTTCGCCGCCAAGATGCTCCACCACGGAGCGGGCAGCCGCGTCGGAGCGTCTCGGGGTCGCGAGTGCCGCCACAGCACGTACAACTTCCACCTCGTCGCGGCGAGCGTCGCGATGATCTTCATGTACACCTCGCACCAGGCGTTGGGCGACGACACGCCGACCGTCCACGCCGGAGGTGTGGGCGCGGCCGCAGCCGGGTCCGACGCCCACCACTCGTTGCCGCTGGCGGTGATCGTCGGCTGGTTGCTGGCGCTGTACTTCGTGGTCGCCGCGGCGTCGCTGGGCTTCCGGGTGGACGACCCGGAGCCCATCGGCGCCGGCCCGACGTCGCCCTCACCGCCCTCATCGCCACGGTTCACCTCGCATCGCCACGCCGCGCGTCACGGCACCACGCGTCACGGCACGGCCGGCCGCGGCCCCGCGCCCACCCGAGCGCGGGTCGGGCGCTGGCTCGTGTCGCCGACCTGGGCGCTCGGGTGCGAGGTGATCATGAGCACCGGCATGGCGCTGATGCTCTTCGCCGCGCTGTGAGCGTCAGGGCTCGCCCAGGACAGCGCGCAGGCGGGTGGCGAAGCGATCGGGGTTCTCGGCGAAGTCGATGTGGCCGCCGGGGAACGTCGTGCGCTCGATCCCCAGCGCCGCGGCGAGGGCGACCGACGTCTCGTCGCAGACCTCCCCGGCCGACTCCTCGCCGACACCGACGAGAACCCGTGTCGGGCTCGTGCGGAGCACGGCGATGTCGGGGTTCCAGAAGTCGGATCCGCGCATCTCGTGGGCGAACCAGAACCGCTCGTCGGCGACCACCTGGGGATCACGGTCGCCGCCGAACATGTGCTCGATCGCGTCGTCCGGGAACGCGATGTTGGCCTCGGCGAAGAACTTCCGCCAGGCCCCGATGACGTCGCCCGCGAGATAGGTGGCGACATAGTCCTCGATCCCCTCCCGGCGGCG
This sequence comes from Jiangellaceae bacterium, assembly GCA_036566745.1. Classification (GTDB taxonomy): domain Bacteria; phylum Actinomycetota; class Actinomycetes; order Jiangellales; family Jiangellaceae; genus DATCVR01. Next base: position 5,049 of record DATCVR010000097.1, on the reverse strand, counting down.
GGCGCGGTCGTCGAGCAGCTCGATCAGCGGCGGCTCGTGCGCGATCACGGTGTGGACCTGCTCGGGGTGGGCCTGGACGAGCGCCAGCGCGGTCACCGCGCCTCCGCTGGAGCCGAACACCGTGGCCGGGCCGGCGTCGAGATGGGCTATGAGCCGGGACAGGTCGTCAGCGCGTAGCTCGGGCGTCGAGTCGCGGTCGGCGTCGTCGACCTTGCTGCGGTTGATCCCACGCGGATCCGTGGTCAGCACCGTGTGGTCCGCTGCGATCAGCTCCGCGAGCGGTTCGAACGCCTCCGCGTCCATCGGTGCGCCGACCAGCACGACCAGCGGCCCGGCGCCGCGCACCTCGTAGTGCAGCCGCGCTCCGGGAACGTCGAGCGCTCCCGTGGTGACATTGCCGGCGGTTGTGTTGTCCGTTGTGATGCCGGTGTTCATGGTGATCCTCTCGGTTGGGTGGTCTCCGGGCGCCCTGCGCGCCCGAGTTCAGGAGCGTTCAGGACGAGGTGACCGACGGTGTCTCGAGGCCGAGCGCGCCGAGCACGGCCGGGCCGACCGCGGCGACGGCGAGTGTCAGCACCGCCGGGAGCAACAGCGCGGCAGGCAACCCCACTGCCGTGGAGAGCGCGCCGATCAGTGCCGGCCCGACCAGTCCGCCGCCGTAGCTGATCATGGTGACTGTCGAGATCCGGCCCGAAGCCCGCCGGGCCGCGCCGAGCGCGCTGGTGACGATCGGCCAGACCGTGGCGATGCCGGCACCGACCAGTGCCCATCCCGCGAAGGCGCATCCGATCCGGCCGGTCCCCGCGAAGTCGGGGAGGACACCGGCGAGCAGCACCAATCCGTAGCCGGCCGTGGCCGCACAGCCGGCCGACCGGACGGTGATCGCCGCGCCGAGTCGCGCCCGCACCGCGTCGCCGGCGAGTCGCACGGCTGTCATCGCGATGAAGAAGACCGTGTAAGCCAGCGATGCCGTGCCCGGATCGGCGTCGAGCACGCGTGTCCCGTGCACGCCGGCCCAGTCGACGGCGGCACCCTCGGCGACGAAGGACGCCGCCCCGATCACACCGAGGAGGACCACCACACCGGGCCGGGCGGGGCCGGGCGGCAGGTCCGCGACGGGCAGCTCGCCATCGTCGCGTGGCGTCTCCGCGGCTCGACAGGACACGACGGCCACCGTGGCCAGCGCGAGGGCGCCCCCGGACATCAGCAGCCCGACGTCGGCACCGGCGTGCAATCCGCCGGATATCGCCAGCCCGCCGGCAACGGCGCCGAGCGTCCAGACGCCGTGCACGGTGGACATGATCGGGCGACCCGCGGCGCGTTCCACGGCGACGGCCTGCATGCTCAGCGTGACGTTGAGGGCACCGAACAGGATGCCGAGCACGACGGTGGCGACGGTCAGGAGCGCGAAGGTCGGTGCCACCGCGGGGCCGATGACGGCGATCGCGGCCGCGGGGAGGAGCAGCCGCAACGCGCGCTGCGCCGTCCACCGGTCGGCCACCCGCCCGGCGAAGGGCATCGCCACCAGCGCGCCGACGGCGAGCGCGGTCAGGAGTCCGCCGAGCCGGCCGGCACCGAGGTCCAGCCTGGCGTCCGTCGCCGGCAACGCGGCGCCCCACAGCGCGTTCAGCTCGCCGGTCAGGCCGTAGCTCAGCGTGATCGAGCTGCGTGCGCGCATGCCGTGTCACCTCCCCGAACGATCGTCCGAACCCGATGACGTGATCGTGGCTGCGGCGGGTGCTGGCGGTCCAACACCTGTTCGAGGAGGATTGACGCACCAGGAGTGTCAATCGGGGAGGGACTCGGCGCGTGCCGGACGAGCTGGAGATCAGGCAGCTGCGCTACTTCGTGGCCGTGGCGGAGGAGCTGCACTTCAGCCGCGCCGCACAGCGGTTGTTCGTCGCCCAGCAGGCGCTCAGCCGCGACATCCGTCGGCTGGAGGACCGCGTCGGCGTGCGGCTGCTCGACCGGACGACCCGCCGGGTCACGCTCACGACCGCCGGGAGCACGCTGCTCACGCGGGCCCGGGAACTGCTGGCGCTGCACGACGCGACGGTGCGCGAGCTACGCGGCGAACCGCGGTCGCTCACCGTCGACGTCGTCGGCCCGGGCCTCACTCCCGCGCTGGTGCTCGCCTCGGCCAGGCGGCTCGCGCCGGAGGTGGAGTTCTTCGCGCGGTACATCACCGGCGCCGAGTCGGCCGTTCCCCAACTGCTGGCCGAACGGATCGACGTCACGTTCGGTCGCCTTCCCGCCACCCAGGCCGGCGTGGCGCAGCGCCCCGTCCGGAACGAACCGTTCGGGGTGCTCCTCCCGGAGGGCCATCCGCTCGCCGCGCTCGAAGCCGTGCCGCTCGCGGCGCTGCACGGCACCCGGCCGTGTTCGCGCGCCGGCAACCACGTGACCCCAGGTTGGGAGCACGCGGTGCACCAGCTGCTCGCCTCGTTCGGGGTCGACGTGGCAGGAGGGCACCCGCACGTCGAAGGCGTCGACGAGCTCGCCCAGCACCTCCGCGACCGGGAGGCGCCGATCCTCACGATGACCACGCAGCCAGCCGTGCCCGGCGGGGTGTTGCGCCCGCTCGCCGATCCGGCCGCGTTGTTTCCGTGGGCGATGATCTGGCGCTCCGACTCCGACCATCCTGGCCTGCACGCCCTGCATCGCGCCGTGGACGAGCTGGGCGGCGCGGAGGACTGGCTGGCGACTCCCGACGGCGCCTGGCTCCCGGAGCCGGAGGCCGGCAGCGCCGGCTGAGCCCTCGGCGAGCCGAGACTGGCGATAGCGCACGGCGTTCATGGACGATGTCATGAGCCGTGCGGGGCGATCGGCTCCGGCCGCGTCGAGTGGTGCGATGAATTCTGGGACTCGGTGGAACCGCATCGCGATCCGGTACGTCCATATGTCGAATCGACCACCGGACTGTCCGCACGCCCACGCCGGACGCCGACGACGAAGCGTGATTACGGAGACGCTCCCACTGATTGATTCGTCAATCTGCTCCGACACTTGTCGCACATCGAGTCGTGTCAGGTCACATCCGTAGTCACCATAAACAGCAAATCGCTGCGGCCACCGCCCGTTCGGAGGCTTGGCCTGCAGCGATACGCGCTACGAAGCGCGTTGACCAGAGGGACCACCGTCCTGCGGGTGCTTCTGAGAAGCACCCGCCGGACGGCTCTCACCCCTGATGCGAAACTTCCGATTCCGAGCGCTGAGCCGGGATCTGGCCGGTCAACAATGCGCGAACCTCTGACTCGCGGTAACGTCTGTGACCACCGAGGGTTCGAATCGATGTGAGCTTCCCAGCTTTGGCCCAACGAGTCACGGTCTTGGGATCGACTCGGAACATCGCCGCTACCTCGGCAGGAGTGAGGAGGGGCTCGGCGTCGTGCGTCCTGGTCGCCATCGTCACCTCCTAGGAATCGCGGCGGGCCAATCCCGCCACACCGGATATTCCATCTTTAAACAGGCTTCAGGGGCACCGGCCGTATGGGTCGACATCAGTTGTCCATTCGGCTGATGTCATCCACCGTATGGACAAGTCTACGTAGTACGGACGTATGCCGCGAATCCCCCACGCGTCCCAGTGTGTCCGATTTCGGCACCCGGCGCACGTCCCTCCCCACGGGACCACCTTCCCGGAGCCGACCTCGCCTGCCGCCGGGCCGCCGGGCCTCTAGAGTGAGCTGCACCCGATCACTCGCCCGCTCACCCGCGGGCCCGGACGCGAAAGGGTCATCACCATGACCGAGGCGTCGCCACTGGTATTCGGCCGTCATACCGGCCACGAGCAAGTGGTGTTCTGTCAGGACGAAGCGAGCGGACTGCGCGCCATCGTCGCGATCCACTCGACGGCGCTGGGCCCGTCACTCGGAGGCACCCGCTTCTACCCGTACGAGTCCGAGGACGCCGCGCTCGACGACGTCCTGCACCTCTCACGCGGCATGACGTACAAGAACGCGCTGGCGGGGCTCGATCACGGTGGCGGCAAGGCCGTCATCATCGGCGATCCCGACGCGCACAAGTCCGAGGTGCTCCTGCGCGCCTACGGACGATTCGTGGCCTCGCTGGGCGGTCGCTACATCACCGCGTGCGATGTCGGCACCTACGTGGCCGACATGGACGTCGTGGCCCGCGAGTGCCGATGGGTCACCGGCCGCTCGCCGGCCGAGGGCGGCGCGGGCGACTCCAGCGTGCTGACCGCCTTCGGGGTCTTCCAGGGCATGCGGGCCACCGCCCAGCGGGTGTGGGGCGAGCCCACCCTGCGCGGCCGCCGCGTGGGCATCTCCGGCGTGGGCAAGGTCGGATCGAAGCTGGCCGGCCTGCTGCTCGAGGACGGCGCCTCGGTCGTGGTCACCGACATCTCCGTCCAGGCGCTCGAGCGACTGCGGACCGAGCACGCGGCGGTCGACGTGGTGGCCGACGAGGACGAGCTGCTGCGCGCCGGCATCGACGTCTACGCGCCGTGTGCGCTCGGCGGGGCACTCAACGACGCCAGCGTCGCCCAGCTGAGCGCCAACGCCGTCAAGGCCGTCTGCGGGGCCGCCAACAACCAGCTCGAGCATCCTGGGGTCGAGAAGACGCTCGCCGACGCCGGTGTCCTGTACGCGCCCGACTACGTGGTCAACTCCGGCGGAGTCATCCAGGTCGCCGACGAACTCCACGGCTTCTCCTTCGAGCGAGCCAAGGGCAAGGCGGCCCGGATCTTCGACACCACACGGGAGATCTTCGCGCTGGCATCCGACGAAGGCGTGCCTCCGGCCGTCGCAGCAGACCGACTCGCCGAACGCCGCATCGCCGAAGTCGGGCGTCTCAAGGGCATCTACCTGCGACAGTAGGCCGCCAGTCCGGGCAAACCAGGATGTTCTTCACACTGATCGGCCGACCGGATGAGGCGGAACGGGCTCAGACCCTGTACCGTTATCCCTACGAGCAGATGTCATCCGAAGGTAACGAGGGCGTCCGGCTAACTGGCCGCCCCGGTTTTGTGCGAGGGGGTCGACCCTATGGGGCGCGGCCGGGCCAAGGCCAAGCAGACGAAGGTCGCCC
>DATCVR010000096.1:0-2403 GCA_036566745.1 Jiangellaceae bacterium | reverse complement strand
CGTCGGCAGGGTGGCAGCTGGTGGGTCTCGAACCGTACGGGGGTGCGTGGCTCAACTCGTGGCTCGACCGCGACCTGGGCATCTCCGGGCGGCTGAGTGTGCGGGCCGGCAACACGGTCGAGGAGAAACTTGTCCGCGTCGACGAACCGATCCTGCGCGTCCCGCAGCTGGCGATCCACCTGTCCGAGGACCGCAAGGGCGTCCACCTCGATCCGCAGCGCCACCTCAACGGGGTGTGGGGTGTGGGGTCCGAACGCCGCTCGTTCATCGACTTCGTGGCCGACCGGGCGGAGGTGCCTGCCGACGCGGTGCTCGGGTGGGAACTGATGACCCACGATCTCGCTCCCAGCGCCCTCGTCGGAACCGAACAGGACCTCGTCAGTGCGCCGCGGCTCGACAACCAGGGCACCTGCTACGCGGGCACCCAGGCGTTGCTGGCGGCGGCCGAGAACCCCGGGGACCGGGTGCCGGTGCTCGCGCTGTTCGACCACGAGGAGGTGGGGAGCATGTCCGATCGGGGCGCGTTCTCCGATCTCCTGAGCACCGTGCTCGAGCGCATCGTCCTCGGCCGCGGCGGCGGTCGCGAAGAATTCCTGCAGGCGATGGCCGGATCGATCTGCGCGTCCGGAGACATGGCGCACGCGACGCACCCCAACTACCCGGAGCGGCACGAGCCCGCCCATCACATCGCCGTCAACGGCGGACCGGTGCTCAAGGTCAACCAGAACCTGCGCTACGCCACCGACGCGGCCGGAGCCGGGGCGTTCGCCCTCGCCTGCGACCAGGCCGGCGTGCCGCTGCAGCGGTACGTGCACCGGGCCGATCTGCCGTGCGGTTCGACCATCGGCCCGATCACCGCGTCCAGGACCGGGCTGAGCACCGTCGACGTGGGCGCCGCGCAGCTCGGAATGCATTCGTCGCGGGAGCTGATGGGCGCCCGTGACGTGCGGGCCTACTCCGACGCCCTTGCGGCCTTCCTCACACCGACGGCGTGAGGAAGCGGGGCGAGGAGCGCCAGGTCGGTACCGGAAGGAGCCGCCGGATAGACTGACGTACGGCTCGTCGCCACCCGGCTTGCGCCGACCGTGACTCCCGGCTTGCCTCTCTTGACTCCCGTAGGGAAGGGACCCCACCTCCAGTGTCAGCACACCCGGTCGACACCGTCACCGCCGCCACCGCGACCCCCGACGTCGCACAGCCCTTCAAGGAACTGGGGCTGAAGGACGACGAGTACGCCCGCATCAAGGAGATCCTGGGCCGCCGCCCCACCGAGGCCGAGCTCGCGATGTACTCGGTGATGTGGAGCGAGCACTGCTCCTACAAGTCGTCCAAGGTGCACCTGAAGTACTTCGGTGAGACCACGACCGACGAGATGCGTTCCTCGATGCTCGCGGGCATCGGCGAGAACGCCGGCGTCGTCGACATCGGCGACGGCTGGGCCGTCACGTTCAAGGTCGAGAGCCACAACCATCCCTCCTACGTCGAGCCCTACCAGGGTGCGGCCACCGGCGTCGGCGGCATCGTCCGCGACATCATGGCCATGGGTGCACGGCCCATCGCGGTCATGGACCAGCTGCGCTTCGGTGCGGCGGACGCCCCCGACACCCGACGCGTCGTCGACGGTGTGGTGCGCGGAGTCGGCGGCTACGGCAACTCGCTCGGCCTCCCCAACGTCGGCGGCGAGACCGTGTTCGACGCGTCGTACGCCGGTAACCCCCTGGTCAACGCCCTGTGCGCCGGCGCGATGCGCGTCGAGGACCTGCACCTCGCGTTCGCCTCCGGTGCCGGCAACAAGATCATCCTGTTCGGTGCGCGCACCGGCCTCGACGGCATCGGCGGCGTGTCCGTGCTCGCGTCGGAGACGTTCGACGGCGACGAGAGCGGGGACGAACACGAAGCCGAAGGCGGAGCTGGAGCATCGAAAAGCCGGAAGAAGCTCCCGGCGGTGCAGGTGGGTGACCCGTTCACCGAGAAGGTGCTCATCGAGTGCTGTCTCGAGCTGTACGCCGCGAAGCTCGTGGTCGGTATCCAGGACCTCGGCGGCGCCGGCCTGTCCTGCGCCACGTCCGAGCTCGCCGCGGCCGGCGACGGCGGCATGCACATCAACCTCGAGCAGGTCCCGATGCGGGCCACCGGCATGACCGCGGCCGAGGTGCTGTCCAGCGAGTCCCAGGAACGCATGTGCGCGGTCGTCACCCCCGACAACGTCGACGCGTTCATGGAGGTCTGCAAGAAGTGGGACGTCCTCGCCACCGTCATCGGTGAGGTCACCGACGGCGAGCGGCTCACCATCTCCTGGCACGGCGAGACCGTCGTCGACGTGCCGCCGCGCACCGTCGCCCACGAGGGCCCGGTGTACGAGCGCCCCGTGCAGCGTCCCGCGAGCCAGGACGCCCTCGTCGC
>DATCVR010000095.1:0-7662 GCA_036566745.1 Jiangellaceae bacterium | reverse complement strand
GCGCCGGCATCCGCGTGGACGCGATCGACCGGGTCGGCGACCGTTACGTCCTCACCGCGGGAGTACGCCGCATCGAGGCCGAGAACGTCGTCGTGGCATCGGGGACCTGGGGTGAACCCCACGTCCCGGACTTCGCCGGCGAACTCGACCCGGGCATCGTCCAACTGCACTCCAGCGGCTATCGCAACCCCGCGCAGCTGCGCGAGGGCGGCGTGCTCGTCGTGGGGGCCAGCCACTCCGGCGCGGACATCGCCTTCGAGGTGGCGGCCGGCCACCCCACCGTGCTCTCGGGCCCGATCCGTGGCGAGATCCCGTTCCGGATCGAGGGCCGGCCGGCGCGGGTCGTCATGCGGGTGATGTGGTTTGCCGCCACTCGCGTTCTCACCGTCGGCACCCCCATCGGGCGCAAGATGCGCCCGGAGGTCCGCTCGCACGGCGGGCCGCTGATCAGGATCAGGTCGGCAGACCTCCGCTCCGCAGGGGTAGAACACGTCGCCTCGCGGACGGTGGGCTCCCAGGACGGGCTGCCGGTGCTCGACGACGGGCGCGTGCTCGACGTCGCGAACGTGATCTGGTCCACCGGTTTCCGGCCCGACTACAGCTGGATCCACCTGCCGATCCTCGGCGCGGACGGCTACCCGGACCAGGTCGGGGGAGCCGTCGAGTCGCAACCGGGCCTGTACTTCGTCGGGTTGCCGTTCCTGCACTCGTTCAGCTCGATGCTGGTCGGAGGCGCCGGGCGAGACGCCCAGCGGGTTGTCGACCACCTCGACGCGCACGCCCCCGGACGCAGGCAGGCGGCCGGCGCGAGTGGGAGGTCGTCGACATGAACCTCCCGGTGGTGGCCGGGCTGGTCTCGACCATGGTCTTCGCTCTCAGTGCGCTGCCGATGCTGGTGAAGGCCGGCCGGACGAAGGACCTCACGTCGTACAGCGCGAGCAACATCGTGCTGAGCAACGTGGGCAACGTCGTGCACTCCGTCTACGTCTTCAGCCTGCCGCCGGGCCCGGTCTGGCTGCTGCACACGTTCTACGTGATCAGCTCCGCCCTGATGCTGATGTGGTACCTGCTCTACACGGTCCGACAGCGACCGGACGCGGAGCCGGCGAGCGACGTGGGTCAGGTCGTGGACGGAAACGAGCGCGTAATGGTCGGCGCGTAGGGTGATCGAACGTGAGCATTGTGGTGGGCTTTGACCTGGATCTGACACTTGTCGACTCCGCGGATGGAATTGCCGCGACTTTTGCACGAGCCACGAAGGGCGTCGGCGCCATCGTCGACCCCGACGAGCTGCGGCCGCTGATCGGCCTTCCGCTCGAGGAGACGATGCGCCGGTTCGTCCGGCCACAAGCCGTCGACGAGGCGGTTCGCCTCTACCGCGAGTACTTCCCCTCTGTCGGCGCGCCCGCGACGAGCCTGATGCCTGGTGCGGCCGAGGCAGTCGACGCCGTGCGGCGGCGGGGCGGGCGGGCGGTGATCGTCAGCGCCAAGGTCGAGTCAGCCGTGCGCGCGGTCCTCGACCACGTGAAGCTGGAGGTCGACGACGTCGTGGGCGATCGATTCGGCGAGGGCAAGGGCGACGCGCTGCGCGAGATCGGGGCCCAGGCCCACGTCGGCGACCATCCCAACGACATGGTCGGGGCGCGCTCGGCGGGAGCCTTCGCCATCGGCGTCACCACCGGCGGCCATGACGATGTCGCCCTGCGTGAGGCCGGAGCCGACGTCGTGCTCGCCGACCTCCTCGACTTCCGGTACTGGTTCGACGACCACCTGGCGGCGGCCGCGGCGACGATCGCGAGGCCCCGCGTCGGCCAGTGACGCCGCGGTCGGCCCGTGACGCCGCTGTCGGTCAGCGGACCAGGCGGTCGAGCAGGCGCTCGAGCTCGGCGGCCGGATCGGTGGTGAGCCCCGCGTGGGCAGGTCCGGTCTGCACGATCGTGCTGCGTGGGGCGGCCAGCCAGCGGAACCGCTCGCCGAGGCTCGTCGCCCCGGCCGGGCCGGCTCCCGCACACGGCGCGACGAAGCCCTCGAGCGCAGACGTGATCGCCTCGACGTCGGCGCCCGGATCGACGGCCCTGAGCCGATCGGCGTCGAGGTCGATCCTGGCCTCGAGGAAGCGCCGGTCCTGGCAGTAGAGGATCACGCCGGCGTTGACGAACTCGCCGCGCTCGACGCGGGGAACCACCCGCACCACCGTGTACTCGAACACCACCGGATCGCCCATCACGCGGCCACCGGCAGCCAGCGATCGGAGGCGGCTGCCCGCGTCGCCAGGTACTCGACGAAGCGTCCGCGCACGGCGTCGGGACCCTCGGCTCCGGGCACGTCGGGCAGCCAGTCGTCGGGGACCATCGCCAGGATCTCGCTCAGCGCGGCCGTGGTGACCTGGGGCGCCAGCCGTGCATCGGCCTCGGACAGGCCGTCGGCGAACGGCGAGAGCACGTGGCCGTCGATCGGGTAGGCCCGGACGGCGAACGTGGCCGGCTCGGGCCAGGTGTGCTGGAACAGCAGCGTGGCGCCGTGGTCGATGGCCCACAGCTGCCCGTGCCAGGTGAGCAGGTTGGGGTTGCGCCAGCTGCGGTCGACGTTGACCGTCAGCGCATCGAGCCAGAGCACGGCCGCGGCGTCCTCACGGGCTGGGTGGCGGGCCTGGGGATCGTAGCCGAAGGCGCGCGGCAGGAAGTCCATGCCGAGGTTGACACCGCTGCTGGCCAGCAGGAGCGCCTGGATCTCGGGGTCGGGTTCGCGCCGCCCGATCGAGTCGTCGAGGTCGACGAGCACGAGGTCGGGCACCCGGATGCCGAGCCGCCGCGCCAGCTCGCCCACGACGATCTCGGCCACGAGCGTGGCCGTGCCCTGCCCGGCGCCGCGGAACTTCACGACGTACGTGCCGAGATCGTCGGCCTCCATCAGGCCGGGCAGCGAGCCGCCCTCACGCAAGGGCTCGACGTAGCGGGTGGCGCGGACGGTCGGCAGCGCGGCGCGTGCCTGGGTTGGGGCGTCGACCATGAGCCATGACGGTACGGCACCTGCACGGGGAGTCCGCATGGTTTTCGCGGGCACCGAGGCGTGGCGCGGGCGTGGCGCGGACGTGGCGTGGGGCGTGGCGCCAGGCGGCATGATGTGCGACATGGTCGGCCCTCCTGTCCCGCACCTCCCGAGCTCGGACACGTACGTCTTCTCCCGGCGGCGCCCCGTGATCGCCGCCTGTGTGCTCGGGGTGGGCATGCTCGCCCTGGCGTGGTGGCTCCACGACGCGCGAGCCGAGGGAAACCTCGTGGCGGCGCCCGAGGACCTCGGGGTCGTGGCGACGATCGCCGAGGTCATCGCGGCCGGATTCGCGCTGATCGGGGTGTTTGCCGTCGTCCAGATCCCGATCATCCTGCGGCGCCGGTTCGTGGTCGACCGCTCGGGGCTGCACCACTCGTCGATGTCGACGAGGTTCGATCTGCCCTGGTCGGAGGTTCGAGCGGTGCGGATCACCGTCCTCACATCGGTGCGGCCCGTGACCAGCCTGGCCTCGCTGATCGCCGGGCGCCGGATGCGGACCACCGCCCGGCCCCGCCTGGAGCTGTCGCTGGTCTCGGTCGACGACTCCGAGCGCCGGCAGCCTGCGCTGAGGCGGCTGCGGGCCCGGAGCGACCGGGGTGACGCGTTCACGCACCTGATGCGTCTGGAACCGGGGGCGTTCCTTCCCTCGGACGACCCGGCGGACTACAGCCCGGAGCTCCAGGCGGTGCTGCGGACGGTGGCCGGCGATCGGTACCAGGGCGCCCGGATCCGGCGGACCCTCACGACCTACACGAGCTGAGCCGCAGGCTCCACGGAGGCCTGGCGCGGTGTGGTGCGCCCCACCCGTGCCGGATTTCCCTTGCGCGCGGCCGTAGGCTGGAGACGTCCCGGACCCGGGACCCGACGCCCGCGTGCCGTGGCGCGTCACCGACATCCCGACGACGAACGAGGTTGGCGTGCCTACCGGCAAGGTCAAGTGGTACGACACGGAAAAGGGCTTCGGCTTCCTTTCGAAGGATGACGGCGGCGACGTCTTCGTCCACTCCTCTGCGTTGCCCACGGGCGTCGCGGCGCTCAAGCCGGGACAGCGGGTCGAGTTCGGCGTGGCCGAGGGCAAGCGCGGCGAGCAGGCTCTGTCGGTGCGGGTGCTCGATCCGCTGCCGTCGGTGTCGGCGGCCCAGTCGGCGGCGGCGCGCAAGAAGCCCGACGACATGGCGACGATCGTCGAAGACCTGATCAAGCTCCTCGATGGGTTGTCCAACACCTACCACCGCGGCCGCCACCCCGACGGCAAGGCTGCGCGCCAGGTCGCCACCGTGCTGCGCGCCGTGGCCGACGACCTCGAGCTCTGACCCTCCGCCCTCAGCCCGGGCTCGGCCCTGGCTCGGAATGATCACGTTCAGCAGGTGATTCCCTGCTTCACGAGGCTTGCAGGCCTAGTGGACCACCCGAACTCCTGCTGAACGTGATCATTCCGAGGTCGCCGGGCGAGTAGGACGCGGGCGGGGCGGAGGGTCGGAGGCCAGCGGACGGCCGGCGCGCAGGGCCGCCACCAGCGCGCCGATCAGGGCGACGACGGCCAGGCTCATGCCGAGCGCCGGGATCAGCGGCAACACGATGCCGATCGCGCCGCCCACGACCCACGCCAGCTGCAGGAGCGTCTCCGAGCGGGCGAACGCGTTGGACGTCACCTGTTCGGGCACGTCACGCTGGACGATCGCGTCGAGGGAGAGCCGGCCGAGCTGCTGGCCGAATCCCGCGACGAGCGCCACGAGGATCACCGTCAGCAGGCTCCACCACAGCGCCGCGACGGCAGCGACCGCGGCAGCGACGCACAGCAGCGCCAGAACCGTGCGGTCGGGCGTACGCGAACGCAGGATGGCGCCGACGGCCGTACCCACCGTGCTGCCCAGCCACGCTGCCGCGGCAACGATGCCGAGCAGGACGAACCCGGACAGCCCAGCCACTGGTTCCTCGCGCAGTACGAACGCCAGGAACATGGTGAGGAACCCGGAGAACCCCCGCAGCGCCGCGTTGGCCCGCAACGCCCGCACCACCGTCCCGCCCACCCGGAACCGCGGCCCCTGCTTCCCACGGCCCTCGCGCAACGACGCACCCGCTTCGCCCACCGCGGAGTCGACCCGGGCCGGCAGCCGGATCGCCAGGACCGTCGCGCCGACGTACGCGAGGAAGGCCACCCGGAGCGGCCAGTCGGGCCCGATCGCGGTGAGCGCGATGCCCAGCGGCGCCCCGACGGCCGTCCCCAGCGTCGCGGCCAGCTGAAGCCGCGAGTTCGCGGTGACCAGCTCGACGCCGTCGGGCAACACTCGAGGCACCGCCGCGGCCCGGGTGACCGCGTAGGCCTTCTGCCCGACCAGCACCCCCAGGGCCGCCGGGAAGAGCCACACGTCGGTGTCGAGAATGGCGTCGGCAGCCACCCATGCGAGGAATCCCCGTGCGGCCGCCGTGACACCGATCGCCCAGCGCCGGCCGTGCCGGACGCGGTCGAGGAACGGCCCGATCACCGGCGCGACCAGCGCGAACGGGGCCATCGTCAGAGCCAGGTAGAGAGCAACGTTGCCACGCGCCTCGGCGGTGGGCACAGTGAAGAAGAGCGAGCCCGCCAGCGCGACCGCGACCAGCGCGTCGGCGAACGCGCTGGCCGCGTTGAGCTCGATCAGCCGCGACAACCCGGACTGCCCCGCGCCTTCCGCCTCGGCCGCGCGGTGGAGCTTGCTCGCCCCCGCCCGGGCGGCCTTCGACGTCCCGGAGGCCGCCGCCTTGGCGGCCCGCGCGGACACCCGAGCCGACGTGCGGGCGGCCCGGGCAGAGGCTCCGGCGGCCCTGCGTACCCGGTCGGTGCCGGTGGGTGGCGGAGTGTCGTGGGGCCGCGCCGTCCCGGGCTCGCCGGCGTCGGCGGACCCCCCAGGTGGCAGCGGCGTGTCGGACACGCCCTCCATCAAACCGCATGCCTCGTCGGCATCAGAGGTGCCTCGTTGTCCCTACGGCCAGGAGTTTGCGAGAATCGACCCTCGTGAGCACCACACCGATCCGTTCCCGAGCTCCCAAGGCCGATGCCGCCCTGGTGGCCGCCGTCGACGCCGCCCGTGCGAGCGCGATCGAGACCGGCGGTGCCGCGGCTGTCGGCGATTCCCTCGGCTACGACGCCGAGGGCGAACGCGTCCTCACCCACTACTTCTCCTGCCTGCTGCCCGGCTATGTCGGCTGGCGGTGGGCGGTCACGGTCGCCCGCGCCTCGCGCAGCAAGGTCGTCACCGTCGACGAATGCGTCCTCATCCCGGGTGCCGCGGCGGTGCTGGCCCCGGCGTGGGTGCCGTGGGACGAGCGGGTCAAGCCCGAGGACCTCGGCCCGGGCGACCTCCTGCCCGTAGCCGCCGACGACTATCGCCTCGAGCCCGGGTACACCTCGGTCGACGACGAAGGCACCCGCGAGGTCGTCGACGAGCTCGGTCTCGGCCGCCAGTGGGTGCTCTCCCGCGAGGGTCGCGACGACGCCGCCCAGCGGTGGCATGACGGCGACTCCGGCCCGGACACCGAGATCGCCAAGGCCGCCCCGGGCCACTGCGGAAGCTGCGGGTTCTCCGTCGCCCTCGTCGGCTCGCTGGGCCGGGGGTTCGCCGTGTGCACCAACGAGCGCACGCCCTTCGACGGCAAGGTCGTCAGCCACGATCACGGGTGCGGCGGCCACAGCGACGTCCGGCTGCCACCGCCGTCCGCCGACACCCCCGAGCCGGTGGTCGACACCCTCTCCTACGAGCTGGTCCCGCTGGACTCCGACCGAGCCTGAAGCCGCGGGCCACCGTGGACATCTTCGCCACCTCGGCCATCCGTCGCCGCGTCCTCGACGCCTGGGCCGCGTCGCCGGCCCGGTTCCGGGAGGACGCCAACGCCGAGGAAGAGCTGGCCCGCGGCGCCTACCGTGACCGCGTCGTCGTCGAGCTCGCCCAGAACGCCGCCGACGCCGCCGCGCGTCACGACGGTCAGGGCCGCCTTCTCCTGCGCCTGGAGGGGCTGACGCTCACCGCCGCCAATACCGGTGCGGAACTGGACGCGGCCGGGGTGGAGGGGTTGTCGACCCTGCGGGCCTCGGCCAAGCGTGACGAGCTCGCCACGGTGGGTCGCTTCGGCGTCGGCTTCGCGTCGGTCCTCGCCGTCACCGACGAGCCGGTCGTGCTCTCGCGCGCCGGTGGCGTGCGGTGGTCGCGCGTGCAAGCGCGGGAGCTGGCGGCCGGCGTGCCCGAGCTCGAGTCCGAGCTGGCGCGCCGGGGGACGGCCGTGCCTGTGTTGCGGCTTCCGTACCCCGCCTCGGGTGAGCCGCCCGAGGGCTACGACACCGCGGTCCTCCTCCCGCTGCGCGACGGCGCGGCGCACGCCCTGGCGCGTGACCTCCTGGCCGCCGTCGACGAGGCGCTCCTGCTCACGCTGCCTGCTCTCGCGGAGGTGGTCGTCGACGTCGACGGAGTCCGGCGCACACTGCGGGCCGGACCGTCGACGCCGGTGCCGCCCGCAGCCGACGGGTCGCCGGTCGAGCCGCCCGCGGCCGACGGGTCCCCGGGCGAGCCCTCGGTCACGCTCGACGAGCGCACCGTGGGACTGCGATGGCGCAGCGTGTCGCTCACCGGCACGGCC
>DATCVR010000094.1:0-4625 GCA_036566745.1 Jiangellaceae bacterium | reverse complement strand
GCCGGAGCCGGGTGCCGTCCTTGAGCAGGTAGTACATGATCAGCGAGCCGAGAATGAGACCACTGGCCAGGCCGATCAGCTTGTCGATGCCGGATACGAGCTCGGTGAGGAAGCCACCGGTGATGGTCGGGTTCAGGTCCTCGGTCGCCGCCCGGGCCTCCTCCAGCGCCTCCTGATCCACGGCCAGCTCATCGACCAGGGTCCCTTGTGCCGCGTCGACCGAGTCGCCGATCTGATCCGCCTGGTCGACCACGCCCCGGACGGTCGCGACCACGACGCCGGTCATCACAGCGAGCAGACCGAGGACCACCAGGCCGGCAGCGAGTGTGGGCTTGACGTTGTGGCGTTCGAGGATTCCGACGAAAGGTCTGAAGATGACGGCCAGCACGGCCGCGAACGTCAACGGCAGCACGATCTCGCTGACCGCGCCGAGCGCGCTGACCACCATGGCCGTCGCCACCACGAACCCGATGAAACTCCACGCCCACATGCCGAGCTTCGGGACCCAGCCCGCACGTCCGCCGCCAGCGCTCCGCGTCGGATGACGTCCATCCACCTGTTCACCGTGGGTGTCGGCCCCATCGTGCGTCACCGGATGGTCCATCACGGGCCCCCTTCAGCTGGGCGCGCCGAGCGGCAGGGCGGAGCCGGCCACGCCGATGGGACGGCTGGCGAACGACGTGCGCGAGGCCCTGGTCGCCGGCACACGCCGGCCACGAGCCGCCGCGGCCGGAACGATTACTGGACGTTCTGCTCGTCGAACTCGGCGATCTCGATCTCGACCTCGAGCGCCTCGACGATCTTCCCCAGCGCGGACACCACGCGCGGTGTGCCCACGATCGGAGCGATCGCGGCCAGGACACCGCGGATCCGCTCGGCGTCGACCGCGGCAACGCTCGCCGCTTCGAGGTTCCACACATATGAGATCGCCGGGGCATCGACCGCAACGAGTGCGGCGATGCGAGCCAGCATGAGCGTGTCCGGATCGAGGGACGAGGCGTCGAGCGAATCGGCCGTCATGCTCGCGAGCAGGTCGAGGACCGGGGTCTCATCAGTCGACTCAGCCATGGTGCTCCCCTTTCGGTCAACATGTCGCTTCATTCAGCCCGGACCGGCCACGACGGCGCATCCCCCAGATCGCATGAGACCGGTGACCGGGCGGCGACGTGGCCGAAGCTGCGAACACGAACACGAACGCGAACGACGGAGGCCGGGAGGCACGATCACTGGCCTCCGACGTCGACGAGCTCGCATCGGGTGGGGCGAGGATGCCGAGATCTGGGGCTGAAAACACAAACAGGCCAGGCGACGAGCACCTGACCTGCTGGTCTTGCTGGCGGTCCTGACGGGACTTGAACCCGCGACCTCCGCCTTGACAGGGCGGCGAGCACTCCGAACTGCTCCACAGGACCTTGCGTGTCGTGCTGTAGTGCACCTGCCGGAGCAGGGGTAACGCATCCCCAACGGGATTCGAACCCGCGTTGCCGCCTTGAAAGGGCGGAGTCCTAGGCCGCTAGACGATGGGGACCAGACCGCGCACGGCTCGCCCTTGGCTCGTCGCCGTCGGGGACGAGCCAAAGCATATGGCTCCGGGGCTCAGTTCTCCAAACCGGGAGTTGGCGAGGGGTCCGTGGAGCGTTTTGCGGTGCCGTCGTCCTCGTCGGTTTGGTGCCGTTCGATCTGCGCGCTGGTCAGTCCGAGCCCGCCGAGGGTGAGGTCGTCCCAGGCGACCAGCTCCGTGGACTCGGGGTCGAAGTACAGGACGGAGAGCGTGACCGGCGTCGGCTCCTCCTTCTCCAGCGCCCGCAGGCCGGCCCCGCCCGTGGAGCCCTGGACCATGACCCGCGTGCCGTCGTCCAGCACGTAGGTGGTGCGCCGGTGCGCGTGCCCGGCCAGGACCAGGGGGGCCGCGCCGTCGAAGATCTCGGCGTGGGTGGGGTCGTGGTAGACGATGACGTCGGCGGGAGGGTCGAGGTCGGACGCCTCCGCGGCGAGTTCCTCGGTGCCGCGCAGGATGTCTTCGTTCGCGGTGCCTCGGGTGCTCTGGTCAGGGGTGAAGCGTGGGTCCGGGGCGCCGATGAAGCGCAACCCGGCCACCTCGACCGGCTCGCCGTTCAGCACGATCGCGTTGGGCTGCGCGGCCACGGCTGCCTCGGTCGCCACCGAGTCGTGGTTGCCGCGGACGTACACATAGGGCCGCTCGAGCGCGCCGATCGGCTGGACGTAGCCGCTCTCGATCGGCGTGCCGTGGTCGGCGATGTCGCCGGAGTCGACGATCACGTCGACGTCGTACTGATCGGCCACGGCATCGATCACCTCCCACGCGGCGGGGTTCAGGTGGAGGTCGGAGACGTGGAGGAGGCGGATCGTGTCGTCGTCGGGCTGGAACGTGGGCAGGGACAGCGTGGTGTCGTAGAGGGCGCCGACGTTCGTGACGATGCTGGCCAGCTGGTCGGCGTAGGCGTCGAAGTTGGAGGCGATGTCCTCGGCGCTGCCCACGAGCTGTGGTGCCGTCTGGAGCAGACCGGTGTACGACGGCTCGCGTACGGCCTCCTGGTTGAACGTGGCCGCGGCCGTGCCATAGGTCGCGACCACCGCCACGACGGCCGTTGCCGCGCCGAGCAGGGCGTATCGCACCGAGCGCATCAGCAGCCCGCTCGCGAGCGCCGCGCCGATGACGGCCAGCGCGGCGGCCCGGACAGCAGCCTCGATCAGGACCCCGCGGAGGTCGCCGACGATCTGGTCGTCGATGGTGGTGAGCGAGGAGGGGTCGTCCACGAGCTCGCGCACCCCGTCGACGTCGACCGAACGCACCGCCACATGCAGCGCGATCGGACCGCGGTGGGTGTCGAGCACGAGCGTGCCGATCGGGTCGACCTCGATGATCGACTCGCCGTTGACCGACGGCCGCACGCTCGCGTCGACGGCGAGTGGCCCGACGAAGCCCTGGGTGGTGCCGGCGGCGACGAGAGCCAGCCAGGCCCCGGCCAGGGCGATCAGGACGGTCGCCAGCGCCCTCCAGTGCCGGCGCAGCCACGGGTGGACGGCGAGAATCCGCCGGAGCCGCGCGCGCCAGCCGCGGGCATGGGCGGACGTGGAATCGTCGACTGTCGTGATCGCCTCCACCCGTCGTTGGTAACACACCCGGCCCCGTCGTGGGTGCCGACGGGGCCACGGGTGAGACTGGTCACCGTGCTGGAACTGAGCGAGGAAGAGTTCGAGGAGCTGGTGGCCGAGGCGCTGGACCAGATCCCCCCGGAGCTCGCCGGCACCATGGACAACGTCGTGGTCCTCGTCGAGGACGAGCCACCGGCCGACGCGGGCGACGTCCTCGGCCTGTACGAGGGGACGCCGCTCACCGAGCGTGACGAGTGGTACTCAGGCGTGCTTCCCGACACCATCCGGCTCTTCCGGCTGCCCATCCTGCGCATCTGCGAGACGCACGAGGACGCCGTGGAAGAGGTGTTGGTGACGGTGGTGCACGAGATCGCCCATCACTTCGGCATCGACGACGCGCGCCTGCACGAGCTGGGCTGGGAATGAGGGGTCGTACGGACGTCGGGCCGGGAACGCCTCTCGGCGCAACGGCCGCTCGTGGCGGCAAATAATGGGACCCGGGGTTACCGCGGCCCGACGTCCGGTGAGAACCCTCACGGGCTGTCACCAGTTGTAGAAACTACCCGATCTCCGCGGATGTTCCCTCACGTTGTCCAGCCAGCGATCAGCCGCGGAGCGTCAGATCAGCTGACCCTTGCGCCACAGCGCGGCGGCGTGGTCGAGGGCGTCGGCCATCTTGAGGTTGCCGCGGGCCAGGCGGGTCTGGCGGTCGCCTTCGTCGTCGGGGGCGTCGTCGGCCACGTGGGCCCGTCCGGCCGCGACGACCCGGCAGAACGCGGCGGCCCGCTCGAGAGCAACGCCGAAGTCGCCGTCGAACGCACTGGTGAGGATCGCGTCGCCGAGGGCGGCGACCTCGCGCGGCCCCGGCGGCTCGGCGACGCCCGCGACAGCTGTGGACACCTCGGCCACCCGACGGCCCGCGGCGAAGAGCCGAGCCGCCTCCTCGCCGTTGCGCCGCACCCAGCTGCGCAGGAGGTACAGCGACCACAGCGTGCCAGGAAGGGTGTCGGAGCCGGCCTCGCGCCACAGCTCGGCCATCTCGTCGAGGCCGACGCGCTCGGCGAGATCGATCAGGCGCTGGGTGGTGCCCGGCTCGGCGTCGGCGCGCCGGGCGACCTGGAGGACGGCCGCGGCGGTGGCGTGGGCGATGGTGATGCGATCGGCCGGGTCGGGGTCGCCGGGCAGGTCAGGGACACCGCCGCGCAGGAGCGGGCGGCGCGGCGCGTCGGATCGGCCGTCGGTCATCGACCCATTGTCGCGTGCCGGGGGGAATGGGGCGAGCCGGGCGGCGCTCAGAATTCGCGGGACTCGCCGGGCTCGATGATCGCCAGCTCGGTGGCCTGCGGCTTGAGGCGCTCGAAGAGTGCGTAGTACATGGCCGGCCGGGCCAGGATCGCCTCGTGGATCGGCACGGCCACGCGCGGTCGCAAGGCACGGAGGAAGTCGACGGCCTCGGACGTCTTGATCCACGGCGCGCCGGTGGGGAGGCCGAGGATCTCGACGTCGGT
>DATCVR010000093.1:0-2129 GCA_036566745.1 Jiangellaceae bacterium | reverse complement strand
CGCGTCTCTCGCGGCAGGGAGCGATCAGTCTCCTGCGGGGGCGCATCCGCAAGATTGATCCTGGCCACCTCTTCGATCTCAACCGGCTGGTCGCCACGGACGCGGTGGATCTTCACCACGGCCTCGGTGGGTGAGGTCTCGAACTCGAGGAAATGCTTGAAGAACGGCGGCTCGTCGAGTGAGTAGATCTCGGAGACGAACTTCTGGATCGGCCCGAACGGCGGGTTCAGGCCGGGGAAGGCGATCTGCGCCCGGCGTCTGGTCCGCCGATCGACGCCCTCGACCTGGGCAGCTTGGCCGACCTCCTGCTCGGCGTCGATGATGGCCGTCGCGGCCGCCTCGCTGATGAAGTCGTAGTGCATCGCGGCGCCCTGGCGGTAGCGGGGACTCACCCACGCCTTGGGGTCCGCGATCAGCGAGTACGCGCCGAGGAACACCAGATGGGCGAGGAAGACGGCGGCGCCGATCGCGATGACAGTGAAGAAGGCCGCGCCGACCGCCACGGCCGGCCACCACGTCCTGAGCTCGTTCGCAACCTGGCCGGGCGCCGAGAAGCCCGGTGCGTCGAGCAGGCTCGGCACCGCCGCCCCCAGCAGGAGCACCCCGAGGACGAGGACGGCGACGATCAACAGCGGCATGTACAGGCGCTCGAGCTCCCGTCGCACCCAGTCGACGACCAGCATGCCGATCGCGGTCACCACGATGAGCGTTGGCAGGGCGAAGGCGGCCCGCATCCATTCGGAGTCGACGGCGTCGGCGATCCACCACCAGAGCGCCAGCGTCACGGGCGGCGCCAGGAACACGAGGGGCTGAACCAGCCAACGCCGCCAGCGGAGCCACGCCCGCGCCCGGCGTACCGGCTCATCGTGCAGGCGGCGGGTGAAGAGGTCCGGGGCCAGAACGGCCGCGAGCACCACCACCGCGATCACCGCCAACGGCACGAGTCCGAGCAGGCCACTGAGGAACAGCACGGTCAGGCCCTCGCCGCTCATCACGCGCAACATCTCGCCCGTCACGACGGCTGTCTGCGCGAGCACGGCCCACACGACCGAACGCTCGAGCCAGCGCGCGGCCCTCACGCCGTTCACGGTGGTGACGATCCGTTTCCGCCACCCGACGATCGCCAGGACGGCGTAGATGCCGACCGCGACGACGAGGACCCAGGAAACCGTACGTCCGTCGTCCGAGCCTCCCGCGCCCAAGCCCATCGGCAACAGAGCCAGGACCACGAGAGCCGCCAGCACGCACGCGAACGCGACGTGATGCCAACCAGGCACCCGCTCGACGGGGCTCCACCACCTCGACCAGCGAACGCACCAGGCGTTGAGGCAGATCCACAGGGTGCTCGCCCCGAAAAGCACCAGCAGCGCTCCGGCCGCATCAGGCAGATAGTGGTGCAGGAAGAGCGTCGCCATCACCCCCACGACCAGCGCTTCGAGACGCAGGAGCAGGCGGGGTACGAAGCGACTGCGTCCGGGACGTTGCGGCATCAGGTGTAGCAGCATCAGCACGATCATCGCGGCGATGGCCGCACCCCCGGGACCGACTCGAACGAGCTGGTCCCCGAGCTGGAGCTGACGGCTCCACCCGGTCTCGGCGAGCCACCGGCCCAGGACCACTCCCCCGCCGAACATCACGACGGTCAGCAGCAGCCGCCAGATGCTGGGGACCAGCTGCTGGGCGAAGTACGACAGGGACTCGGCAGACCGCGGGAAGAGCTTGGTCGGCCGAAACCGCAGGTCGGTGCGCGCGTCCGAGGTGGCCGTCCGGATGGGATGGGTGGCGTGGGTGTACGCGCCGCCACCACCACTGACGATGTGCCACAGGCCGTCGCGTGAGCTGTCCGGCGTCGTCGGGTCGTACAGCTGGAAGTTGTGGGTGTCGCCTCCCACCGTCGCGACGTAGCGGTGCTTCTTCTCGGCCACGACGTCGTAGACGGTCTCGCCGGGTCGCCCGACCACCGCACCCTTCCGGCGCTCACCGTTGACGAGCAGCGGCTTGCCGGTCATCAGGATCTTCGGCTTCTCGCCGCTCAGCGAGCTCAGCCAGTCGAGCTGCGCTCCGTCGATGGTCCCGTCGATGCCGGTGTCGATGCACACCAGGTCCACGTGCTCGGTCTCGATGACGAA
>DATCVR010000092.1:0-4935 GCA_036566745.1 Jiangellaceae bacterium | reverse complement strand
GGCACGTCGTTGATCTCCATGGCCTTCTTGATGGTCGCGTCGACGTCTTCCGGTCGCTCGCACCGCAGCCCGACACAACCATAGGCCTCCGCCAGTTTGACGAAGTCGGGGATCCGGCGTGACGTCTGGAGGTCGGTGTTGGAGTAGCGCTGGTCGTAGAAGAGCGTCTGCCATTGGCGGATCATGCCGAGGTTACCGTTGTTGATGATCGCGACCTTGATCGGCACGCCCTCAACGGCGCAGGTGGCGAGCTCCTGGTTGGTCATCTGGAAGCAGCCGTCGCCGTCGATGGCCCACACGGTGGCGTCGGGGCGGCCGACCTTCGCCCCCATGGCCGCCGGAACGGCGAAGCCCATCGTGCCGAGCCCGCCGGAGTTCAGCCAGGTCGAGGGGTTCTCGTAGGAGATGAACTGCGACGCCCACATCTGGTGCTGACCGACGCCCGAGACGTACACGGCATCCGGTCCGGCGATCTGGCCTAGCCGCTGGATGACGTGCTGGGGAGCCAGCTCGCCACCGTCGGGAGTGTCGAAGCCCAGCGGGTAGCGCTCGAGCCACTGGTCGAGCTGGCTCCACCACCCGGCGTAGTCGCCGCGCCGGCCCGCGGCGTGCTCGGCCTCGACCGCGGCGATCAGGTCGGCGATGACCTCCTTGCAGTCGCCGACGATCGGCACGTCGGCGACCCGGTTCTTGGAGATCTCGGCCGGGTCGATGTCGGCGTGGATCACCGCGGCGTCCGGCGCGAACGAGGAGAGCTTGCCGGTGACACGGTCGTCGAAGCGCGCACCCAGGGCGATGAGCAGATCGGACTTCTGCAGTGCCGTGACCGCGGCCACCGTGCCGTGCATCCCGGGCATCCCGAGGTGCTGCGGGTGGCTGTCGGGGAAGGCGCCGCGTGCGGTCAAGGTGGTGACGACCGGCATGCCGGTCAGCTCGGCGAGACGGCGAAGCTCAACCCACGCCCGGGCCCGCAGCACTCCCCCGCCCACGTACAGCACCGGCCGCTTCGCCTCGACCATGAGCCGCGCGGCCTCACGCACCTGCTTGGCGTGGGGGCGCGTGGTGGGCCGGTAGCCCGGCAGGTCGATCTCGGTGGGCCATTCGAATCGGGTCATCGCCTGCATCGCGTCCTTGGCGACGTCGACGAGGACCGGGCCGGGCCGTCCGGTCGAGGCGATGTGGAACGCCTCGGCGATGGTGCGCGGGATGTCGGCCGGGTCGGTGACCAGGTAATTGTGCTTGGTGATCGGCATCGTGATGCCGCTGATGTCGGCCTCTTGGAAGGCGTCGGTCCCGATGGCCGCGCTGGCCACCTGGCCGGTGACGGCGACCATGGGCACGGAGTCCATGTGGGCATCGGCGATGGGTGTGACGAGGTTGGTGGCGCCAGGCCCCGACGTCGCCATACAGACCCCGACCTTGCCCGTGGCCAGGGCGTATCCCTCGGCCGCGTGTCCGGCGCCCTGCTCGTGGCGGACCAGGATGTGGCGGATCTGGGTGGAGTCGAACATCGGGTCGTAGGCCGGAAGGATCGCGCCGCCCGGAATGCCGAATACGGTGTCGACGCCCGCCGCCTCGAGCGAGCGGATGAGGCTCGCCGCGCCCGTCATCGTCGCGTCGTCGTGGTCGGTGTGTCGATGCACCATGTCCGGCCTCTTCGTCCTTCGGCTCGTCGCGGTCATGTGGTCTGATCGGTCTCGTCGCAACAAAAAACCCCTCGGCCCATGTGGGCTCACGAGGGGTAGCGCGGCGGCTGGTGGAGACTGCCGACGCGCTATTCGAGTACGAGAATGCTGTGACGCACGAGAGCACGTTCTCCCACGGCAACGGGAGGCGTCAAGGCGGCGCGGTGAACGTCTCACGATGCGGTATATGTGTCCGCATTGCGGCATGCCGTCCCGCTGCGCACCCCGCCAGAGGGCAGGGTGCGCAGCGCGAACAGCAGGGATCAGCTCGGCGCGATCTCCCACGCCCGGATGATCGTCTGCGTGACGGCGTTCCCGTCGACGTCAGTGGCCGTGGCCCGCACGGACACGAACGCCGACCCGGCCTGCTGCGGCACCAGCGCCCGCCAGGTACCGCCTGCACCCCTGATGACCTGCACCTTTCGCCAGGTGCGGCCGTCGTTGGTGGAGGCCTCGATCGTCAGGCCCTTGGTGACGAGGGCAGGAGTGCCGACCTGTGACTGGATGGCCACCGGCACCGTGAGCACCGACCGGGCGGGGACCCGGTTGCGCGAGTCGACCGGCGGCGCGAACCGCACCACCGACATGGGTAGCGCCTCGGGTGTGTCGCCCTCGACGTGCTCGGAGCCGAACGTCCAGACCGCGCTGACGTCGGTGGACAGCCTCGACGCCTCAGGGTCGCGGCGGATCGAGGCCTCGAGCCGGTAGTCGGCTGCGTCCTCCGGCACCTCGAAGTCGCCGAATCCGGCGTGCTCGGTCTCGCCGACCAGCTCATCGTCCGCGTACAGGGCAGTGCGGACGGTGCCGTGATCGGTGAACCCGCCGTGCCCCAGCCCATCGGAGTGCAGCGGCACGTTGACGTGGATCAGGTCGCCGAGCCGCCACACCGGAGGCGTGGTGGTGAGCCGCTCGACCGGCGGCAGGCCGGGGCCGAAGACCGCGCGGTTCCACGGCTCGCGGTAGGTCTGACCCGCCTCGTAGGCGCGCGCCTCGGACCACAGCACCCGATCGTTGGGCTGCTGGGACACCTCGCCGCTCCAGAGTGCGCCGTCGGTGGTGACATAGGAGATCACCGATCCCGGCAGCCGCACGGTGGGCAGCGGACCGTAGGCGAGGCCTCGCCCACCCGGGCCGCTGGCGACGATGTTGCCCCACGCTTCCTGCTGTACGCCCTCGCTGGCGATGTCGTACCGGACAGTGGCCAGCTCGCTCGCCTTGACGTCGCGCTGGAATCCCGTGGGCACCGTGCCGGGCTCGAAGAACGCGATGGCGTACTGGTACGGGACCAGCCCCGGCGCACCCGAGGATCCCGGCGACCTCCAGAAGGCGGAGACGCGGCCCTCGAGCTGTTCGGCGGTGAGCTCGGGTCCGAGGTGGCCGATGTAGTGGTCCTCGAAGCTGTCCCCGAAGAAGCCCCCGCTGAACACCGGAGCATCGCCGTCCAGCTGGAGGTCGTATCCCACGTCGACGAACTGGAGCTGAGCCGTCGCGCGCGGGACCGTGACGGATACCGGCTCGGCCTCCCGGGCGTCGAGCGACACGGTCGTGTCTCCGGTGACCTCCAGCACCGGCTGGGCCAGCACCGTCTCGTCGAGCAGTTCGTCGCCGATTGGGGTGTTGAGGTAGCTGAAGACTGCGTAGCGGGCCTTCGGGAGGCGCACCGAGACGGAGTTGCTGCCCTCGAGGCCGCCTTCGGCGTAGAACAACGCGTCCTGGTCGTGGCCCTGGATCGAGGTGCTGTAGAGCAATGTGTCGTCGCCGTTGCGGTCGACGTGTTCGAGGGTGACCTCGTAGCTCTCGACCTCCTGCTCGACGGCGAACGTGGTGCCGATGCTGGACTCGCCCGAGGTCGCCACGACGCGGCCGGTGTAACGGCCGTCGGCACCGCCGAGCGAGGTGTCAGCGGTCAGGGTGGTGGCAGCCGTGCCGCCGGCGGGGACCTCGAGGGTGGCGTCGCCCACGGTGAACATCCCGTCCGGGACGGCGTCGTCGCCGGGACCGGCCGCCTCGACGGAGAGGTCGAGGGTGACCGCATCGGTGCCGAGGTTCGTGTAGGTGAGCGACTTCACGACGGGCTCGTCGTCGTCATGGGGCCACAGCTGGATGCCGAGGCTGAGGCTGGCCGGCTCGGCGAGCACGCTCTGCTCGAGAGTGGCCGCGATGTCGAGGCGCCCGGCGCCCTGGTCGTCGAGGGTGTGGTCGGCGTTGGGCACCGCTGCCTGCATGAGAGCGGCCTTGAGCTGGGCCGGCGTCCAGTCCGGGTACTTCTGCGCGAGGATCGCCGCCGCGCCCGCGACGTGGGGGGTGGCCATCGAAGTGCCCCCCAGGTGGGTGTAGTGCTCGTCGACCGGCTCGCCGATGTAGCCCTCGCTGGCCCGCGCCGCGACGATGTCGGCTCCGGGCGCGGTGATGTCGGGCTTGAGGCCGGCGTCGCCCACCCGCGGGCCGCGGCTGGAGAACGGCGCCACGACGTCGTCGCGGTCGACCGCGCCCACGGCGAGCGCCACATCGGTGCTGGCCGGAGAGCCGACGGTCTCGGGGAACGGCCCCTCGTTGCCGGCCGCGATGACGAACAGCGCGCCCGTCTCCTCGGTCAGCCGCGTCACGGCGGATTCGAGGAGGTCGACCTCGGGGGTGTCGAGCCCGCCGAGGCTCATGTTGACGACCTTGGCGTCCTGGTCGACCGCCGCCCACTCCATGCCGGCGAGGATGGCCGACTCGGGGCACCCGGCGTCCACGCAGACCTTGCCGTCGACCAGCCGGGCGCCGTCGGCCATGCCGCGGTAGGTGCCGTCGGAGGCCGCGCCGGTGCCGGCGATGATCGACGCCACGTGGGTGCCGTGGCCGACGTGGTCGCCGTCGGCCTCCTCGGTGAAGTTCTGAGCCGCGACGACGCTCTCGGCGAGGTCGGGGTGGGTCGCGTCGATGCCGGTGTCGAGGACGCCGACCGTGACGCCCTCGCCGGTGAGGCCGGCTGCCCAGGCCGCGGGCGCGCCGACCTGGCCGGTGCTGTGGTCGAGCATCGGCTGCCGCATGCCGTCGAGCCACAGCCGCCCGGTGTCGCCGAGGCCGACGTCGAGGGCGCGGGCCTGCGGATCGCCCGAGGTCAGGCCAGCCCAGAACTGCACAGCGCTGTCCTTCGGGACGACGGCCGCGGCGCCACCGACGGCGGGCAGCAGCGCGGGCTCGCTCGCGCCAGCCGCGCTCAACGCGGCTCCGGCCGCCTCGGGTGCCTCGGATGCGGCGGGCG
>DATCVR010000091.1:0-4542 GCA_036566745.1 Jiangellaceae bacterium | reverse complement strand
GATGAGCGTCTTTCCGGCCTTCGGCGGCGAGACGATCAGACCACGCTGACCCTTGCCGATGGGGGCGACGAGGTCGATGATCCGGGTCGCCAGGATGCCGGGCTCGGTCTCCAGGCGGAGGCGGTCCTGCGGGTACAGCGGAGTGAGCTTGGCGAACTCCGAGCGGTGCTTGGCGACCTCGGGGTCGGCGCCGTTGATGGTGTCGACCCGCACCAGCGCGTTGAACTTCTGCTGCTTCTCGCCCTCGCGCGGCTGGCGGACGGCACCGGTGACGGCGTCACCCTTGCGCAGCCCGTAGCGACGGGTCATCGCCAGCGAGACGTACACGTCGTTGGGGCCCGGCAGGTAGCCGGAGGTCCGCACGAACGCGTAGTTGTCGAGGATGTCGAGGATGCCGGCGACCGGGATCAGGATGTCGTCGTCGGAGACCGTCGGCTCCTGGTCACGGTCGCGCTCGCGGGCTGGACGCCGGTCCCGATCGGGACCACGGTCGCGATCCCGATCGCGGTTGCCGCGGCGGTCACGACGGCGACGCCGGCGGTTGCCGTCGTCGTCACGGTTGTCGTTGTTGCGGTTGTCGTTGGGACGGCGGTCGTCCGACCGGCGGTCGTTGCCTTCGCCGTCGTCCTGGCGGCCGTCGCGACGGTCGTCCTGGCGGCCTTCCTGACGACGATCGCCGGACTCGTCCTGACGGCGGTTGTCCTGGCGGCGGTCGCGCTGGCGGTCGCCGTCCTGACGACGGTCACCGTCGCGGCGCTCGCCCTCGCGGCGCTCGCCACCCTCGCGGCGCTGGTCGCGCCGGTCGCGGTCGGCCGGAGCGTCGGTGTCGGAGACCGCGGCCTCGGCGGCGGAACGCTGCTCGGTAGCGGCGTCGACGGGGGCCTTCTCGGCGGACTCGGGGGCGGCCTGCGCACGCTGCGCACGTCGGCGCTCAGGGCGAGCCGCGGGACGGTCGTCGGCCGACGCCGCGCCGTTGCCGGGAGCCGTGGCCGGCTCGGTGGTACCTGCCGGGGCAGAGCCTCCGGACTGGGCCGCCTTGATCGACTCGATCAGCTGCCCCTTGCGCATCCGGCCGGTGCCGGTGATGCCGAGGCCACCGGCGAGCTGCTGAAGCTCAGCCAGGACCATTCCCTCCAGCCCAGGTGCGCGACGACGCTGGCGCTTGGCCGGCTCGGCGCCCTCGGAGGCGGAGGTAGAAGTTTGAGGGTCCAGCGCTTCGGAAACGCCAGGAATCTCGGTGTTAGTCACTCAGGGTCCTTCCCTGGACCGGCACCGGCCAGATGAGCCGATGCATCGAACTCCTCGGGTTGTGTTGCCCGAGGATGTGTGCACGAACGTCGTTGACTGATGGTCGACCTCTTCCGAGCCCACGCAAGCGAACTCCGGAGGAGGCGTGGAGAACCATGGTCCGTTGCGGTGAAACCGCTACCCATGGGAAACCGACCAGCAGAACGTCGGTGCCCGGCGAGAATAACACGCCGGACCCTGTTTGACCCAGAGTGGTCGGCCCGCGGGATCGGTGTCGTGGTCACCGGCCGACCCCGCTCTCGCGTTCGACCACGGCGCCGCGGGGCTCGATCGGCAACTGCTGCACCGACCACCCCACTGCCAGTGCCGATACCGGCTCAAGATCGTCGCCCGCTGACAGTACCAGCACCGACGGCCCCGCACCGGACACCACGGCGGCGCGGCCCGCAGCCCGCAACGCCGCCACCAGCGCGAGCGTGCCGGGCATCGCCGGGGCGCGGTACGACTGGTGGAGGCGGTCGTCGGTGGCCTCGAGCAGGAGGTCGGGACGCCGGGTCAACGCCTCGACCAGCAGCGCGGCCCGCCCGGCGTTGCGGGCGGCGTCGGCATGGGAGACCGACGCGGGCAACAGCGCGCGAGCCTTCTGCGTGGACACCTCGGTGTCGGGCACGCACACGATGGCGGTGACGTCCGGGTGGACGTCCTCGCGCACCGCCCGGGCCACGCCGTGGTCGTCGGTCCAGGCGATGGTCAGGCCGCCCAGCAGACACGGCGCGACGTTGTCCGGGTGACCCTCGATCCGCCCCGCCAGCGCGAGCGCGGCGGCGTCGTCCATGGTGTGTCCGGATCCGGACAGCTCGCGCGCCGCGAGGACCCCGGAGACGATCGCCGCCGCCGACGATCCCAGCCCTCGGCCGTGGGGCAGGTCGTTGTGGCAGTCCAGCCGCAGCGAGGACGCCTTGGTCCCGAGCTCGGCGAAGCAGGCCCGCATCGCCTGAACGACCAGGTGGGTGTCGTCGGTGGGCACCTGACCGGCGCCGGCTCCCTCGACCCGCACGACCACGGGCTCTTCGTCCCCGCCGAACCCGGCCTCGGCCGTCACGACGTCGTAGCGCCCCAGCGCCAGCCCGAGCGTGTCGAACCCTGGACCGAGGTTGGCGCTGGTGGCAGGGACCGTGACCCGCACGCGGGCCGGACGATCGCTCACGCCAGGCCCAGCGCCGCCGCGGCGGCAGCGGCGTCGGCCGGGACGAGATAGGGCCGGATCTCGCCGTAGTAGGCGCTCGCGGTGTCGACGTCCTTGAGCCCGTGCCCGGTGACCGTGACGACGATCCGCTGGCCGCGGTCGAGGCGTCCGGTGCGGGCGTAGTGGAGGAGGCCGGCCACCCCGGCGGCGGAGGCGGGTTCGACGAACAGCCCTTCGCGGCCGGAGAGCTCCTGCTGGGCGGCGAGGATCTGCTCGTCGGTGACGGCGTCGACCAAGCCACCGGAGTCGTCGCGCGCGGCCACGGCCAGGTCCCACGACGCCGGGTTGCCGATGCGGATGGCGCTGGCCACGGTCTCGGGATCGCTCACCGGATGGCCTACCACCAGCGGCGCCGACCCGGCGGCCTGGAAGCCCCACATCCGCGGGCGGCGTGAGGCCGGCCCGTCGTCCGCGTACTCCGTATAACCCAGCCAGTAGGCCGAGATGTTCCCGGCGTTGCCCACAGGCAGCACGTGGAGGTCGGGGGCGTCGCCGAGATCGTCGACGACCTCGAACGCGGCGGTCTTCTGGCCGGCCAGGCGGTAGGCGTTGACGGAGTTGACCAGCGCCACCGGGTAGGTCTCGGCGAGTTCGCGGGCCAGCCGCAGGCAGTCGTCGAAATTGCCCTGGACCGAGGCGATGACCCCGCCGTGGACCACGGCCTGGGCCAGCTTGGGGCCGGCGATCTTGCCGTCGGGGATCAGCACCACCGGACGCATCCCGGCCCGCACGGCATAGGCGGCCATCGAGGCGCTGGTATTGCCGGTGGACGCGCAGACCACGGCCTCGGCGCCGTCCTCGGCGGCCTTGGAGACCGCCACGGTCATGCCGCGGTCCTTGAACGATCCGGTGGGGTTGGCGCCCTCGACCTTGAGGTGGACCTCGCAGCCGGTCTGCTCGGACAGCCACGGCGCCGGGACGAGCGGGGTGCCGCCCTCGCGCAGCGTGACCACGGGC
This sequence comes from Jiangellaceae bacterium, assembly GCA_036566745.1. GTDB lineage: Bacteria > Actinomycetota > Actinomycetes > Jiangellales > Jiangellaceae > DATCVR01. The sequence continues at coordinate 1,091 of DATCVR010000091.1, read as the reverse complement.
GTCGCGTCGGTGACCGGCAGGCGATCGCGGTACTCCTCGATGACCCCTCGCCAGAGGTGTCTCGCCGTCACCGACTCCTTCACATGCGCGCGGCTGGTCACCGGCGTCACTCCCCTTCGACCCGCATCACCGACAGGACGTCACGCACCGTATCGAGTCGGCGCAGCCCGTGGACCGTCGCGGCCAGCGCGTCGTCGACGGCGCGGTGGGTGACGACGACGAGCTCGGCGTCGTCGGGACCTTCGACCCGCTGGCGGACGGTCTCGATGGAGACGCCGTGATCGGCGAAGACCGCCGCGACGGCGGCCAGCACGCCCGGACGGTCGTCGACGTCGAGGCTGATGTGATAGCGCGTGGTGGTCTGGCCCATGGGATGGACCGGGCGGTCGGCGTACCAGGACCCGCCCGGGCCCACGGCACCCGCGAGCCGGTTGCGGGCCACCGTGACGATGTCGCCCAGGACAGCGCTCGCGGTGGGGGTGCCACCGGCGCCGGGCCCGTAGAACATGACCTGACCTGCGGCTTCGGCCTCGACGAACACGGCGTTGTAGGCACCGCGCACGCCGGCGAGGGGGTGGCTGCGCGGAAGCATCGCGGGATGGACCCGCGCGCCGACGGTGCCGTGGTCGGGGTCGAGCTCGCAGATGGCCAGCAGCTTGACCACCGCTCCCATGTCGCGGGCGCTGGCGACGTCGGCCGCGCTGACCTCGGTGATGCCCTCGCGGTGGACGTCGGCGCTGGTGACCGGCGAGTGGAAGGCGATGCCGGCCAGGATCGCCGCCTTGGCCGCGGCGTCGTAGCCCTCGATGTCGGCGGTGGGGTCGGCCTCGGCGTACCCGAGCGCCTGGGCCTGTTCGAGAGCGTCGGCGAAGCCGCTGCCCTCGGAGTCCATCTGGTCGAGGATGTAGTTGGTGGTGCCGTTGACGATGCCGAGCACGCGGGTGATGCGGTCGCCGGCGAGCGACTCGCGCAACGGCCGCAGCAGCGGGATCGCACCGGCCACGGCGGCCTCGTAGTAGAGGTCGACGCCGTGCTTGTCGGCGGCGTCGTGCAGTGACGGGCCGTCCTCGGCGAGCAGCGCCTTGTTCGCC
>DATCVR010000090.1:0-1823 GCA_036566745.1 Jiangellaceae bacterium | reverse complement strand
CGGGCCGCGAGCACGACCGCGGCGCACCAGCCGCGGGCCTGCTGGACGATGGCGTCGATGACGGGCCTGGAATCGGTGCGGGCGTGCTCGACGATGAGCGCCTCGGCCTCGGCGTCGCTCAGCTGCAGCACATTGCCTCGTACGACCGAGAAGTTGCCCAGCAGCTCCGGCACCAGCCTGGTGAAGGGCAGGTCCCAGCGGCTGATCATCACCAGACGCATGGAGTCGGGATCGTCGTTGAGCCGCTCGTTGAGCATCCGGTGGGTGGCGGCGCGAAGCAGATGTGCGTCGTCGATGACGATGCGTGGGGGCGTGCTTTCTGCGGCCTCGTCGATCATGCCGGAGAGCTGATCGGGGGTCATGGTGCCGTCGGCGTCCACCCAGCGCTGTGCGCGTGGAGGTCCGTCGTCGGTCTGTTGCCGCAGCCATCCGGCGACCCCCAGGGTCTTGCCGGCTCCTGCGGGCGCGATCAGCAGCGTGATCGCGGCATCGGCGGAGCGGTCGAGGTCGGCCCACAGCGACCGGCGTGGCACGTAGACCCTCGGGAGGCGAGGCCATGGAGCGCTGGCCGAGTCGTCACCTGCCCTCGACGTGGGTATCACCACCGCCGCCTCACGGCGCGGCATCGGTGCGGGTCCTTCTGTCGTCGAGTCTGTAGCGGGCGCTGACCTGCTGCGCTGCACAATCCCTCCCCTCAGTCAGAGCTCAGATGCCACGTCGGCGTCGTGCGCTCGTGCTGGGGGAGTGTGCTGATGAGCGTCACTGCGCCGTCGGTGAGCCAGGCATGGTCGTCCGGACTTCCCGCGATACTTCTCAAAGTAAATGGCGAAAGGCTGCGAAGAATCACCTAATTCAGGTGACCGGGGTCAGATCATCTTGGGGAACGTCATCAGGATGACCGCCAACACCACGAAACCCACGCCGCCGATACAGAGCAGCGCCCACTGTGCGCTGCGGCGGCGCATCCGCTCGGAAAGGGCTGCGAAGAAGAGCACGGAGGCGAACCCGATGGTCAGGACCGTGTAGTTGTCGCCGCGCTGGTTGTTGCGGAGCGCTTGGCGGAACTTGCGGTCGGCTGTCTTGTCCGCCTCGCTCGCCTGAACGGACTCGGGGATGACGTACTCCTCCATGTCGAACGGCGTGGCGGGGGCGTCGGTGTTCTCGAGCGGCCGGGTGTCGAGCCAGGCCGGGAAGACCGTTGCCAGCGGCTCCGGGAAGCGCGCCTGGAGGAACTCGGTGAGCTCGGTGTCGCCGCTCTGGTAGACCTCGAGCCACTGCACGAACAGGGAGACCTGGACCGACAGCTTGCGGTTGGCCGTGGACTCCAACCGGGCGGCCTCGATCCGGTTCGTCGATGCCTGCGAGAAGGAGATCGACATGGCGCCGCTCCACTTGCTGGCCTGGAAGCCGGTCCAGGCGGTCAGGATCGCCGTCACGGACAGCAGCAGGATCGCGATCAGCTCGCGCCAGTCCGTACGCGAGTGCTCAGGGGCCACAGTGGTCGTCACGATCCCAGGGTGCGTACACCAGGGGGTGTCGGTGATCGCCGGAAAGGGGTGAACGTGCGGATTCCGACAACGACTAAAGGGCCATCTGGTCCGGTGGCCAGTCGCCCTCGTGCGGGTCGCGGTAGGTGCGTCCGGCCGACGGCTGCTCCTGGTCGCTGGACTCCTCGTCCTCCCGCGCCACCCAGGCGACGGCATCCTCGTAGGCTTCCCGGGTGGCCTCCCAGATCACCGCGGTGCCCTGGTAGACCGAGCCTGCCGAGCCGAGCGTGTCGTCGGTCTGCAGCTGTCGCACCAGCCGCTCGTTGTCGGTGACGA
>DATCVR010000089.1:0-3293 GCA_036566745.1 Jiangellaceae bacterium | reverse complement strand
TCGATGCCGGGGGTGATCACGGTGGCGGTGCTCGCCTTCGTGACCTCCTGGAACGCCTACATCCTGCCGCTCCTGCTGCTGCAGGACGACATGCGCACGCTACCGCTCGGGGTGGCCGACTTCTCCACCGAGCACTCCGCCGACACCGCCGGTGTCCTGGCGTTCACGACGATTGCGATGATCCCCGCGCTGGTGCTGTTCCTGGCACTGCAGCGCCGGATCGTCTCCGGACTGCAAGGAGCGGTGAAGGGATGACCGACGCCCAGAAGCGAGCCCAGAAACCAGCCCAGCCGCGTGCATGGCCGCAGGTGTCCACACGAGTACGCGAGCTGCACGCGCGGATGAGGCTCGAGGAGAAGCTGGCGCAGCTCGTCGGCTTCTGGATCGACCACGGTGACGAGGTCGTCGCGCCGCTGGCCGACGAGATGACCGCCGGCGCGCCGGAGCGGCTCGCCGAGGTCACCGAGCACGGGATCGGCCACTTCACCCGTGTCTACGGCACCCGTCCGGTCGAACCGGCCGAGCGGGCGGCGTGGTTGTGGGAGGAGCAGCGCCGGCTGCTGCGCGAGACGAGGCTGGGCATCCCGGCGCTGGTCCACGAGGAGTGCCTCACCGGGCTGGCCGCCTGGAAGGCCGCCTGCTTCCCGACGCCTCTGGCCTGGGGAGCCGCCTTCGACCCCGATCTGGTCGAGGAGATGGCGTCGCTGATGGGCTCCTCGATGCGTACGTTGGGGGTGCACCAGGGCCTCGCACCCGTGCTCGACGTGATCCGTGACCCGCGCTGGGGACGCACCGAGGAGGCCATCTCCGAGGACCCCTACGTGGTGGGGACGGTCGGGACCGCGTACGTCCGGGGGCTGCAGTCCGCCGGCATCCAGGCGACCCTGAAGCACTTCGTCGGCTACTCCGGCTCGCGGGCCGGCCGCAACCACGCCCCGGTCTCCGCCGGTCCGCGTGAGCTGGCCGACGTCTTCCTGCCGCCCTTCGAGATGGCCGTCCTCGACGGAGGTGCGCGGTCGGTGATGAACGCCTACAACGACGTCGACGGCATCCCCATGGCCGCCAACACCGAGCTGCTCACCGGGCTGCTGCGCGAGGAGTGGGGCTTCGACGGGACGGTGGTGGCCGACTACTTCTCGGTCGCCTTCCTCGCCCTCATGCACGGGGTCGCGGCCGACCGTGGCCACGCCGCCGCGATGGCTCTGGAGGCCGGGATCGACGTCGAGCTGCCCAGCGGCGACGCCTTCCTGGAGCCTCTGGCCGCGCTCGTCCGGGCCGGCGAGGTGGACGAAGCGGTCATCGACCGTGCCGTCCTGCGAGCGCTGGCCGCCAAGGAGGAGCTCGGGCTGCTCGACGAGGAGTTCACCGCCGAGCCGCCGACCGACATCGACCTGGACACCCCGGCCCACCGGGACGTGGCCCGTCGCCTGGCTGAGGAGTCGGTGGTCCTGCTGTCCAACGACGGCACTCTCCCGCTCGCCCGGACCGCCACCAGGCTCGCGGTGATCGGTCCCAACGCCGACCGTGCCGAGGCGCTGATGGGGTGCTACTCCTTCCCCAACCACGTCCTCGCCCACCATCCCGACGTCGCGCTCGGCATCGAGGTGCCGACGATCGCGGAGGCGCTGCGGGCCGAGCTGGGTTCCGCCGAGTTCGAGGTCGTCCGAGGCTGCGAGATCGAGGGCACGGACACCACCGGGATCGCGGCCGCCGTCGAGGCGGCCCGCCGGGCCGAGGTCGCCGTGGTCGTCGCCGGCGACCAGGCGGGCCTGTTCGGCAAGGGCACCGTGGGGGAGGGCAACGACACCGAGTCCCTCGACCTGCCCGGCGTCCAGCGCGAGCTGATCGAGGCCGTGGTCGCCACCGGGACCCCGACGGTCCTAGTGCTGGTCACCGGCCGGCCGTACGCCATCGGCTGGGCGCTGGACGGCCGAAGCGGAGCCCGAGGCGATCAGAATGGCCCCACCCGTCCCGCGGCCGTGTTGCAGGCGTTCTTCCCGGGCGAGGAGGGCGGACCCGCGATCGCCCGGGTCCTCACCGGTGCCGTCAACCCGTCGGGGCGGCTGCCGGTGACCCTGCCGCGCTCGGCCGGAGCGCAGCCCTACACCTACCTGCATCCCATCCTCGGCGGCCCCTCCGGGGTGACCTCCGCCGACTCGACCCCGGTGCGTCCGTTCGGTTTCGGGCTCTCCTACACCGCCTTCGGCCACATCGGGCTCTCGGCCGACCGCTCGGTCGAGGCCGGTGGCACGTTCGGGGTGGAGGTGACCGTCACCAACCTCGGTGATGTCGCCGGTGTGGACGTGGTCCAGCTCTACGGTCGTGATCTGCAGGCCTCGGTGGTCCGACCGATCGCGCAGCTGCTCGGCTACCAGCGGGTCGCGCTGCAGCCGGGTGAGTCGGCGACGGTGCGCTTCGAGGTGCCCACGACCCGGCTGGCCTTCGCCGACCGCAGCCTCGCCCGTGTCGTCGAGCCCGGTGACGTCGAGGTCTGGGTCGCAGCCTCGGCCGGCGAGAAGGTCGCCACCGCCGTCGCGGAGGGCATCGCCGAGATCTCCGACGTCGAGACGCCCACCGCCGCCGGCGAGTCGGGCATCGACAAGGCGCTGGTCACTATCACCGGTGACGTGCACCGGGTCAGCACCGCTGACCGGCGGATCACGATGGCGACGGTGTCGCGCTAGCTCGGTGGGGCGGCTTGCCGGGCGAGATGGGCGGCGGGGTCGGCGATGACGCGGCGTACGACGGTCCCGGCCGCTCCGCGCACGGCGGCGTCGCTGCCCAGTCCGGAGACCAGCAGCCGGGGCGGTTCGACGGCACCGGTGTGGTGGCTGATCGAGGCCGCGGTCGCCGCGGAGAGCCACGGCGCGAGCGTGGCGAAGGCGCCACCGAGCACGATCGCGGCGGGGTCGAGGAGGGTGATGACCGAGGCGAGCGCGACGCCGAGGTGTCGGCCGGCGCCGGTGACGGCATCCAGCGCGGCCTGATCGCCGGCCTCGCAGGCTCGGGTGAGGTCGGCCATCGTCGCCACCTGCGCGCGGGCGAGGATCTCCTGCTGCCCGGCCATCCGCTCGAGGCAGCCGTGGCCGCCGCAGCCGCACCGCGGGCCGTCGGGGGCCACCACGACATGGCCGAGCTCCCCGGCGCCCGCGTGCGCGCCGCGGAAGACCTCGCCGCCGATCACGATGCCGCCACCGATGCCGATCTCGCCGGAGACGTGCACGAAGTCGCGCAGGGGAGCGCCGTCGTGCTCGTGACCGCCGAACCACATCTCGCCGAGAGCCGCCAGGTTG
>DATCVR010000088.1:0-11205 GCA_036566745.1 Jiangellaceae bacterium | reverse complement strand
CCGGGAGCCCGCCCATCGCCGCAAGGACTGAATCCCACCCGCCAGGAGGTCACATGTACTCGCACGCAGACCGATTTCCCGCCGGAGAGCCACTCCCCCAGCGCCCGTTCTCAGCACGTCCCTGGGGCATCGCCCGCATGGCTCCCTATCCCCCATTCGAGACGCCGACGTACACCGCCATCGAGATCGATCCGCGGACCCAGGTCGGCCGCTACCTCGATCAAAATCAGAGACGGTCTCTGCGTGTGGTCCCAATCTGGTCCCGGGAGTCGAGCGCTGAGGCTCGTCCACGGGCATGAAAAAGCCCCGTTGACCTGCGTCAACGGGGCTTCTCCTCGGTCGGGCTGACAGGATTTGAACCTGCGACCCCTTGACCCCCAGTCAAGTGCGCTACCAAGCTGCGCCACAGCCCGAGATGTGCCTGACGAAGCATACACGCCCGGCAGGGTCGTCCCGGACCACGGGCCGAGGGCTCACTCCCAGCGGAACAGGCGGGCCGCGATGGCGCTCAATCCGACGGCCACGGCGACCAGCGCGATCAGGTTCGCACTCCCGGGCCAGTCCCCTGCCCATGCGTCCTGCAGCGCCTCCATGCCGGCGCCCATCGGGGTGACGTCACGGATCGGGCGCGCCCACTCGGGCATGAGGTTCCCGGGCGTCCAGACCCCGGCGAAGAACATGCTCGGGAAGAACAGCGCCATCCCGATGCCGGTGGCCATCTTGGCCGTCTTGGCCACGGCCGCGATCAACAGCCCGACGCTCATGAGCGCGGCCGTCATCAGGACGAATGCCACGACGAACGCCAGGGGGTTGCTCGGCCAGCCTCCGTCGAAGAACAGCGCACCGGCGACGAGCACCAGGACCGCCGCCAGCACCGCCGCCCCGACGTACACGACGAGCTGCGCGGTGAGCACCTTGCTCGGGTGGACCGGCGTGGTGCGCATCCGCCGCAGGATGCCCTTCTCCCGATAGGTCGCGAGCACGGTCGGCAGGGTGGCCAGCGAGAGCATCGCCACGGACAACGCCATGACCATCGCGGGCAGGAATGCCGCGCTGATCCCGTCCGAGGCGTCCTCGTTGGCGGACTCACCGAGGCCGATCGAACCGAACACGACGAGCAGGCCGACGGGCAGCAAGAGGGCCAGAGCGGCCGACGTCGGGTCCCGGAGGAACAGCTTGGACTCGACAGTGGTGATCTTGGTCAGGGTGGACATGCGACGGCCCTCTCAGACGGTCTCGAGTTCGAAGGAACGGCCGGTCAACGCCACGAAGGCGTCTTCGAGATTGGCCTGCTCCATGCGGAGTTCGGCGGCCACCACGTCGTGGGCGGCCAGGGTGGTGACCACGGTGTAGAGCAGGTTGCCGGTGCCGCTGACGACGACGTGATCGCCGTCGCGGCTCACCTCGGTGACGTCCGCGAGGTTCGTGAGCACCGCCTCGTCGAACTCCGAGGTTGGCCGGAACTGGATCCGCTGCTCACGCGAAACGCGGGCGATCAGCCCGGCCGGGGTGTCGACGGCGACGACCTTGCCGGCGTCGATCACCGCGAGGCGGTCGCACAGCCGCTCGGCCTCGTCCATGAAGTGCGTGACGAGCACGATGGTGACGCCACTGTCGCGGACCTTCTCGATCAGCTTCCAGGTGTCGCGGCGCGCCTGCGGGTCGAGTCCCGTGGTCAGCTCGTCGAGGATGGCCACCTCGGGCGATCCGACCAGGGCCAGCGCGATCGACAGCCGCTGCTTCTGACCGCCGGAGAGCTTCTCGAACCGGGTGTCGCGCTTGTCGGTGAGCCCGAGATCGGCGATCAGCTGCTCCCAGTCGGCCGGCTTGTCGTAGAAGGAGGCGTACAGGTCCAGCGCCTCGGCCACGGTGATCGCGTCGGGCAGGTGGCTCTCCTGGAGCTGCGCACCCAGCCGCTGGGCCACGGCGACCTTGTCGCGGCGTGGGTCGAGCCCGAACACCGTGACGCTGCCGCCGTCGGGCGCGCGCAGCCCTTCGATGCACTCGACCGTGGTGGTCTTCCCGGCGCCGTTAGGGCCGAGAATCCCGAAGATCTCGCCCTTCTCGACGGTGAACGACACATCCTCGACGGCCACGACGTCGCCGTAGCGCTTGTGCAGGTTGGTCACTTCGATGACAGGCACGACTGATTCGTTCCTTTCGGTATCGGGGTGGCTCCCGTCCCCGGGGAGCCGCGGGTCGTTCAGGACCGCTGGGGCCGGATGTCGATCGAGCGCACCGCGAGCTGGTTGGCCCACAGGGTCAGCGCGATCACGGCGAGCGACAGCGGGATCGCGGTGTCGAGCGGGACGCGGTCCCAGCCCCACGTATCGATGGTCAGCGAGCCCGCCCAGCCGACCGACATGAGCCCTTCGACCAGCGCGATCGGCACGAGCATGAAGGGCAGCATGATCGTCGGCCAGAACCACCCGGATGTGTAGTACGCCGTGCCGATGGACCAGCCCACCGCCACGTGAGCGGCAACGAGGACCGACACCTCGGCGATGATCACCAGCACGTCGGTCCCGGCGTCGAACAGGTGGGGCGAGGTGAACTGCTGCGTCCCCCCGCCGATGGTGAAGAGCAGGTCCTCGACCAGGTATCCGGCCGCCTCGAGAACGGCCATCACCAGCGCCATCCCCACGACGATCGCCGACGCGCCCAGGCCGAACGCCCGCCGGGTCATCCCCGAGGCGATGCACACCGGGAGATACGCCGCCGTGAGCATGATGCCCATGGCCAGCGGGAAGTACCGGGTGGCGTAGGCGGAGTTCTCCCAGACGCTGTCCCAGCTGGAACCGTCGAAGCTCCCGGTCACGGCCATGACCACGCCGATCCCGCCGAAGATCAGGACGACGATCCCGGCGAACATGATCAGGACCTGCCACAGCCCCCAGCCGAGATCGCGGGTGACCCGCCCGGCCTGGCGGTAGGTGATCGAGGTCATGGCCGCCCTCCCTTGGTCATGTGGACGAACAGGTCCTGCAGCGCCACCGGCGCGAGCTCCAGGCCGGAACGACGGGCGAGCGCCCGCTGATCGTCGGCCAGGGCACCGAACACGGTGGTGGACTTCGTCCCGCCGAGCTGCTGCTCGCCCAGGACGGTCATCCCGCGGGTGAACTCGTCGACGTCAGCGGCCGGCCCGGTGACGGCCGCGCCACGGCTGCGCAACGCCTCGGTGTCGTCGTGGGCCACGAGCCGGCCGCGGTCGATGATCACGACCTCCTCGAACAGCCGCGAGACCTCCTCGATGAGGTGAGTGGAGATCACGATGGTCCGTGGGTGCGCCATGTAGTCCTCGAGCAGGTGGTCGTAGAAGGCGTAGCGCGACGGGGCATCGAGGCCGAGGTAGGACTCGTCGAGCATCGTCAGCGCTGCCCGGCTGGCCAGCCCCACGGTGATGCCCAGCGCCGATCGCTGGCCGCGCGACAGCTTGGTGATCGTGCGCTTGACCGGCAGCTCGAACAGGTCGACCAGCTGGTCGGCATAGGTCTGGTCCCAGGTCGGTCGCAGGTGGGCGGCCCGGGCCAGCGCCTGCTTGACCGTCTCACCGTCGACGAGGTCGCCACTCTCGCGGATCAGGCAGATCTGCTGGGTGATCCTCGGGTTCTCGAACGGATCCTCTCCCCCGACGCGCACGGTTCCGATCCGGGCCTGGCGGAACGCCGCGAGGACGGACATGAGCGTGGTCTTGCCGGATCCGTTGCGACCGAGCAGCCCGTAGATCTTGCCGCCCTCGAGGGTGAGGCTGAGGTCGTCGATGGCGGTGACGTCGTCGTACTTCACCGTCAGGCCGTCGATGTCGATGCCCAGGGTCATCGCGAATCACCACCGTTCGCTTCGATGTGGTCGACGACGTCGGTCAGCGGGATCCCGATGACCTTCGCCTCGTCCACCATCGGGTCGACGACGTCGGCGAAGAAGCGCTCACGCCGCTGAGCCAGCAGCGCGGCGTGGGCCGACGGGCTGACGAACATCCCCAGCCCGCGCTTCTTGTAGAGCACGCCCTCGTCGACGAGCTGGTGGAAGCCCTTGGCGGCGGTGGCCGGATTGATGCGGTAGTACGCCGCGTACTGGTTGGTCGACATCACCTGGTCGTCGGCTCCCAGCTCTCCACTGAGGATGGCGTTCTTGATGGCGTCGGCGATCTGGAGGTAGATCGGACTGCGATCGTCGAACACGAGCACCTCCCCGGCGTGGTTCGTAGGTTCATTACTTGACTAACGAACCGTAGCACGCAGAGCTGCCCGGACGTCAAGGGGTCGGCGCGGGGCGACGGCGGGTGGGCGCGCGGCGCAGCGCATGGCACGCCCGACGGCTCCACGTACCACCCGAATCGGGCGCGGAGACAGCCGTCAGACGTGCCAAGCGGCGCTGTCGACCATGCGAGGCGCTACGAGCGGGAGCGACGCTCGCGGATCTTCATCGAGATCTCGATGGGCGTGCCCTCGAAATCGAACTCCTCGCGCAGCCGGCGCTCGATGAACCGCCGGTACGACGCCTCGAGGAAACCGGTGGTGAACAGCACGAACCGCGGCGGCTTGGTGTCGGCCTGGGTGGCGAACAGGATGCGCGGCTGCTTGCCACCGCGCAACGGGTGCGGGTGAGCGGCCACCAGCTGACCCAGGAACGCGTTCAGGCGCGACGTGGGGACCCGGGTGGACCAGCCGTCGAGCGCGGTGTCGAGGGCCTTGACGAGGCGGTCGACGTGCCAGCCGGTGCGTGCGGAGATGTTCGCCCGCGGCGCCCAGGTGACCCGGATCAGCTGCCGGTCGATCTCGCGCTCGAGCGACTCGCGGCGCTCGTCGTCGAGGAGGTCCCACTTGTTGTAGGCGAGCACGAGCGCGCGGCCGGAGTCGACCACCATCGAGATGATCCGGAGGTCCTGCTCGGCCAGGGGCTCGCTCGCGTCGATGAGCACCACGGCCACCTCGGCGCGATCGAGCGCGGCCGAGGTCCGCAGCGAGGCGAAGTACTCGTGACCGGACGCCTCGCGGACCCGGCGCCGGATGCCCGCGGTGTCGATGAACCGCCACGACCGGTCGCCGAGCTCGATGATCTCGTCGATGGGGTCGACCGTGGTGCCCGCGACGGAGTCGACGACGACGCGGTCCTCGCCGGCCAGCTGGTTGAGCAGGCTCGACTTGCCGACGTTGGGCTTGCCGAGCAGGGCGACCCGGCGCGGGCCGCCCACGACGTCGTCGAAGTTCTCGGCGGGCGCGTCGGGCAGCGCCTCGAGCACGGCGTCGAGCATGTCGCCGCTGCCGCGCCCGTGCAGCGCGGACACCGGGTACGGCTCGCCGAGCCCCAGGCTCCAGAGCCCCGCGGCCTCGGCCTCGCCGGCCTGGTTGTCGACCTTGTTCGCCACGAGCACGACGGCCTTGCCGGCCCGCCGCAGTACCTTGACGACGGCTTCGTCGGCGTCGGTGGCTCCGACGTTGGCGTCGACGACGAAGACGACGACGTCGGCCAGGGCGACCGCGACCTCGGCCTGCGCGGCGATGCGGGCCGCCACGCCCTGGGCGTCGGGGTCCCAGCCGCCGGTGTCGACGAGCGTGAACGCCCGGCCAGACCACGACGCGTCGTAGGCGACGCGGTCGCGGGTGACGCCGGGGATGTCCTCGACGACCGCCTCACGGCGCCCGAGGATGCGGTTGACCAGCGTGGACTTCCCGACGTTGGGGCGGCCTACCACCGCGACGACGGGCAGCGGGCCCTCGGCGACGTCCTCCTGGGCGTCGGCGGCGAGGACCTCGGCAGGCTCGTCGGTCACGGTGTACTCCTCTGGGTCGGCTGGACCCGTGGCGGGTTCAGCGGTCGGTGATGGACGCGGTGGTTGCCCGGTGGTGTGCGACCAGGGCGTCGCGAAGGTGGATCGTCGCGGCGTCCAGCGCTGACCGCGAGCGTCCGCCCTCGGTGGACACCGTCACCGGCGCGCCGAAGACGACGTCGAGCCGGGACCGCAGGCCGGGCAACCCCCCTAGGGTACGTCCTCGGGCGCCGGTTCCGACAAAGACGACCGGCACCACCGGTGCACCCGAGCGCAACGCGAACCACGCCAGCCCGGTACGCAGCTCGCTGAAGTCGCCCGCGCCGCGGGTCCCCTCGGGAAACACGACCAGCACCCGTCCGTCGTCGAGCACCCCCGACGCGGCCTTCAGCGACACGCGGCTCGGCTCGTCGCGATCGACCGGGATCTGCCCCACCGCGCGCAGGAGCCAGGCCAGCGGGCCCCGGAACATCTCCTTTTTCACCAGCGCGTGGAACGGTCGCGGCGACGCGCACATGATCAGCGGTCCGTCGATGAAGCCCGCGTGATTCGGTGCCAGGATGACCGGCCCGTGGACGGGCACGTGCTCGGCCCCGCGGATCCGCACCGACCACAGCGAGCGCAGCAACACCCGGGCGATGCGCCGGCCGGCGGCGGCCCCGCGTGCCGTGGGCAGGGCCGGAGCGGACGACGACGCCCGGGCGGTCATGGCGTGATTCCGGTGTGCTTCTCGACCAGGTCGAGGATGGCCACGACGGTCTCGTCCAGGGTGAGGTGCGAGGAGTCGACGACGTCCACACCGTCGGCGGCCTCGTGGAAGCTGGCCACGGTGGAGTCGGTGGCATCGCGGCGCACGACGTGGTCGCGGGTGGCCTCGACCGCGCTGTGGTCGTCGCGGCCATGCACCTCGAGTGCGCGCCGAGACAGCCGGGCCTCCTCGCTCGCGGTCAGCAGCACCCGCACCGGAGCGTCCGGTGCGACGACGGTGGTGATGTCGCGTCCCTCGATGACCACGCCACCCTCGCGCGCAGTGGTCTGCTGGCGAGCCACGAGCTCGGCCCGCACCCCGAGGTTGGTGGCCACGGCGCTGACCGCGGCGGTGATGCGGCTCTCACGGATGGCGGCGGCGATGTCGGCGCCCCCGACGCGGACGGCCGGCGCCTCCGGGTCGGTGCCGATCTCCAGCGGGACCCGCGAGACGAGCTCCGCCACCCGCGCGGTGTCGGCGAGGTCGACGCCCTGGTCGAGCAGCCACCAGGTGACGGCGCGGTACATGGCACCGGTGTCGAGGTAGTGCAGGCCCAGCGCCGAGGCGACCCTGCGGGCCACGCTCGACTTCCCGGAGCCGGAAGGACCGTCGATCGCGATGACGAGAGAAGAACGTGGGGGCACGTCCAGAAGGGTAGTGGCGCCTCGGCCCGAGACGTGACGGCCCCTCACCGCGGCATCGCGCCGGGCGGCGTCAGCGCGGGGCAGCGTCGCGGAGGTTCCAGCCGCCGTCGCGCAGGGCGGCGGCGAGCGGTGCGTCGATCCCCGGCCGGACGTCGATGTCGATGGCGCCGACCGGCGCACCCGGGCGGTGCTCGATCCGCACGTCCTCGACATTCGCCCCCGCGGCCTCGACCGCGGCGAAGAGCCGGGCGAGCTCACCTGGGCGATCCGCGATGACGACCGTGACGGTCGCGAACTGCGACGGCCGGGCGCCACGCTTGCCGGGCAGTCGAGCCCGGCCGGCCACCCCGGCGCTGAGCAGCTCGGTGAGTGCGGCACGGGCGTCGTCGGAGTCGGTGGCGTCCAGGGTCGCCAGCACGCCCTCGAGGTCGTCGAGCACCGCGTCGAGAACGGTCCGGACGGCGGGGGCGTTGGCGATGAGGATCTCGGTCCACAGCGCCGGATCGCCGCCGGCCACTCGGGTCACGTCGGATACGCCCGGACCGGCCAGCCGGACGTCGCGCTCCGGAGCGTCCTTCAGCCGGGCCGCCATGAGCACGGCCATCAGGTGCGGAGCGTGCGACACCAGCGCCACGGCGGCGTCGTGGTCGGGGGCGGGCATGGTGACCGGCACTGCTCCGACGAGCCCGGCCAGGGTCAGCGCGCGCTCGACCGCCTCGGCGCTGGTCCGCTCGTCCGGGCAGAGCACCCACGGCCGGCCCTCGAACAGGTCGGCCACCGCCCCGCGCGGCCCGGAGACCTCGCGTCCGGCCATCGGATGACTGCCGACGTACCGGCTGGGGTCGGCCGCCCGCTCGCCGACCTCGGTGGCGGGCAGGACCTTCACGCTGGCCACATCGGTGACGTACTCGGCCACGCCCTCGTCGAGGAGGGCCGCGGCCACGACGCCGGTGGCCTCCGGTGGGACCGCCACGACGGCGAGCGACGCCGGCGCGTCGTCGGCCTCCTCGAGCCGCCCGGCGCCGAGGCCCAGGGCCTCCCCCACGGCGTTCGGGTCGGCGTCGCGCAACCGGACGTCGACGCCGGCCCGCCGCAGCGCCAGCGCGGCGGAGGTGCCGAGCAGACCGGTGCCGACGACCAGGACGCCAGCCGGGAACGGTGCGCTCACGCCCGCCTCACGCCCCGTCCGTGGCGAGGTCGTCGCGCAGCACCGTGGTGCCGTGCAGGTAGACGTGCCGGATGGCCGAGCGTTCGCGCGGGGTGTCGACGTGGGCCATCAGCCGCACCACCCGCGGCATCGCGCCGTCGACGTCGATCTCGCGGGCACAGATCAGCGGGACGTCCGTGATGCCGATGGCTCGCACCGCCGCGGCCGGGAACTCCGAGCGGAGATCGGGCGTGGCGGTGAGCAGGATGCTGATGACGTCGTCGGCGCCGAGCTCGTTTCGGTCGAGCACGGCACGGATGAGCTCCGCCGTGCGCTCGAGCAGATGCTCGCGCTCGTCGACGTCGAGTTGGGTCGCACCCCTGATCGCACGTATCGCCACGACAGAGCACCGTACCGGTCGCGATCAGAGGCCGACTTCGCGGTACAGCGCGGCCACCTCGTCGCGGGTCAGCGTGCGGGTGTTGCCCGGGCGCAGCTCGCCCAGCGCGACCGGGCCGACGTGGGTGCGTACCAGCCGCTGGACCGGATGACCCACCGACTCGAGCATCCGGCGGACGATGTGCTTGCGGCCCTCGTGGAGCACGATCTCGACCATCACCCGGCTGCCCGAGCGGGAGACCACCCGGAAGTCGTCGACCGCCGCGAAGCCGTCGTCGAGCTCGATGCCCTCACGCAGCTGCTTGCCCACCGCGGGTGCCACCGGTCCGGGCACCTCGGCGAGGTAGGTCTTGAGCACCTCGTAGCTCGGGTGGGACAGCCGGTGGGCCAGCTCGCCGTCGTTGGTCAGCAGGATCAGGCCCTCGGTCTCGGCGTCGAGGCGCCCGACGTTGAACACCCGCTCCTTGCGGCCGAAGGCGTAGTTGCCGAGGCTGATACGGCCCTCGGGGTCGTTCATGGTGCTGACGACGCCGCGCGGCTTGTTCAGGGCGATGTGGACCAGGCCGGCCTCGGCGGTGGTGATGCGCATGCCGTCGACCTTGACCACGGCCGTGGCGGGGTCGATGCGCAGGCCCATGGTGCGGACGACCTCGCCGTCGACCTCGACCCGGCCCGCGGCGATCATCGCCTCGCTCGCCCGGCGGCTGGCCACGCCCGCGGCGGCGAGGACCTTCTGCAGCCGGACGCCCTCGGAGGACTCAGCCATGCGAACCCATCTCAGCCTGCTCGTTCTCGACGTCGCTGACGTCGGGGAGGTACGGCGCCAGCGGCGGGAGGTCGTCGAGCGACGACATGCCGAGGCGTTCGAGGAAGTACGAGGACGTGCGGAACAGGGTGGCGCCGGACTCGGTGTCGATGCCGGACTCCTCCACCAGGCCGCGGGTGAGCAGCGTGCGCATGACGCCGTCGCAGTTGACCCCGCGCACCGCCGACACGCGGGCCCGGCTGACCGGCTGCCGGTAGGCCACGACGGCCAGCGTCTCGAGCGCCGCCTGGGTGAGCTTGGCCTGCTGGCCGTCGAGGACGAACCGCTCGACCACCGGCGCGCACTCGGCGCGGGTGTAGAGGCGCCAGCCCCCGCCGATGTTGCGCAGGTCGAATCCGCGGCCGGCTGCCGTGTAGTCGGCAGCCAGCTCGTCGAGGGCGCGGGCGATCTCCTCGCGCGGGCGCTCGAGCACCTGGGCGAGAGTGACGTCGGCGACGGGCTCGTCGACCACGAGCAGGATCGCCTCGATCGAGGCCGACAGCGTCGGTGCCTCGGTCTCGCTCATCACACGTTCCTGCCTTCCTGGTCGGGTGCGACGCCGGCGGGGGCCACGCCATCGGACGGTCCGGCTGCGGGCACCAGCTCGGCTTCGTCGAACTCGGCGCCCACCTCGACCGGGCGGTCATCGTCGTCGTCGCCGCTCCAGCGGATGGTCAGCTCGCCCAGCGGGGTGAGCTGCTCGAAGGCGACGACTCTCTCACGATAGAGCTCCAGCAGCGCCAGGAAGCGCGCGACCACGTGCAGGGTGGACGGACAGTCGGCCGCGAGCGCGCGGAAGGTGACCTGACGCGACCGCCGCAGCCGCTCGACCAGCAGCGCAGCCTGCTCGCGCACGCTGACCTGCGGCTGGTGGAGGTGGGTCAGCCCGACGACCGGGACCGGCTTGGGGGTGACCGCCTTGGCCGCCAGCGCCGCGAGCTCGTGGGGTCCGAGTCCCACGACGACCTCCGGCAACAGCCCGGCGTAGCGCTCCTCGAGACCCACCGCCCGCGGGAAGTGCAGCGACTCCTGGTCGATGCGCGCGGCGAAGAACGCCGCGACCTCCTTGTACGCCTTGTACTGCAGCAGCCGGGCGAAGAGGAGGTCGCGGGCCTCGAGCAGGGCGAGGTCGTCCTCGTCCTCGACCTCGCCGCTGGGAAGCAGCCGGGCGGTCTTGAGGTCGAGGAGCGTGGCGGCGACGACGAGGAACTCGCTCGCCTCGTCGAGATCCCACTCCACACCCTTGATGTAGGCGATGAACTCGTCGGTGACCTGCGACAACGCCACCTCGGTGACGTCGAGCTTGTGCTTGGCGATGAGGCTCAGCAGGAGGTCGAACGGACCCTCGAACACCTCGAGATGGACCGAGAACCCGGTGCGTTCCTCGGCGGCCGGGTCGGTCAGGGTGGGGCTGCTCACCGTCGGGCCGGTTCCCATCGAGCGAGCACCTCGCGGGCCAGCTGCTGGTAGGCGCGCGACCCCGGCGAGGCGGGCGCGAAGCTGGTGATGGGCAGGCCGGCCACGGTGGTCTCGGGGAAGCGCACCGTGCGTCCGACGACCGTGTGGAAGACCTTGTCGCCGAACCCCTGGATCAGCCGGGCGAGCACCTCGCGGCCGTGGACCGTGCGGGAGTCGTACATGGTGGCCAGCAGGCCCTCGATCTCGAGGCGCGGGTTGAGGCGGTCGCGGACC
>DATCVR010000087.1:0-29994 GCA_036566745.1 Jiangellaceae bacterium | reverse complement strand
GGACGTCTCGCGGTTCGGTGTTCGCGGCCGGCCAGGCGAACGCGGTCACCAGAACCCCGACGAGGAGCGACAGTCCCAGTGCGACGCCCACGATCCTCGCCCAGCCAGTGCCGGCCGGGCGCTCGTTCTCAGTCATGACGCTCTCCTCAAAAGCGAATGTCCGTTCTTTTGCCCCAGCATTCCGGGCTGCGTGGGTTGTGTCAAGAACGGGCGTTCGTTTTATGATGGCTCATGCCTCGCGTCTCCGAAGCCCATCTCGCCGCACGCCGCGACCAGATCCTGCAGGCAGCCTGGACCTGCTTCGCCCGCGACGGCTTCCACGCCACGTCGATGCAGGACGTCTTCGCCGAGGCCGGGCTCTCCGCGGGGGCGGTGTACCGCTACTTCCCCAGCAAACAGGCGCTCGTCCAGGCCACGGCCGAGAGCATCTTCACCATGCTCGACGCCTTCTTCGACAGGATGCGCGACGAGCCGCGCCCGCCCACACCCACCGAGTTCATCCAGGCGATCACCGCGCACGTCACCGATTTCGCCGACGACGGCACCGACCGCATCAAGATCGCCCTGAACGTGTGGTCGGAGGCGCTGCGCGACCCGCAGATCGGCGACACGGCGGCCACGACCGTACGCAAGCTGCGTGGGCTCTTCGCCGACCTCGCCGGGCAGTGGCAGCGCACCGGCGCACTGCCGCGCGACGCCGACGCCGAGGCGGTCGCCAGCGTGCTGTACAGCCTCACGGCCGGGTTCCTGCTCCAGCGCCTGCTGGTCGGCGACGTGACCTCGGAGGCCTACAGTGCCGGTCTGGCGTCCCTGCTGGCATTCGACCCGGACACGAACGCCGACCCGGACACGAACGCCGACGCGAACGCTGACCGGTCAGTCGCGGAAGTCGCCGGCTCCGACGCGTAGCCCGCGCAGCAGCTCGAACAACGCCTCACGCTCGGGATCGTCCAGGGCCTGCATGCCGAACTCGGCGTCCATGAGCTCGGCCGTGACCTTCTTCACCGCCGACTGCCCCATCTCGGTGATGCGAGCAAGCGTGCCGCGCCCGTCGCGAGGGTTCGGCTCGCGGGTGACGAACCCGGCCGACTCGAGGCGCTGGATGGTGTTGGTGACGCTGGTGGGATGGACCATGAGCCGCTCGCCGATCTTGACCATCGGCAGCGCGCCCGTGCGGCTGAAGCTGAGCAGCACCAGGGCTTCGTACCGGGCGAAGGTCAGGCCGTAGGGCCGGCAGATCCGGTCGAACTCGGCGAGGAGGAGCTGCTGGACGCGCATGACCGAGGTGGCCGCCGCCATCGCCTCGGACGGCCCGAACCGGTCACGCCAGATCGAGGCCGCACGTTCGATGGGGTCGAAGCCGAGGTCGAGAGGCTGGGACACGAGCGGCGACCTCAGCGCCGCCGGGCCGTGACCGGGCCCGGCGAACGTGGGTGATCGGGCCGACGCCGGTTGGCCGGCTTGGGCTCTTCCTCGGGCGGCGGCTCGGACGGCCCCAGGCCGCTCATGACCCGCCGGCGGCGGTGGATGAGCAGCGCGCAGTCCTCAGGCCGCGGGATGAACCGGATGTCGCGGATGCCCTGCTCCTGCGCGGCGTTCTCCAGCACCAGGTGGCCGGACTTGAACATCCGGAGATACCAGGGCCGGACCACCGTGACGTCGAGCAGCCGGACGATCTCCATCTCGGCCTCGTTCAGGGTGAACAGACCCCACACCCGGAACACCCTCGAATCGGTGACCACGAACCGGTCGCGAGCGATGTAGAGCAGCTTGAAGAGCGCGTAGCCGATCAACCCCACCACGACGAGCACCGCGATGAACGCGAAGTTCTCGGGGACGAAGGGCAGCCACACGATCGCCAGCACAACTCCGACGAGCCCGACGAGGATGTAGGGCACCATGAGGATCTTGCTGTGCTGGACGTCGACGATGACCTCTTCGCCCACGACCAGCTTGCGCTCGACCATCCGGTGCCCGAACCACGACTTCACCCGCCACCAGGACATGCGCATCAGACCGTCCTCGGCGACCCGGTCGAGCCAACGCACGAACCTGTCGGTGAGGGCGTCGAGGAAGGTCTTGGGCGTCCGCATCAGGACGGCCGATCAGAAGAGCTCGGTGAAGAAGGTGATGACGCCTTCGAAGAAGTCACCGATTCCCGAACCGATGTTGCCGAGGATGTCGGCCATCCCTTCCGGCTCCGTGATCAGGAAATACACCACGAAGGCGATGCTCGCGATGATGAGCACCTTCTTCATCGCTCGATCCTTCCAGTCGCGGCCCTGTCGTCAGAGCCTCGGTCAGCCACCACGAGGTTGTACCCCACGGCGCGAGACGGTGTCTCGGCGCCACGCCGATCTTGGTGGCGCGATCGGTCAGGGGTGCGTCGTCGCAATGATCTCATCAGCAGCAGAGTACGGGTCCAGAGCGCCCGCGAGAACCCTCTGGGCCAGCGAGTCGAGCCGCGAGTCGCCGTGGAGGCCACCGAAGCGCTGCCGCACATCGGTCAAAGCGATCGCCTCGATCTCGTCCCGGACCCGTCGCAGCCGCCGCCGATCGAGCTCACCACTCCCCTCTGACCAGGCGCGATGCTTGTCGATCGCCTCGACGACCTCGGTGATGCCCTCGCCCCGGTACGCGACCGTGCGGACGATCGGCTCGCGCCAGTCGCCCGGCGCCCGCTCCACCATGCGGACGGTGCCGCGAAGATCACGCACGACCTGATCGGCACCGTCCCGGTCGGCCTTGTTGACCACGAAGACGTCGCCGACCTCGAGGATGCCGGCCTTCGCGGCCTGGATGCCGTCGCCAAGACCCGGCGCCAGCAGGACGACCGTGGTGTCGGCCAGCGCGGCCACCTCGACCTCGGACTGCCCGACGCCCACCGTCTCGACCAGGACGATGTCGCAGCCCGCGGCGTCGAGCACGCGTACGGCCTGCGGCGTGGCCCACGACAGCCCGCCCAGGTGCCCGCGCGTGGCCATCGAGCGGATGTATACCCCGGGGTCGGTGGCGTGCTCCTGCATCCGGATCCGGTCGCCCAGCAGCGCGCCCCCGGAGAACGGCGACGACGGATCGACCGCCAGCACACCCACCCGGCGGCCCTGGTCGCGGAAGACCGAGACGAGCGCGGAGGTGGTGGTCGACTTGCCGACGCCGGGCGAGCCGGTGATGCCGACCACCATCGCGCGCCCGGCATGCGGCGTCAGCGCCGTCATCACCTCACGCAGCCGCGGCGAGGCGTCCTCGACCAGCGAGATCAGCCGGGCGACCGCGCGCGGCGCTCCGGCGCGGGCCTGCGCGATGAGTTCGTCGACGCCGGCCGGGCTCACGGTGTGGGCACGCGCACGATCAGCGCGTCGCCCTGCCCTCCGCCGCCGCACAGCGCGGCCGCGCCGACACCTCCGCCCCTGCGACGCAGCTCGAGGGCGAGGTGGAGGACGAGCCTGGCGCCGGACATGCCGATGGGGTGGCCGACCGCGATCGCGCCGCCGTTGACGTTGACCCGCTCGGGGTCGATGCCCAGCTCGGCCGTGGCCGCGAGGCCGACCGCGGCGAAGGCCTCGTTGATCTCGACGACGTCGAGGTCGGACGGGTCGAGGCCGTCCTTGGCGCACGCGGCTCGGATCGCCGCCGCGGGCTGCCCCTGGAGGGTGGAGTCGGGCCCGGCCACCACGCCGTGGGCGCCGATGTGGGCCAGCGGGGTCAGCCCCAGCTCCTGGGCCTTCGCCTCGCTCATGACCACGACGGCACAGGCACCGTCGGAGATCGGCGAGGACGATCCGGCCGTGATGGTGCCGTCGGCCCCGAACGCAGGACGCAGCCGGGCCAAGACGTCGACGGAGGTGTCCGCCCGCACCCCTTCGTCGTTGACGAACCGGACCGCCTCACCCTTGCGCTGCGGGATCTCGACCGGCACCACCTCGTCGTCGAAGAGTCCGTCCTTCCAGGCCTGCGCCGCGCGGTGGTGCGACCGCGCGCTGAAGGCGTCCTGCTGTTCGCGGGTGAACGCGCGTTCGCCGGTGTTGGCAGCGTCGGTGAGCGCGCCCATCGGCTGGTCGGTGAAGGCGTCCCACAGGCCGTCATGGGCCATGTGGTCGAGCATGGTGACGTCGCCGTACTTGTGCCCCTGCCGCGAGCCGGTGAGGAGATGCGGGGCGTTGGTCATCGATTCCATGCCACCGGCCACCACGACGTCGAACTCGCCGGCCTTGATGAGCTGCGCGGCCAGGGCGACGGCGTCGAGACCGGACAGACAGACCTTGTTGATCGTCAGCGCGGGCACCGACAACGGGATGCCCGCCGCGACCGCGGCCTGGCGGGCCGGGATCTGCCCGCTACCGGCCTGGAGCACCTGGCCCATGATCACGTAGTCGACCTGGTCGGGGGCCACGCCGGAGCGCTCGAGCGCGCCCTTGATGGCGATGCCACCCAGGTCGGTCGCCGAGAAGCCCGCCAGCGAGCCCAGCAGTCGTCCGATCGGGGTCCGCGCCCCCGAGATGATCACGGCCATGACGCCCTCCACAGATTTCGAGCCCGTCACCCTACGGTACGAGAGAGCTGGACCAGTTCGACGAGCACGCCGCCTGCGTCCTTGGGGTGGACGAAGTTGACCAGCGACCCGCCGGTGCCGCGGCGCGCCTCGTCGTAGAGCACCCGCAGGCCCCGCGAGCGCAGGGTCGCCGCCACCGCCTCGATGTCGTCGACCCGGTAGGCGATCTGCTGGATTCCCGGCCCGGAGCGGTCGAGAAACGCCGCGATCGGCGAGTCGGGGCGCGACGGCGCCAGCAACTGGATCAGCGGGCCGTCGTCGCCCGGCGCGACCCGCAGCATCGCCTCGCGCACGCCCTGGTCGTCGTTGACCTCCTCGTGCACGACCTCCATGCCGAGGTTCTCGCGGTACCACTGCACCGACGCGTCGAGGTCGCGCACCGCCACCCCGACGTGGTCGATGGTGGTGAAAAGGCTCATGACCTGCAGCGTAGAGCCGTAGCGGCACCGCCGGGTCGAGAGAAGGGTCACACTGGGATCGACTTCCGGGCGCGGCTACCCGCCGGTAACGTCCGCGTCCACCACCAGCGGGAGGTCGATCGTGCAGGAGATCCTCGACGCCATCCTCAGCGGCCGGGCCGGTCGTGACGACATCGCCGCCCTGCCGGTGCCCGACCACTACCGCGGCATCACCGTCCACAAGGACGAGATCACGATGTTCGACGGCGTCCCGCCGGGCGAGAAGGATCCCCGCCGGTCCCTGCACCTCGACGAGGTCGCCACCCCCGAGCTCGGGCCCGGCGAGGCCCTCGTGGCGGTGATGGCCAGCGCGATCAACTACAACACCGTCTGGACCTCGATCTTCGAGCCGGTGCCCACGTTCAGCTTTCTCGAACGCTACGGCCGGACCCACGACCTCGCGGCCCGCCACGACCTGCCGTACCACGTGGTCGGCTCGGACCTCGCGGGTGTCGTGCTGCGCACCGGCCCGGGTGTGCACGCCTGGCACCCCGGCGACGAGGTGGTGGCCCACTGTCTCTCGGTCGAGCTCGAATCGCCCGACGGCCACGCCGACACGATGCTCGACCCGCAGCAGCGGATCTGGGGATACGAGACGAACTTCGGCGGACTGGCCGAGCTGGCGCTGGTCAAGACCAACCAGCTGATGCCCAAGCCGGCCCACCTCACCTGGGAGGAGGCGGCCAGCCCCGGGCTCGTGAACTCCACCGCCTACCGCCAGCTCGTCTCACGCAACGGCGCGGGGATGAAGCTCGGCGACATCGTGCTGATCTGGGGCGCCTCCGGCGGGCTCGGGTCCTACGCCACCCAGATCGCCCTCGCCGCCGGGGCCACGCCGGTGTGCGTGGTCTCGAGCGCCGCCAAGGCCGAGATCTGTCATCGGATGGGCGCCGAGCTGGTCATCGACCGCAGCGAGCAGTCGGGCGAGGGGTACCGGTTCTGGGCCGACGAGCACACCCAGGACCCCTCGGAGTGGCGCCGCTTCGGAGCGCGGATCCGCGAGCTGACCGGCGGCGAGGACCCCGACATCGTCTTCGAGCACCCCGGGCGCGAGACATTTGGGGCAAGTGTCTTCGTTGCCCGAAGAGGCGGAACCATAGTTACTTGTGCGTCAACGTCCGGTTACCTCCACGAGTACGACAACCGGTACTTATGGATGAACCTCAAGAGGGTGGTCGGCTCACATTTTGCCAACTACCGCGAAGCGTGGGAGGCCAATAGGCTGATCTCGCGAGGTTCGATCCACCCAACGCTCTCGCGCACCTATCCTCTCGACCGAACTGGGCAAGCAGCCTTCGACGTACTCCGTAACCGCCATCAAGGCAAAGTCGGAGTACTCTGCCTAGCACCACACGAGGGGCTCGGCGTTCGCGACGGGGAGACCCGAGCACTGTACATAGAGGCGATCAACAGATTCCGAGACGTGTGACGGCCCCACGGGGGGTCGCACCCCCGACGAGGGAGATCATGAGCGAGGTACGAGAAGTAACCGTTCGAGAGACGGGCGATTCGCCCGGCCTGTCGATATTCGACGGATCGCCGACCGGTGGATTCACCATCGCGATGCGCGGCTACGACCGAGTCCAGGTCGAGCAGCACGTCCGCCAGCTCGAAGCGACGCTGACCCAGGTCCGCAGCCGCACCACCGACCTCGACAAGCAGATCGTCCGGCTGCGTCAGGAGCTCGCCGAGGCCAGCACCGAGCTGCGTGAGGTCGAGCGGCCTTCGTACTCGGGTCTCGGCGCTCGCATCGAGCAGCTGCTGCGGCTGGCCGAGGAGCAGGCCAGCGAGCTGATCGCCCAGGCCGACACCGAAGCCAGCGAGACCCGGGCCGAGGCCCAGGTCGACGCCAGCGAGCTGCGCGCCGCGGCCGAGAACGACGCCGAGGAGCTGCGCTCCAACGCCAAGCGTTCGGCCGACGAGCTGCTCGACGAGGCCCGCATGGAGGCCGAGGAGGTTCGCTCCGCAGCATCGCGCGAGGCGAGCAACCTGGTCGACACCGCGGAGCGCGAGGCCGCCAAGATCCGCTCGGGCATCGAGCACGAGACGAGCGAGCGGCGCGCCAACGCCGAGCGCGAGCTCAACCGGATCCGCACCGTGGCCGAGCGCGACGTCGCCCAGCTGCGGGCCACGGCCAAGCGTGAGGTCGAGGAGCTGCGTGCGGCCGTCAAGCGCGAGGCCGAGGCCATGCGCTCCGACGCCCAGGCCGTCCTCGAGGACGCCCGGGCCCGCGCTGACAAGGAGACGACCGAGCTCGAGCTCGCCCTGGTGGCGCGGCGCGAAGAGGTCGAGCGCGACGTCGCCCAGCGGCACGAGGCTGCGGTCGCCGAGACGCAGAAGCTGGTCGCCGACGCCGAGGCACGAGCCAACAACGCCGACGCCCGTGCGAAGTCCGCACACAGTCGAGCCGAGAAGGTTCGGCGCGAGGCCGACGAGCAGGCCAAGGCTCTCGTGTCCAACGCCAAGCGCAGTGCCGAGTCGCTGGTCGGCGAGGCCAAGGCCCACGCCGACACCCTGGTGTCCGAGGCCAAGTCCGAGGCCAACCGCACCCAGACGGCCGCTCGTCGCGAGGTTGCCGAGCTGACCCGTCAGCGCGACAGCATCACCGCTCACCTCAGCCAGCTGCGCAGCCTCCTCGGCGGCGTGGGTGTGCCGGGGATCGACGCACCCGCGCCTGCCGGCAAGGGTGACGACGACGTCGTCGACGGCGAGCTCGTCGAGGACTCCCAGGGCAAGTGACGCACCACATCGCGTAACGCACCGGCCACCGCGTCCGCATTCTCCACCGCGGACAGGTGGCCGGTGTCCGCGATGACATGCACCGGGGCGTGCGGTGTGAATGCCGCCGCCATCGCGAGGGCGTCGTCGTGGGTGGTCACCAT
The DNA here is from genome assembly GCA_036566745.1 of Jiangellaceae bacterium. Classification (GTDB taxonomy): domain Bacteria; phylum Actinomycetota; class Actinomycetes; order Jiangellales; family Jiangellaceae; genus DATCVR01. The sequence goes on along the minus strand of DATCVR010000087.1, from coordinate 22,102 downwards.
GTCCTCCTCACCCACGACGACGAACCCGCGCACCCCCGGCCTCTCGCCATCGGCGGCTCCGGCCTCGGCGAGGGTGCCGAACGAGTCCGGCCGGCGCGCCATCGCCCGCTGCGCCCACGCCACGGCCGCCGGGTCCACCTCGTCGAGCCAGCCGGTCACCCGGGCCACCACCTCCGGTCGCCGGGCTCTCGTGGTGGCGCCCAGCAGGGTCTCCAGCATCGGACGCAGCGCCCGCGTGCCGTGATCGAGCACCGCCTGGGCGATGCGCTCGCGGTTGGCCCGGCCCTCGTCGGTGTCGGCGGAGGCCTTGGTGTCCATGAGCACCACCGCCTCGATCCGCTCGCGGTAGGCCCGCATCATCGCCATCGCCACGTACCCGCCCAGCGACAGCCCGCCCAGCACGCATCGCCGGATGCCGAGGTGGTCGAGCAGTGCCACCACGTCGTCGGCCATCGCCCCGACGGACGGCTCGTCCGAGCCGAGCCCGGGCGAGTCGCCGAAGCCGCGCAGGTCGGGGACGATCACCCGCCGCCGGTCCGCCAGCGACGTCGCGACCTCGTCGAACATCACGCGGGACAGCGGGAACGCGTGGACGAGCACGACGGGCGTCCCACTCTGCGAGGCGCCGAACTCGGAGTAGGCCAACCGCACGGTCATGCCCTCGACCCTAGAGGGAGGCAGGCCGACCGGCGCCTCACTCGACGATCGTCACCGGTGCGCTGGAAGGTCGACCCGCACGACCAGGCCCCCGCCGCCGCCCCCGCGCGGGCGCCCGGTCGCTCGCCCGCGGTGTGCCTGCGCGACCGAGCGAACGATCGACAGGCCGAGACCGACACCACGGCTGCCGTTCGGCTCCGCCGTGCGCCCGGCCCCGCGCCGGAACGGCTCGAACAGCCCGTCGATCTCGTGCGCGTGCAGCCGATCCCCCGCGTTCTCGACCTCGACGAACACCGAATCACCGTCGTGTCCGGTCCGGATCAGCGCGGTCGTCCCAGGTGTCGCGTGCCGCCCGACGTTCTGGACGAGGTTCACCACCAGCCGCTCCAGCAGCAGGCCGTCACCCAAGGTGGGTGCCGGCGCCAGGCAGGTCGTGACCTCGATACCGGCCGCGCGCGCCGCCGGGGTCTCGTGCTCGACGACCGCGTAGACGACCTCGGCCAGGTCGACCGGCGAGCGATCGGTGAGTGTCTGCTCCGAGCGGGCCAGGGTCAGCAGTCCTTCGACCAGCCGTTCGCTGCGTTCGTTCGTCGCGAGCACGGTAGGTCCGATGCGGCGCAGGTCGTCGGACACCTCCGGCTCGCCGAGCGCCACCTCGAGCAGCGTGCGGTTGACGGCCAGGGGCGTCCGGAGCTCGTGCGAGGCATTGGCGACGAATCGGCGCTGGGCGTCGAATGATCGGTCGAGCCGTTCCAGCATCGCGTCGATCGTGTCGGCCAGCTCCTTGACCTCGTCGTCCGGCCCGGTCAGGCCGATGCGCTCGTGCAGGCTGCGGTCGGCCACCCGGCGGGCGGTGTCGGTGACCTGCTGAAGCGGACGCAGCGCCCGCCCGGCCATCGCCCAGCCCAGCACCGCCGCCAGCACCAGCCCTGCCGCCAATGCCACGAGTGACCAGGTCAGCAACGACTTCAGGGTGTCGGCGCGGTAGGCCTCGATCGCGTCCCGGACCGCCGACACGTCAGGCAGGTCCACCCCCGGGCGGGTGACGAGGTTCTCGAACCTGGCGGTCGCCTCGGGCTGGAACAGCGACTGCGAGACCAGCACGTAGGTCACCGTCACGAGCACCGCACCGGCCACCAGGAACGACACCGCGTACAGGACCGTCAGCCGGACCCGGACCGGCCACCTCGACGGCCTCACCCACCCACCCCGATCCGGTAGCCCGCGCCGATGACGGTCTGGACCAGAGCCGGTTCCCCGAGCTTGCGGCGCAGCGTCATCATCGTCACGCGGACGACGTTCGTGAACGGGTCGGCGTTCTCGTCCCAGACCTTCTCCAGCAGGTGTTCGGCGCTGACCACGGCGCCGTCGGCCCGCAGCAGCTCCTCGAGGACCCCGAACTCCTTGCGGGAGAGTCGCACCGCCCGCCCGTCTCGCGTGACGTCGTGCCGAGCCGGATCGAGGCGCACTCCATCGCGTTCGAGCACCGGCGGCACGGAGTCGCGGCTGCGCCGACCCAGCGCTCGCACCCGGGCGACGAGTTCGGCGAACGCGAACGGCTTGCCGAGGTAGTCGTCGGCACCGAGGCCGAGCCCGGCCACCCGCTCCCCCACCTCGACGGCAGCGGTGAGCATCAGCACCCGCACGGACGGCGACTCGGCCACCACCCGGGCGCACACGTCGTCGCCGTGCACCCCCGGCAGGTCGCGGTCGAGGACGGCGACGTCGTAGGCGTTGACGCAGAGCCGGTCAAGGGCACCCGTTCCGTCGTAGGCGACGTCGACCGCCATCCCCTCGCGCCGCAGGCCGTGAGCCACGGCGTCGGCCAGCAACCGCTCGTCCTCGACCACGAGTACCCGCACTGCCCACCTCCCACGCTTCGTACGCCTCACCCACATGGTGACCGGCCGGACCTAAGAGCGGCATAAGAAGCGGGCGAGACGCGCCGAACCTGACGTCAGCTTTACCCGCGGCTGCGTAGACCTGGTGACGCCCCCGGCACGCGGCGTGCCGGGGGACCAGACCACAAGGAGTGCTCGATGACCGCGATGACAGCACGGCGACGCTCGGCCGGGCGGCGGACCACCACGGTCCTGGCCGTGGTCGCGGCGCTCGCTCTCAGCGCCTGCGGCGGCGAGGACGGCGGCGGCCAGGTCGCCACAGCCGGCGGAGCCGCCACGGCCACCGCCGGCGAACCGTCGGACGAGGCGTCCCCCGCCGACGAGCAGGCCCAGGTGCTGGCCTTCGCGGCGTGCATGCGCGACAACGGCGTCGACATGCCCGACCCCGAGGCCGGCCAGGAAGGAATGATGAACGCGATGCGGGACGTGCTCGGCACGGTCGACGACGCCACGTTCGAGCAGGCGATGGAGGCGTGTCAGGACCTCCTCCCGGAGTTCGCCTCCGGCGACCGCCCGCAGCTCGACGAGGAGACCCAGCTCGCGCTCGCCGACTGCCTGCGGGAGCAAGGACTCGACGTTCCGGACGACCTGTTCAGCGGCGAGGGCCTGCCCGAGGGCGTCACCCGCGACGACCTCCGGCCCGCCATGGAGGTCTGCCGCGACGAGCTCGGCCTGACGATCGGTGGTGCGCGGTGACCACCCGCACGGTGCTGTGGCTGACCCTGGGCGTGGCCGTGGTGGGAGTCGCGGGCGGCGGGTGGTGGTACGTCGCTCACGAACCCGCCGCCGAGGCCGCACCGACGACGAGCGGCCCGGTGGCGACGGCCGAGGTAACCCTCACCTCGCTCGCCGCCACCGAGACCTGGGGAGGCACGCTCGGGCACGGGACGGCGACCACCATCGCTGCCCTGGGCGGCGGCACCATCACCCGGCTGGCCGCGCAGGACGCCGCCGTCGACCGCGGCACGACGCTGTACCGGGTGGACGAGCAGCCGGTCACCCTGTTGTTCGGAGCGATCCCGATGTACCGCGACCTCGCACCGGGCGACACCGGCGTCGATGTCGAGCAGCTCGAGGCCAATCTGGCGGCGCTCGGATACACCGGGTTCACCGCCGACGACGAGTACACCTGGTACACCGAGGCCGCGGTCCGGGGGTGGCAAGCGGACACCGGCGCCGCGGAGACCGGCGTCGTCGGACAGTCCTCGGTGGTGTTCCTGCCGGCCGGCGGCCAGGTCGAGGCGCTGCACGCCGGCGTGGGCGACACCGTCGCGCCGGGCTCCCCTGTTCTCGACATCACCGGCACCGAGCAGGTGGTCAGCCTGGAGGCCGACGTCGCCGACCGCGACCTCCTGGCGATCGACACGGCGGTGACGGTCCAGCTCCCGGGCGGCACCGAGACGACCGGAGTGGTCACGGCGGCTTCGGTCGTGCAGACCACGGCCGAGGACGCCAGCGGGACGGCGGGCGACACGACGGCCGCGGGTGCCGACGACGCCGTCGTGACGGTCGAGGTCACACTCGCCGAGCCGGCCGACGCGGACCTGCTCGGTTCCCCGGTCGATGTCGTCGTCCCGGTCGACGAGCGCACCGACGTCCTCGTCGTCCCGGTCAACGCGCTGCTGGCCTTGGCCGAGGGGGGCTACGGACTCGAGGTGGTCGCCGACGACGGCGGCACATCGATCGTCGGCGTCGACACCGGCCTGTTCGCCGACGGGAAGGTCGAGGTCAGCGGGACCGGGATCGCCCCGGGCACGGTGGTGGGGGTGGCGGGCCGATGACACCCGTCGTCGAGTTGGAGGACGTCACCCGCACCTATCCCGGTCAGCCGCCGGTTCGCGCGCTGCGGGGGGTCACCCTGCGCGTCGAACAGGGCGAGCTGCTCGGCATCGTCGGTCCGTCGGGATCGGGCAAGTCGACGCTGCTCAACGTCCTCGGCACGCTCGACCGAGCGGACTCCGGCGTCGTCCGCGTCGACGGCCACGACCTCGCCGGACTGAGTGACCGGCAGCTGTCGGCCCTGCGCGCCCGCCGCATCGGGTTCGTCTTCCAGCAGTTCTTCCTCTCCCCCGGGGTCAGCGCACTGGACAACGTCGCAGACGGGCTCCTCTACACCGGGCGGTCGCCGGCCGAACGCCGCAGGTCCGCCCAGGACACGCTCGAGCAGGTGGGATTGGCCGACCGGGCGCACCACCGCCCGCACGAGCTGTCCGGCGGGCAGCGGCAGCGGGTCGCGGTCGCCCGTGCCCTGGTGGGCCGGCCGGCGGTCCTGCTCGCCGACGAGCCGACCGGAGCGCTGGACTCCGCGTCCGGCGCGGGCGTGATCGAGCTCTTGCACGCGCTGCACGAGGCCGGCACGACGGTCGTGGTCATCACCCACGACCACGGGGTGGCCGACTCGCTGCCCCGCCAGGTGTACCTCCGCGACGGCCGGATCGAGCAGGACGACCGGGTGCCCGCATGACGACCACTCCGCCGCCCGAGCCCTCCCGGCTCCGTCCAGGCGACGCCGTCCGGGTGGCCGCCACCGGCCTGCGGGCCCGTCCGCTGCGGGCGGCGCTGTCCGCCCTCGGGATCGCCGTGGGCATCGCCGCGATGGTCGCGGTCGTGGGCATCTCCGCCAGCAGCCGCGAACAGGTCAACCAGCAGTTGCAGGCGCTCGGGACCAACCTGCTCACCGTCGCGCCCGGGCAGTCGCTCGGCGGCGCACAGGCGACGCTTCCTGCCGAGAGCGTGGACATGGTGGCCCGCATCGGCCCGGTGACCTCGGTCTCGGCCACCGGGGCCGTGGACGCCTCGGTGTACCGCAACGACGAGATCGAGGAGACCCAGACCAACGGGCTCAGCGTGCTGGCGGCCCGGACCGACCTGCTCGACACGGTGGGCGCGACGGTCGGTTCCGGACGCTGGCTCGACGATGCGCAGGCCGCGTACCCGACCGTCGTGCTCGGGGCCACCTCCGCCGCGCGCATGGGCGTCGACGCCACCGACGGCACGGTGTCGGTGTGGCTCGGCGGGCAGTGGTTCACCGTCATCGGGGTCCTCGATCCGGTGCCGCTCGCACCGGAGCTGGACTCCGCGGTGATGATCGGGTGGCCGGTGGCCGTCGATGTACTCGGCTTCGACGGCTCACCCACGACGATCTACGAGCGCTCACCGGACTCGGCGGTGGAGGACGTCAGAGCGGTGCTGCCCGCCACCGTCAACCCGGCGAACCCCGAGGAGGTCACGGTCAGCCGGCCGTCCGACGCCCTGGCCGCGCAGGCCGCCACCGACGAGACGCTGACGACGCTGCTCCTCTCCCTCGGCGGCGTCGCCCTCCTGGTCGGGGGGATCGGTGTGGCCAACACGATGGTCATCGCCGTGCTTGAACGGCGCTCCGAGATCGGCTTGCGGCGAGCTCTGGGTGCCACCCGCGGGCACGTGCGGACGCAGTTCCTGGGCGAGTCGGTGCTACTGGCCGGGCTGGGCGGGATCGGCGGGGCGGTCCTCGGCGGCATCGCCACAGCGGCGTTCGCGGCGTATCGCGACTGGCCGCTGGCGCTGCCGCTCTGGGTGCTCGGCGGCGCGGCCGGCGCCACGGTCGTCGTGGGCGCCTTGGCTGGTGCGTACCCGGCGGCCCGGGCCGCGCGGTTGTCGCCCACGGCGGCGCTCGGCTCGGCCTAGCCCGGATCCGTCAGCGGCGTCGGCGTGAGCGGGCCTTCCAGCAGCCGGTGTGCCAGTGTCGCCGCTCGTCGATGCCGGCGCCGCTGAACGTCGTCGCCTCGACCGGCCACGCCACCACGTGTGGCGTGGCCGGACGGATCAGCTGATCGCAGCCGGGACAGCGGTAGGGCTTGGTCGACGAGCTGCCGGTGATGCGCCGGACCACCCAGTCGCCGTCGGGCCAGGACTCCACGGACTCGAACACGACGCCTACTCGCCGGTCACGCTGGAGTCGCCGATCCCGCGGGTCGCGTCGGTGTCGCAGGCCAGCTCGCCCAGCATCGACTCGAACATCCGCTCGGCTCCGGCCGGCTCGAACGGGAACCGGTCGAACACCTCGAGCGCGACGTGGCCGTACAGCCGGATCCACCACTGGAGCACCCAGTGGACGGCGGCCAGGCTCACGACGTCGTCGTCCAGGTCGCGGCCCGCGGCGTTGAGCACGTCGATGATGGAGCGGCGGGTGGCGCGAAGGTCGGGGATCAGCTCGGCCGGCGGCTCGGGCCAGCCCGCGGTGTCGTCCAGACCACCGTGGAGCAGCTCGCCGACGACCCCGAGGAAGACGCTCTCGACCTGGTCGCGGCCGAAGTCGTCCGAGGCGGCGAAGACCAGCCCGAACTCCTGCGGATGGGCCAGTGACCAGGTGCGGAAGGCTCGGCACACGGCGAGCACCCGCCCGTCGTGGTCGCCGTCGGGCACACCGGCGAGCGGGGCCCGCAGCGCGCGGTCGAGGTCGGCGCAGATGTCCTGCCGTACCTGGCTGAACAGCTCGTCGCGCGACTCGTAGTAGCGGTAGAGCGCCGGGGCGGTCATGCCGAGCTCGCGCGCGATTCCGCGCAACGAGACCGCCTGCCAGCCCTCGCGCACGACCAGGACCCGGGCCTGGTCGCGGATCTCGGACTCGGTCGCGGCTCGGTGGCGCTCGCGACGCGTGGTGGCGGTCATGTCTCCTCCGGAGCGACGTGTAGAGTAAACGGCGTTAACTTCATTGTACGGCGTTTACTCGAGGGACTTCGCCATGTTCGCACGCTGGGGCGCTGCCGTCGCACGGCACCGCTGGACCACCTTGATCACCGTCGTGGTCGTCGCCGTCGCCGCGGGTGTCCTCGGCGCCGGCGTGTTCGGCTCGCTGAGCCAGGGCGGCTACGAGGATCCAGGCAGCGAGGCGGTCCGGGCCAATCAGCTGGCCCAGGACTCCGGCGGCGCGGGCTCAGCCGACGTCGTGGCGATCTACACCGCGCCCACCGGCGAGACCGTCGACTCCCCCGACGTCGGCGCCGCTGTCACCTCCGCCCTCGGCGACCTCCCCGATAGCACCGAGGTCGTCTCGTACTGGCAGACCCAGGATCCCTCGCTCCGTAGCGACGACGCCCGCAGCGGGTTGGCGCTGGTCACCCTGCCCGGCGACGACTCCGCGGCCAAGCACGACGCGTTCGGCGAGGTCGAGGAGGCGCTGCACGTCGACGGCGTGACGACCGAGCTGGCCGGGTCCGTCGCGCTGGAGGCCGCGATCTCCGAGCAGACCGAGCAGGACCTGGTGCGTGCCGAGGCCATCTCGTTGCCGATCGTGCTGGTCCTGCTGATCGTCATCTTCGGCGGCGTGGTCGCGGCGGCGCTGCCGGTGCTCGTGGGCGCGCTGTCCGTCATGGCCTCCCTCGGCGTCCTCCAGCTGATCGCGAACGTCACCACGGTCAGCGAGTTCGCGGTCAACGTCGCCAGCCTGCTCGGGCTCGGCATGGCCATCGACTACGGCCTGTTCATCGTCAGCCGCTTCCGGGAGGAGATGGCCGACGGCGCCTCGCCCGCCGAGGCGGTGAGCCGCTCGGTCGCCACGGCCGGGCGCACGGTCGTGTTCTCCTCGACGTTGCTGGTCATCGCGTTGGCGACACTGACGTTGTTCCCGCAGGAGTTCCTCAAGTCCATCGCGTACGGCGGGATGGCGGCGGTCGCCCTCGCGGCCGTCATCTCCCTGACCGTGCTGCCGGCGATGCTCGCGCTGCTCGGCCCGAAGGTCAACGCCTGGCCCATCCGCCGCCGCTCGCGCCACCAGCGCACGAGCACGTTCTGGCCGCGCCTGGCCGACGGCGTGATGACGCGCCCGGTGCTGGTGGCCGCGCCGATCCTCGCCGTCCTCGCACTGCTGATCTCGCCGTTCCTGTCCACCGGCTTCGGCCTGCCCGACGAGCGCATCCTGCCCGAGGGCGACCCATCCCGCGCGGCCGTCGAGACGCTCGAGTCGCAGTTTCCCGCGCTCAGTGGCGACGGCATCCAGGTCGTGATCGACGGACCGCTGGGAGCCGACGAGGCCACGGCGTTCGCCGCCACCCTTGCCGACGTCGACGGCGTCACCGAGGTCACGCCCACCACCACACCGGACGCCGCCGTCACGATCATCGACGTGCAGTACGAGGGCGACGTCTACGGCGACGTGGCCGGCGATGCCGTCACCGCCATCCGTGCCCTCGCCCCGCCCACCGACGCCGAGCTGCTCGTCGGCGGGTACACCGCCGCGAACCTCGACAGCCTCGCCGCCATCGGCGACCAGCTACCGGTCATGATCGCGATCCTGCTCGGCGCGACGCTCGTCCTGATGTTCCTCGCGTTCGGCTCGATCGTGCTCCCGATCAAGGCCGCCGTCATGGCCGCCGTCAGCCTCACCGCCACGTTCGGAGCGCTGACCTGGATCTTCGTCGACGGCCACGGCGCCGAGCTGCTCGGGGTGTCGCCCCAGCCGATGGAGGTCGGCATCGTCGTGCTCATGGCGGCGATCGTGTTCGGCCTGTCCACCGACTACGAGGTCTTCCTGCTCTCGCGCATCGTCGAGGCCCACGACCAGGGCGCCACCACCGAGGAGGCGGTCCGCACCGGGCTGATGCGCTCGGGCCGGGTCATCACCGCGGCGGCTCTGCTGCTCATCGTCGTCACCGGCGCGTTCGCACTGTCCGGCATCCAGATGATGCGATTCATCGGCGTGGGCATGATCATCGCGCTGATCCTCGACGCCACCGTCATCCGGATGCTGCTCGTGCCCGCGCTGCTCAAGCTGCTCGGGCCGGCCAACTGGTGGGCGCCCGCGCCGCTCAAGCGGCTCCAACAGCGCGTTTCGATCCATGAGGCGGCCTGAGCGGTCTACCGTTCTCCTACCAACTCCGGGTGGGGTCGCGATGGATCTCGAGGTTCTCGGCGACATCAACTGGCTCGCGACCATCGTCGCGGCGCTCGTGTACTTCGCCCTGGGCGCGCTCTGGTACGCCCCACCTGTGCTCGGCAAGGCGTGGATGCGCGCGGTCGAGTGGAGTCCCGACGATGACGACGAGAGCACGAGTCCCGCGTTCTACCTGATGCCGCTGATCACCTGCGCGCTCACCGCACTCGCCCTCGCCGTGCTCGCGCAGGCCACCGCCACGGACACCCTCGCCGAAGGGCTGACGCTGGGTCTGGTGGTGGGAGTCGGCGTCGCGGCCGCGGTGGTGTTCGTCACCGGCGTCTTCGACCCGAAGCGCCGCCACCTCGCGACCTGGTTCGGCGTCACGGCCGGGTACCACGTCGTCGGAATCACGATCGCCGCGGTGATCGTCGCGCTCTGGACCTGACGCCTACCTCGACGGGCGCACCAGCTGGACCGAGCCGATCGGCGAGAAGCCCGCGGCGAGGATGGCCCGCACACTCGCCGCGTTCCCGGGGGCCACAGCGGCGAGCACCGGCTCCCCCGCGGGAACGAGCGCGAGCGCATCGCGCACCAGCGCCCGCCCGCCGCCGCGGCTGCGCCGGCCCTCGGACACCTCGACACCGATCTCGGCCAGGCCCGCGATCCCGGACGCGAGCGTGACCGATCCACGTTCGTCGCCGTGGAGGACGACGTCGGAGCGGACCGCCCGGGCGTGCGCGGCGCGGTCGCCGGCATACGCCTCGTCCAGGTCGTCGAGCCGTGGCAGGGCATCGGGGTCGGCGCCGGTGCCCGTGCCGGGCGCCACCATGAGCAGGTCGACGCAGTCACACCAGCCGTCCGGGCCGGCCAGCCAGGTGACGAAGCGCGGATCGAGCGCCGAGCCGAACCCGTCCAGCTGCCACCGCGCCAGCTCCTCGGCGGAGTACGACGTGGCGATGTAGGCCCGGCCGGTGAGCGACACCACGGCCTCGACGCCCGCCAGCCACGGCGCGACCACCTCGACGGTGCCGTCGGCGGCCGGGAACCGTCCCCGAGCCGCGCCGGTCAGCACGGTCCTCAGCGGATGTACCAACACGGCTCAGGTGTGGTCGCGGAAGCCGCGGCCGGTCTTGCGGCCGAGGTACCCAGCCGTCACGAGGTGCTCGAGCAGCGGCGCGGGCGCGAAGCCGGGTTCGCGGAACTCGAGGTACAGGGTGCGCTGGATGGCGAGGGCGACGTCGAGGCCGACCACGTCGAGCAGCTCGAACGGCCCCATCGGCAGCCGGCAGCCCAGCTTCATCGCGGTGTCGATGTCGTCGGTGGTCGCGTAGTGGGCCTGGAGCATCTTCACGGCATCGTTGAGGTACGGGAAGAGCAACGCGTTGACGATGAACCCGGCCCGGTCGCCGCAGGTCACGGGGTGCTTGCCCAGGCGCGCGCACAGGTCGACGACGGTGGCCACGACGTCGTCGGCGGTGGAGACCGTGCGCACCACCTCGACCAGCTGCATCACCGGCGCCGGGTTGAAGAAGTGCAGTCCCACGACGTCGGCCGGGCGAGAGGTCGCGACCGCGCAGTCGATGACCGGTAGCGACGACGTGGTGGTGGCCAGGATCGTGCCGGGCTTGCAGATCTCGTCGAAGGACTCGAAGAGTGCCTGTTTGACGGTCAGCTCCTCCACCACGGCCTCGATGACGAGATCGACCTCGGCGAGGTCGTCCAGGACGGTGCTGCCGGCGACCCGCGCGAGCGCGGCGGTGCGGTCGGCGTCGTCGAGCTTGCCGCGCAGCACCGCCTTCTCCAGCGAGCGCTCGAGGCCGGCGCGGACGGCGGCCACCTTCTCCGCGCCGCGGGTGACGTACACGACGTCGAGGCCACCACGAGCGAGCACCTCGACGATGCCGGTGGCCATGGTCCCGGAGCCGACGACCCCCACCCGGCGCACCGGCCGGGTCGGTACGGTGCCAGCGGACTCGGACGGCGTCGTGGCATCGGGGACGACCACCGGTGAGTCCGGCGCCTCGTAGGTGTAGAAGCCACGGCCGGACTTCCGCCCCCGCAGCCCGGCCGTGACCATCTGCTTGAGGATCGGGGCCGGCGCGTGGAGGCGGTCGCGGCCCTGCTTGTACATCGTGTCGAGGATCTCGTAGGCCGTGTCGAGGCCGATCAGGTCGAGCAGGGCCAGCGGACCCATCGGATAGCCGCAGCCCAGCGTCATCGCGGCGTCGATGTCCTCGCGGGAGGCGTAGCGGCTCTCGAACAGCGCCGCGGCGTGGTTGAGGTAGCCGAACAGCAGCGCGTTGGCGATGAAGCCGGCCTTGTCGCCGCACTGCACGGGCGACTTGCCGAGCCGCCGGGCCAGCGCGATGACGTCGTCGACCACCTCGGGCTCGGTGACCACCGTGCGCACGACCTCGACGAAGTCCTGCACCGGCGCCGGGTTGAAGAAGTGCATTCCGACGACACGGTGGGGCCGCTCGGTGGCCACCCCGATCTCGGTCACGGACAGCGACGACGTGTTGGTGGCGAGGATCGCCTCGGGGCCGACGACAGCGTCGAGCCGGGCGAACATCTCCCGCTTGATCTCCAGCCGCTCGGGGATCGCCTCGATGACGAACTGGGCGTCGGCGAGGTCGTCGAGGCTGGTGGTGAATGCGATCCGGCCGATGAGCTCGGCCTGGTCGTCGGCGGAGAGCTTGCCGCGACGCACAGCGCGGTCGGTGGAGTGCTGGACGTGGCCACGGCCGACGTCCAGGGCCGCCTCGTCGCGCTCGACGCCCACCACCGCGAGTCCGTTGCGGGCGAACACCTCCGCGATGCCGGCGCCCATCGTGCCGAGGCCGACCACACCTACCCTGCTGATCTCACGAGCCATTCCGGCAGTCTCGCACGCACGTCCACCGTCCACGTCGTGAGATTTCCCACCCGCGCGCGGTCGCCAGGCTAGGTTCCATGGCGGATCCCCCGAGAAGGAGCGTCACGATGCGTGATCCCGCGCTGCCCGCGGTCGTGCGGCCCGTGCGTCTGACGAACGCCGGCCCCAGCGTGCTCGTCCAGCTCGGCTGGCTCGCGCTGATAGCCATGTTCTGCCTGATGTTCGCCGCACCGCTGGTCGCCATGGTGACGTGGGATCTCGGCGACGGATACCGGCTGACCGATGCGCTGTGGCGACCCGAGCACCGCGCCCTGACCATCGCCGCGACCGGGTGCTGCTTACTGCTGCTGACCCGAATCGTCGTCTTCGTGATCCGCCTGCCCCGTGCCACCACGCGTCGAGAGGTGGTAGCCGACGCCACCGGGCTGGAGTCGATCGAGTATCCGCGGTGGTGGTACCGAGGCCGCCGGGCCCGTATCGACTGGGACAACGTGCAAGCCATCAGCGCCCAGACACGCGGCTTCACGGCGGGCCGAAGCAGGTCGCGAGCGCCCGGGAACGTGCTCGAGATCTACCTGTTCCACGACGTTGCCGGGCTGCCGAGTTTCGCGGTGACCGAGCCGGCGAGCGAGGCGAACACCGACATCGACGGCATCCGGGTCCCGGCCAGCCGAGTGTGCCTCGGAGGGCCGGGCGACCAGTACGCCGCTGAGGTCCGAGACATCGCGGAGATCATCGGCGCACTCCGGCCGGAGCTCTTCTACGCCGGCGCCCAGGTCGATCAGTGGTATGTGCCGCCGCTCGATGCCGCCTCCTCGACGCCCGCCGGATCGGCGGAGCCTGCCGGGCCACAGGTCGTCTCTTCGGCGCCTGGCGACCGCCCGGCGGACACCGCGCCCGGATCGCCCGTCCTGCCCCGTCCCGGCGCCCCGCTCTGGCTCGATTACGGGCATTCGCCGCTCCAGCTGGCTGCGGCGGTCGTGGGGCAGGTCGCCCTGATGGCCGGCTGTCTGTTCCTGATGAACAACCCGTTCGGCTGGAGCACCGTGCCGGCCGGGCTCGTCGCCTTTCTGGCCATCGTCCCGTTCCTGTTCTGCTGCCTGACCCTGCCCGCGAGCCTCTGGCTCACTCCTCGGTTCATCGCGGGAGTGGGCGTCCTCGTCACGACCGACGGGCTGGAGTTCGTCCGCAAGCGGCCCTGGCGGCTGCGGGCGACGGTCCGGACCACCGTCACCTGGGACTGGATGCAGGCCATCGTCGCCCGCCATGCCTTCCACGTGGCCAACACCACCGCGCGACGTGGCCGCGCCGTCGACATCTACCTGTACGAGAACCGGCACGAACCGACGGTGATCCCCGGCGTGGGCGTCGACGTGGCGGTCACACAGCACGTCGTACCCGACTCCGCCGGCACCGCGCACCTCGTCACCTTCCCGGCGACCCGGCTCAGGCTGACGTATCGGCACGACGTCGAGCGGCGAGGGCGTGAATTGTGGACCGGCCTGGTCAACGGCCGCCAGAGCCTCGGCACCCTCCCGGCGCATCAGCTCCGGCCGGCGCTGTTCGCCTTCCGCCCGGACCTGTGCCACGGGTTCGACGACCTCTGGGAGGGCGTCGGGGGCCGGTAACCACGATCCGGGGCAGATCACGACACTGCCTGTCCGCTCGACAGTCGTCGGGACAGCGTGTCCAGGTGCCCCAGACGGCGGCTCATCGACGGATGCGTCCGGCTGATTCGGGCGAACACCCTGCGGGACAGGTGTTCATCCGTGCCGGGCCGCTCGAACGGGACGATGGCCAGCGCCGACATCGTGCTCAACCCGCGGAGGTCAGCCGTGGGCACGGCGTACATCTCGCCGTCGATCACGCCCAGGGCGGCCGCCAGCGTGCTCGGCGCTCCCGTGACCGCGGCGGCGGCCCGGTCGGCGGCCAGCTCACGGCGCCGGGTGAGCATGGTGGACACGGCCATGCCGGGGATGAGCGCGACCATCCCCACGAACGCCAGCGCCAGGCCGATCGTCATGGCGCACGACCACACGACAGCACGGCCCAGACCCGCCAGGACCAGCAGCGGAACCGCCAGCACCAGCGGAACCCTGCGCCGGGGCCGCGACTCATCGGAACCCTCGTCGGGCTGACGGCCGACCACGGCCTTCCACGGACGACCGCACAGCCGCGCCAGCGCGCACAGCGGCATGTCGAGCCGGGCCAGCCCCACGAAGACGGAGCCCGGCAGGAGGAACACCCACGACACCAGCCCCCAGGCGATCTCCAGCACGCGGGCGTCTCGGTGCGCCAGGTGCGCGAACTCGTGGGCGAGCACGGCCTGCAGCTGCTCGTTGTCCAGCTTGTCCCGTAGTCCACGGCTGACATAGAGGGTCGGCGGATGACCACGCCTGGTGTGCACCAGGGAGTTCGGAGCCTCGGTGTCGAGGATCCGCAGCGCCGGCTTGTCCTGCCCGGTCAGGGCGCACAGCCGGTCCACGACCGCATGTACGCGAGGTTCGTTCTCCTCCGTCGCCGCGGTGGACGGCATCGACACGGGCTCCTTCCACCGCTGCGACAGCTCCGCGGCCAGCGATGCGGCCAGGGGCGCCAGCCCGATCCACCAGGGCAGGCCGGCGGCCCAGATCGCCAGGCAGCACGCTGCGGTGTAGCCGGCCGTGATGGCCGCCAGCGACGTCCATGCCCTGATCATCGCCCATGACGACATCGGCCCGGTCCACGTACTCACGGCGCAACCATACGGATCAGCGCCCCGGTCGCCCGATATCGTTCGCGGGTGATCATCAGCGGAACGAGTCGCGTCTTCGCGACCTTCGGCAATCCGAACATCGGCAACCCCGCCCCGCTGGTCTACAACGCGGCGTTCGAGAGAGCCGGCGTCGACGCGGTCTACGTCGCCCTCGAGCCACGCGACATCGGCGCGGCCATGGCCGCCGTACGCAGCTTGGGGCTCGGAGGCGGAACGGTCACCACCCCGTTCAAGCGGGAGGTCATGCGGTTCCTCGACGAGATCGACGACGACGCCACGGCGATCGGCGCGGTCAACGTGGTCGAGAACCGCGACGGCCGGCTGATCGGCCACAACTCCGACTGGATCGGCGCGATAGGCGCACTCCGCGAGGTCGTCGAGCTCTCGGGTCGGCGAGTCGCCCTGCTCGGTGCCGGTGGCGGAGCCCGCGCCGTGGCCTTCGGCCTGCGCGAGGCCGGCGCCGTCACCACCGTCTTCAACCGCACGGCCGACCGGGCTCAGGTGCTCTGCGACCGCTTCGGCTGCCGTTACGGCGGCGGCCTCGACGCGGTCACGCCGGAATTCGACGTCGTCGTCAACGCGACCTCGATCGGCATGGGCGAGCGTTCGGAGGCGAGCCCGGTCGCTGCTACAGCGCTGACGAATCGTCCCGTGGTGTTCGACCTCGTGGTCCGGCCGCGCGAGACCCTCCTGATCGGCCAGGCCCGCGAGCTCGGGGCCGCCGTGGTCCACGGGATCGCGATGGTGGCCCACCAGGCCGTGCCTGCCCTGGAGTGGCTGACCGGCACGAAGCCGGACCTGTCCGTGCTGCGCGAGCAGTTCGGCTGACGGTCCCGCCGAGATGCTCCGTGTGCTGCGCCAGCAGGTCTACCGACGGCTCTTCTGCGCCCAGATCCTGGCCCTGATCGGCAGTGGGCTCGCGACGGTCGCCTTGGGGCTGGTCGCCTACGACCTGGCCGGCGCCGATGCGGGAACCGTGCTCGGCACGGCGCTGGCGATCAAGATGGTTGCCTACGTGCTGGCGCCGCTGGCCTCGGCCGCACTGGCCCGGCTGCCCAGCCGCCGGATCATGGTCGGCTCCGACCTGGTGCGGTTCGCCGCCGCATTGTCCTTGCCGTTCGTCGACCAGGTCTGGCAGATCTACCTGCTGATCTTCGTCCTGCAGGCCGCCTCGGCCACGTTCACACCGACGTTCCACGCGGTGATCCCGCAGGTCCTGAAGCGGGACGAGGACTACACGAACGCGTTGTCGCTCTCGCGCCTGGCCTACGACCTCGAGTCGGTGTTCGCGCCGTTCCTCGCCGCGGTCCTCCTGCTGGTGGTCTCCTCGGAGACGCTGTTCCTCGGCACCGCGGCCGGTTTCGTGGCATCGGCGGTGCTCGTCGTGTCGGTGGCCCTGCCGCGGCAGGTATCCGACGACGCCGCTGAGCGCACGTCGTTCCCGGCGCGGGTGACGCTGGGCATGCGAGTCTTCCTCGGCGCCCGGCCGTTGCGTGCGCTCATGGCCCTGCACCTCGTGGTGGCCTCGGCGGGAGCGTTCGTGCTGGTCCAGACCTACGTGATCGTGCAGGACGTGTTCGGCGCGGGAGAAGGGACGGTCGCGCTCGCCCTGGGCGCCAACGGCCTGGGCTCGATGCTCGCCGCGCTCGCCCTGCCGCGCGTGCTGCGCCGCGTGCCGGAGCGCCGCGTCATGCTGCCCGCGACCATCCTGCTCATCGGGCCGCTGCTGGCCTTCCCGCTGGTGACGAACGCACCCCCAGGAGTAGCGCTGGTCGTGCTGTGTGGACTGTGGGTCGTCATGGGCGTCGGCTGGTCGGCGATCGAGACCCCGGCCGGGCGGCTCATCCGCAGCCACGTCGAGCCCGCCGATCTCCGGGCCGCCTTCGCCGCGCAGTTCTCGCTGTCGCACGCGTGCTGGCTGGTCACCTATCCGCTGGCGGGATGGCTCGGCTCGTCGGGACACCTCACCCGGGCCAGCTGGACACTGGCGGCCGTCGCGGGGTTCGCCGCGGTCGCGGCCGTGGTGATCTGGCGCGGCGAACGCGAGCCCACGACACCGGGTCAGGACGAGATCGACGCGGCCACGACAGCGTCGCGCTGACTCCGATCAGCACGGGAGTGGTTCACCAGTTCCGGCTCCACGCCACGACGGCCCGCACCGACTCGTCGTCATCGGTGGCCAGAAGATCGAGCAGGCCGGCCGGGGTCGAGCTGTTCGCGGCCACCCATCCTCGGACCACCGCGGCCGGGTCATGGGCAAGGTCCCGGAGCGTGGGCTCAGCGGCTTGCTCGTTGCGAGCGACGCAGCAGCGCACGCCGACCTCGTCGTCCGCCGCCAACCCCGCGAGCAGGTCCGGCGGCGCGTGACGACTGCTGGCGGCACTCTGCCTGATCTTCGGGTTCGGGTCGCCAGCCAGGATCCGAAGACGATGGATCTTCCCGGCCGTCACCGGAGGGACCGGGTGCTCGGCGAGAACCTCGTCGATCGGGCGTTGCGGGGAGCCGGCGATCAAGGCGGCGCGCTGGTCAGGCGTCAGGAACGTCACACAGGACATGTGCTACCTCCGATCGGCGCCGGCCGCGGCGGAGCCGCTTGCCGCCATCGCCTTCTGACAACGGTCGGGCGCGTCGGGCGCGACATGATCATAGGCGGACGTCCACGGCATGAGGTTCGTCGCCGGAGGCGATCACCAGGGCATCCGCCCGCGGTCTAGGGGTTGATGATGCTGTTCACGACGGTTGTGTCGAGCGCGGCGGCGGCATGCGCGATGTCCTCGCTCAGATCCCGATCGGCCAAGGAGTGCTCCAGCACCACGGCCACCTGGGCAAAGGCCGCCTGCAGCGGCAGACCCTCCAGGCGTAGTTCGCGCATTCGTACCGCCCGAATCGCGGCGACGAGCTCGCATGCAAGCACGAGACGGTACGCCCCCGCGGCTCGGACTGCCTGGCGGGCCGCCTGAGTGGCGAATGAGGCGTGATCCTCCACGCCGAGGGAGATGATTGCCGTTCCTGACGTCACGGGGAACGCGGAATGACGGAGTTCGGCGAGCGCATCCTGCGCCACGTACTCGAGAATCATCGCTCCTGAACTACCCGAAGCACCGGTGGCCAGGAAGGCGGACAGACCGGTCTGCGCGGGCTTCATCAGCTGACCGAGGCGCGCGGCGGACAGCTGAGCAACGTGGTGCACGGCCGCGCGAAGGCGATCGAGGCCGACGGCGACATAAGCGGTGTGAAAGTGTCCGTGATGATAGATCTTGCCATCGTCAGGGGAGATCATCGGGTTCTCCGACCCTGCGTTGATCTCGATCGCCAGGATCTCCTCTAGATCACGTGCCGCGTCCAGTGCCGGTCCTTGCACCTGAGGAAAGGCTCGCAACCCGTAGGGATCTTGGATCGAACGGCCCGGCGTACGCGCGTGGTGAAGCCCCAAGAGCCGTTCCATCTCGGCGGCACACTCCACCTGGCCTCGATGTGACCGCGTGCTGTGGACCTGGGCGACATAGGCTTCGGGCGAGCCGGACATGGCGACGTGAGACAAGGCCGCGACTGCGTGGCTGGCTCGTAGCAGTTGCCGAAGCTCGACCGTCGCCATTGCCGCCTCCGCGAGAGTGGCGGCATTACTGCTCATGAACGCCAAGGCATCGCCCTCGTCGAACGGCACCACGGGCGCGGCGTTGGTTCTCCAAGGACGCTCACCAGCGAGGGTGAGCCCCACCTCGGCGAGTGCGGTCAGGTCCCCTGTGCCGATCGAGCCGACACGATGCACGGCGGGCAACGCGCCGGAGTTCACAGCATCGATCAGACCTTTCAACAGCCGAGGGTGGGCACCCGACCGCCCAACCGCGAGCTGGTTCGCGCGGATCATCAGCAGGGCCCGGACATGTTCGTCGCTCAGCAGCTCGCCAACTCCCACGACATGACTGCGCAGCAGACGTGTCCCGTGCCCGCCGAGTGCTTCGCTCCGGACGACGTCGGACTTGTTCGCCCCGACACCTGTGGTGCGCCCATACACCGGCTGTTGCGCTGCGACCTCGTTCATCAACCGCCATGCGGCTTCGGCTCTGGCCAGGGCTTCGGCTTGCAGGCCAAGGTCGTACCGACCCGTGGCAAAGGGAGCAACATCGTCGCAATGCAGTTGCGCGCCATTGATGACGATCGTGGGGCGACCATTCGATGCGGCATTCAGCTCACTCATGGTCGCGACGGCCTTTCGATGATGTGCGAACAGGGCCGGACTCCTGCGCGGCCAGACTGGCCTCTCGGTGGTCGGGCGCGCAATGGCGGCAGCCGAGACGGTTCATCATCGGAACAGCGTCTGGGTGCCCTCACCGCCTCACTTGTTGATCGACACGGCGACCTGGGCGAGCATGAGCTGGCGGTGACGTCGCCGATGGCGTAGCTGCTCGGCACGGCCTGCCCGGCCATCCGCCACCACCAGGGATGCGCGTCACCCGAGTCGGTGGGCCCGTCCGGGCGAGGTGACTCGCGGCGTCGGGTTAGCGTGGAGTCATGAGCGATGAACGGGGCGACGTCGAGCCTTCCACGCAGCTCGTCGATCCGTTTGACGTGTTTGCCGCCGAAGACCCGGAACTGGCACAGAGGTTGCGCCGACTCATCCTCAAACACGATCGGGAAAGGGCAGCGAGAACCACCGACGACCACGGCGACCCGTTTCCCCGCCTCGACCTCGACGACCCGCCTGCCACGCCGGACGACCCGCTCCTGAACGTCGGATACGCACTGCTCGCCGTGCTCCCCGACGGCTGGGAGGCCGCGCTCCTGACCGCGGCGGCCGCCGCGGACGAGGTCAGGACGATGGTGGTCGTCAGGATGCCGGGCGACGCGACGTTCCGGCAGCGCCTGCTCTACCTGCCCACGGTCGCCGAGGCGTGCTCGGCGCTGCGACGCTCGGTCTACGACGCAGCCGGCCGCGCCTGGTACGGCCTCATCCTCCGGCTCGAGCGCAGCGGCGTCATGCACGCGAGCTACGAGTTCGACGAGCCGCCCTTCCTGCAGTGGGGGCCCCGCGAGGTCGACCTCGTCCGGCGCGACCAGGAGCTCTACCCCCGCGATCCCGCACAACTGCCGGGCTGGCACCCGGCCCGCTGAGGTGATCGCGCTACCGGCGCACGCGTGTGATGCTGGGAACCATGGTGCGCATCGGGTCGGTCGTGCTGAACGTGTCGGACATTCGCCGGGCGGCGGAGTTCTGGAGCCAGGCGCTCGGGTATGTCCCGCGCTCGGGCAATCCGGCGTTCCTCGGCCCGCAGTCGGGTGGGGGCCCACGCCTTCACCTGGACGAGGACGACCGGACGCATCTCGACCTGTGGGTGGACGACGAGGCCGAGCAGCTGTCCGAGGTGCAGCGGCTGGTGTCGCTCGGAGCCATCCGGGTCGATTGGGAGTACCCCGACGACGCCGACTTCGTGGTGCTCGCCGACACCGAGGGCAACCTCTTCTGCGTGATCAACGCGGGGCACTGAGCACCGAGCGGCCCCACGACGGCCCGGAACCCGCTCTGACCCGAGAACCACCAGGTCAGAGCGGGCAACGAATCACATGTTGATCATGTGCCCCGCGATGCCGTGGATGGCTTCCTTGACCGACTCCGAGAGCGTCGGGTGGGCGTGGACGTTGCGCGACACCTCGTCGGCGGTGAGGTCCCACAGCTGCGCGAGGGTCAGCTCGGGCAGCAGCTCGGTGACGTCGGGCCCGATGAGGTGCGCGCCGAGGAACTCGTTGTGCGCGGCGTCGGCGACGATCTTGACGAAGCCCACCGTGTCGCCGAGCCCGTTGGCCTTGCCGTTGGCCATGAACGGGAACTTCGCGACCTTGACGTCGTACCCCTTCTCCCGCGCCTGGGCCTCGGTGTAGCCGAAGCTGGCGATCTGCGGCTGGCAGTACGTCGCGCGCGGCATCATCGGGTATTCGAGGCTCATGGTCTCGGCGCCGGCGATGGTCTCCGAGGCGATGACGCCCATCGACTCGGCGACGTGGGCGAGCATGAGCTGGCCGGTGACGTCGCCGATGGCGTAGATGCTCGGCACGTTGGTGCGCATGTACTCGTCGACGGCGATGGCGCCGCGCTCGGTCAGGGCCACGCCGGTCTTGTCGAGGCCGTAACCGTCGGTGCGCGGGGCGAATCCGATGGCCTGGAGCACCTTGTCGGCCTCGAGGACCTCCTGCTGGTCGCCGCGGGTGACGGTGACCTTGACCGTGTCGCCGGAATCGTCGATGGCGTCGACCCGGGTGGAGGTGTGGACCGTGATGCCGGCCTTCTTGTACTGCTTGGCCAGCTCCTTGGAGACCTCTTCGTCCTCGGTGGGGACGACGCGGTCGAGGTACTCGACGATGGTGACGTCGACGCCGTAGTTGTTGAGGACGTAGGCGAACTCGACACCGATGGCCCCGGCTCCGGCGATGATGATGCTGGCCGGGAGCTCCGACTCGAGGATCTGCTCTTCGTAGGTCACCACGCGCTCGGAGAGCTGGGTGCCGGGGAGCAGACGGGTGGTCGCACCGGCGGCGATGATGCAGTGGTCGAAGGTGACCGTCTCGGAGCCGCCGGCGTTGAGCGTCACGTCGAGGGTGTTCGCGTCGGTGAACGTCCCCCACCCGTCGAGCTCGGTGATCTTGTTCTTCTTCATCAGGTAGTGGATGCCCTTGACGCGGCCGTCGGCGACCTTGCGGCTGCGCTCGTAGGCCTTCGAGTAGTCGGCGGTGACGGTGCCGTCGATGGTGATGCCGAACGTCTTCTCGGCCTCGTGCTGGACGAGGTGGGCCACCTCGGCATTGCGCAGCAGGGCCTTGCTGGGGATACACCCGACGTTCAGGCAGACGCCGCCCCAGTACTTGGACTCGACGACCGCGACGGACTTGCCCAGCTGAACGGCTCGAACGGCAGCGGTGTAGCCGCCGGGACCCGCACCGAGCACGACGACATCGAAATGACTACTCATGACGTACAGCCTAGGTCCGCGTACGGTGCAGCGGATCGCGACTCTCGTCACGTCCAACGGGTGAAGCTTCGACAGAGGAGCGAGTGTGGAATTCGACGA
>DATCVR010000086.1:0-4741 GCA_036566745.1 Jiangellaceae bacterium | reverse complement strand
GGATCGAAGGGCAGGACCGCCGCGGCCCGCCCACCCTCCTGCCAGGCCCCGCCGACCCACGGATCGGGGCGCACCCCTGCCGGCGACGATGTGGCGTCCAGCGCCGACCAACCCGTAGTCACGGCACCGATCCTTTCAGGGTCGTCCGACATGTGCGGCTCAGTCGAAGGGGTTGAGCCAGGAACCGACGCGCTGCGCCCCGCGCCCGATCCGGTCGAGGAAGCCGTCGTCGGTGGTGGGCTCGGGCGGGTCCTGGGGCGGCAGGGCATCGAGGACCGTCTCGACGACGTCGACCGGCGCGTCGGCCACGACGGTGACCACGCGTTCGCCGGTGGACCAGGTGAATCGCGCAGGCGGGCCGGCGCTGGTGTAGACGGTTCCCTCGCCGACCGGCGCGGCGGTGTAGCCGTCGAGGCGATCGGGGTCGAGGCTGCCCGGCTGCTCGAACACGGAGACGGTCATGACGCCGTCGGAGTAGCTGAGCTGGACCGCCTCGCCGAGCCGGCGGGCCTGGTAGAGCACGAGCCCGTCGCCGAGGTGTTCGGGGCAGTGCCAGCCGTCCTCGCGGAGACGCTCGACGTCGGAGCGTCGGAGCGCGTCGGCTTGGCTGGTGGTGGAGATGTCGTCGGTGCCGCGGGCCACGCAACAGGACGCGGAGCCCATGACCGTCAGCTCGACGAACGCACTGGCACTGAGCAGGGAACCGTCGTCGGCGAAGGTCTCGCGGCGCACCGACAGGGCGGTCTCGCGGTCGAGCCAGAGCCGAGCGGCGACGCTGCCGTCTGAGCGGACCGCCTCGACGATGTCGGTGACGCGCCCGGCCACCTGTCCCGCGCCGGTGAGCCGGACGTCGTAGGCGCCGGCCAGCAACTCCGCCGGCCCGCCGCCTTCGGCCAGCCACGCCGTGCCCGAGGGGCCGTACAGGAACGCCGCCTGCCCGCCGTGGACGCGGACGGAGGTGGACCCGCCGGCCTCGTGCTCGACCGTGACCACGGCACTGCTGGAGGCGCCCGAGGACGAGATCGCCGACCACGTCGTGACGTACTGGGTGCCTGTGTAGGAGACGACCGAGCCCGCGGCCGCCGAGGCCCGCACCAGTTCGAGCGCGCGCGGGTCGTCGCCGCGGACGACCTCCTCGGCGTCGGCGGAGGCCGTGGGAGCGTGCGCCAGCAGCACCAAGGCGCCGATCAGCATCGGCGCGACGAGAGCGGCCAGGCCTGCGGTCACTCCGGGTGCCGTGCGAGGACGGTGGGTCACCGCCCGCCTCCCAGCGGCGGCGGACTCGCCGGCACCAGGAGCGAAGCAGGCTCGGCGAAGGGGAGGTTGCCGGTGGAGCGGGCGTGCTCGACGGTGAACTGGTCGACCGGAGGCACGACGCTGACCGTTGCCGGGGGTGGCTGGATCGGCGACGTGGGACCGCCCAGGGACGCGAGCACCACGGCGATGGCGCCGGCCGAGAGGGCTCCGGCGGCGGCGTAGCGGACCACGCGCGCCGGGCGGCGGCTCACCCGGGTCGAGCGCTCGGGCCTGGTGGTGCCGGGAATCCCGGCGGGTCGGTCGGTGCGAGTGCGCCATCCGGCCACGGGCGCCGCGGAGACGGGAAACGACGGCCGGTCGGGCGGCAGCGGACCTCCGGGCTCGGCCAGGGCGAGCAGGCTCGCGACGAGCTTGTCGGACGGGGCGACCTCGGGCAAGGAGCGCAGCGCGGCCTTGGCGTAGCGCTCGAGTTCGACCTGCTGGCGGCAGTGGTCGCAGCTGGTGAGATGGGCCAGCGCGCGGTCGCGTTCGTCGTGGTCGAGGCGGTCGTCGACCAGGTCGCTGATGCGTTCGTCGAGGTGCTTCATGCCGGTTCTCCCCCGGGATCGAGGGGACCACGGGGCTCGGGGAGGCTGGGGCCGAGGTCGAGCGAGCTGGTGTCGTCGGGTGCGCGGTGCTCGAGCGCGGCGCGCAACTGGGCCCGGCCCCGGTGGATGCGGCTGCGGACGGTGCCGAGCTTGACGCCGAGGGTGGCGGCGATCTCCTCGTACGAGAGCCCCTCGATGTCGCACAGCACGACGGCGGCCCGGAAGTCGGGAGCCAGCGCGTCGAGGGCGGCCTGGATGTCGGCGTCGAACATGCGGTCGGTGAGCTGGCGCTCGGGGGTGGGCTCGCGGCCGTGGAGGCGATCGGCGGCGTCGTCGCCCAGCGCGTCGAATCGGATGCGCTGCTTGCGCCGGACGGAGTCCAGGAACAGGTTGGTGGTGATGCGGTGCAGCCAGCCCTCGAACGTGCCGGGCGTGTACGACGACAGCGAGCGGAACACCCGGACGAACACGTCCTGGGTGAGGTCCTCGGCGTCGTGGGAGTTGCCGGTGAGCCGATAGGCCAGCCGGTAGACCCGCGCCGAGTGTTCGCGGACGATCTCGTCCCAACTCGGCGGCGTCCAGGCCTCCGTGTCAGCCACCTGGGTACCTCCCTCGACCGGGCGCTTCGACGAGCGCTGCGGCACGACCAGAACACCCATCGTGACTCATCGCCCCCTTTCCTGGCCAACCGGCGTCGGCGCCTCGGTGTTCCCGGGACCGGGACACCCGTGGTGAAGTTGTGTGCCGCGCGGCTCCAAGCGACACACCCTGACAAGGACGGAACGCCTCGCACCCCGACCGTGGTTCCGGACTACGCTTCGACCTGACCCGATCACCGGCGAGCGACCGCCGGACGTCTGCAGGAGGCACCGCATGTCCACGGCCAGCAACCCTGCGCTCGCAGCGGAGTCGTGGGCGTACGCCGAGACCTTCCTCGACGAGGACCAGGTGGTGGTCCGGGCCCGCCAGCGCGCGGCCGAGGTCGGCGCCACCCCGATCGCCACCGGCGCGGGCGCCACGCTGCGGATGCTCGCGGCCGCGATCGACGCGCGCACGGTCGTCGAGATCGGCACCGGCGCCGGCGTGTCCGGCCTCTACCTCCTCAGCGGCATGCGCGGCGACGGCGTCCTGACCAGCGTCGACGTCGAGTCCGAGCACCAACGCCTGGCGCGTGAGGCGTTCAGCGAGGCCGGCATCGCCCCCAACCGCACCCGCCTGATCGCGGGAGCCGCCCTCGACGTCCTCCCCCGCCTCACCGACGCCGCGTACGACCTCGTCTTCTGCGACGCCGACAAGGCCGAGTACGCCGACTACCTCGAACAGGCTCTGCGGCTGCTGCGTCCCGGCGGGCTGGTGGCCTTCGACGACGCCCTGGGCCACGACAAGGTCGCCGACCCAGCCCAGCGCGACCCCGAGACCGTCACGATCCGCGAACTCGGCCGCACCGTGCGCGAGGACGACTCCCTCGTCCCCGCCCTGCTCCCCGTGGGCGACGGCCTGCTGGTCGCGGTCAGGCGCTGACGAATGATCACGTTCACCACCTGATTCGGTGCCGCACCACCCCTGCAGGCCTCGTGGTGCCCGCGAACGCCTGGTGGTGTGCGCTCCCTGTCGGCGTGTGCGCCTACGCCTCGATGACGACGCCCTTGCCCACCGCCGTGATGCCGCCGTCGCTCACCGTGAAGCCGCGCGCGCGGTCCGCCTCCTTGTCGACGCCCACCACGGCTCCGGCACGGACCACCACGTTCTTGTCGAGAATGGCGTCGCGCACGATCGCCCCCGCCTCGACAAGAACGCCGTGGAGCACCACCGAGCGCGTCACCTCGGCGCCGTCGCGCACCTGTACCTCGGGTGAGAGCACGGCGTGGCCCACCCGCGCGCCCGCGATGATGCAGCCGAGGCTGACGATCGACTCGTGCGCCAGCCCGCCCTGCACGAACTTCGCCCCCGGCAGCTGCGGATGGTGGGTGAGGATCGGCCAGCTGCGGTTGTAGAGGCTGAACACCGGGTCGATCGAGACGAGGTCCATGTGCGACTCGTGGTAGGAGTCGAGCGTGCCGACGTCGCGCCAGTAGCCGCGATCGCGATCGGTGGCGCCGGGGACGTCGTTGTCGGCGAAGTCGTAGACGCCGGCCGTGCCCTTGGCCACCATCGTGGGCACGATGTTGCCGCCCATGTCGTGGATCGAGGCGTCGTCGCCGGCATCGAGTCGCAGCGCGTCGACCAGCGCTTCGGTGGTGAACACGTAGTTGCCCATCGACGCATAGCAGTGGTCGGGGTCGCCGGGCACGGTCGGCGGCTCCGCGGGCTTCTCCAGGAAGGCGTCGATGCGGCGGCCGTCGCCGGTCTGGATGATCCCGAACGCGCTCGCGCCCTCGCGCGGCACCCGGATGCCCGCCACGGTGACGTCGGCCCCGCTGGAGAGGTGCGCCTCGAGCATCTGGCGCGGATCCATCCGGTAGACGTGGTCGGCGCCGAAGACGACGACGTGGTCGGGCATCTCGTCGTGGACCAGGTTGAGCGACTGGTAGATCGCGTCGGCGCTGCCTTGGTACCACCGCGGGCCGAGGCGCTGCTGGGCCGGCACCGGCGTGACGTACTGGCCGAGGATGTTGCTCATCCGCCAGGTCAGCGAGATGTGGCGGTCGAGGGAGTGCGACTTGTACTGGGTGAGCACGCAGATCCGGTCGATCTCGCCGTGGACCAGGTTGGACAGCACGAAGTCGATCAGGCGGTAACTACCACCGAAAGGCACGGCGGGCTTGGCGCGGTCGGCGGTCAGCGGCATCAGCCGCTTGCCCTCACCGCCGGCGAGAACGATGCCGAGGACGTGCGGTCCCTTCGCCATGTCCGCACTGTACGGGCCGCGCGTACGCCACCCAAGGCATCCCGCGAAA
>DATCVR010000085.1:0-2808 GCA_036566745.1 Jiangellaceae bacterium | reverse complement strand
ACCGACAATCACCGGCTCCCCTCACCGGGAACGGGAACTGTCAGCCCTTGTGCTGCTTGCAGTAGACGCCGTTCACCGGCGCCGTGAAGCACTCCGGCTCGACGCAGATCGAGTCCTTCATGCACGCATCCCGATACCGAGTCCATGCCGAGTCCAGCGCGGCCTGAGACTTCGGCGTCCCGTGCCGATCGTTCGCCGCGTCAGCCTTCCGCCACGTGTCTTCCAGCCGGACGATGATCCTCGGGTCCTTCTTCACCACGTGCTGCTCTCCCCTATGTGTTGACGTCGCGACGTCGCGACTTCACGAACGTGACCGTGGAGCTGCCCGCTCTACGGCCCGTCGTAGCAACTCTGGATCTTCGGCGGCCAGTCCCAGCAGGGACCGCAGCAAGTCGGACCGCTCCAGGCGTCGGCCGGCGAGACGTCGAGCGGTGAGCGTCAACTCGTCAGCGGCCAGCGACTCGGATTCGGTCAGGCGCAACGTGTATGCGATGACCTCCTCATCGGCTGTCGCTTTCACGCGGGCGCTGCGGGCCGGCGGCTCGGGTGGCGGTGCCGATGGAGCGGCGGCGGCCGCCGCCGTGCTCGGAGCGCCCGTTAGGCCAACCGCTGCGATGGCAGACGGCCGACCGCGACGTCGCGGCGTCGTCGACGTCATGACGTCACCCCCACATCCTCGTCTTCGAGTAGTTCGGTTAGTACGGCCTCGTAGTCGCCGAGATTGGCCGGCACGCTGCCGAACGCTGAGATGTACGCCTCCCGGAGGTGTACCTCGGCATCCATGCACGGCACGTCCAGATCGGTCAGGAGCGCGCGTGCATCGGCGGCCGAGCGGGTGCCGGTCCGGACCTTGCACAACAGCACCCGGTACGTCAGCGGCGAGACCACATCCACGCGCGAGGCCAGCTCAATCGTCGAGGGCAGCCGGCGTAGCTCGAGGAGCGATGGCGAGATCGGGATTACGAGCTCGTCGGTGACTGTGAGCGCCTGGCCGAGGATGACGTCGTTCTCTCCCCCGGTGTCGATGACCAAATGGTCGTAGTCGTCGACCACGCCGGCGACTCGCCGAGCTAGATCGGGACCGTGCCACGGGATCACTGTCACCGAGGCCGGCCAGTTCTCCCCCGCGACCGTTGACCAGTCCAACGTCGAGGCCGCCTGTGGGTCCGCGTCGACGAGCAGCACTCGCCCGCCGTCGAGACGAGACAACCCGATCGCCACGTGGATCGAGGTCGTGGTCTTGGCCACGCCGCCCTTAAGGGCTCCCATAGTGACTCTCACCTGGCCAAGTGTGGCCCCGTGACGTCACGACGTCCAGAACCCACGACGTCGGCGGTGTCGTGACGCCTCGACGTCGGGACGTTACGACGTCGAGGCCAACCCCCGCGACGTGACGTGGGTGGAGTCATTTGCGGGCGTTGTGGAGTTCGTTCTTGGCCTGGTCGATCAGGGCCTTCGCCTGGCTGATCAGAGCGCGGGCACGGTCGCGGGCGTCGTACGCATCGCGGTGGGTGGGGTCGGGGTTGCTGCCGTCCTTCCAGTCCGAGGCAAGCCAATCTCGCGCCTCCGAGAGCCCGCCTCGGGCCTTGTGGATCTCGTCGTGGGCGCGGTCGAGGATCTCGTTGTACGTGGGCAGCTGGTTCATCGCTCGTCCTCTCCGGGCCACGGGTACAGCGATCCGAGCATGGTGTGCCGGTCGGGGTTCAGCTTGACGCTGCCGTCAGGCTGACGGAGGAACGGTGTCGGGCCGTGGTCGTGGGAGCCGCCGGCGTGTGCGATCGCGGCCAGCACGAGGGCCAGGTTCGCGCGGGAGAGGCCGGGGATTGTGTCGTTGAGGTCAGCCGGTGGGCCGCCGAGCAGCGAGGCTGCGACCTGGACGATCTGTTGTTCGCTGCTGGACCAGACGCCGGATTCGTAGAGCAGCTTGTCGACATCGATGTGTGCGCCGCCGTCGTGGCGGCTGATCCAGGGGGCGCCGTCGTAGATGGCTTTGCCGTGGCGGATCAGCAGCTCGACGCCGGCCTCGGTGGTGTAGCGGCCGTGGGCCCAGGCCCGGAGCGAGTCTTCTACTGCGGTCATGTCTGGTGTCCTCTCAGGTGTGGTGGTTCAGGTGTATGCGATGGGTAGGACAGGGCAGGAGTTCAGCGTTGTTCGTCGCGGATCTGGTAGACGCGTTGCTTGCTGATGCCGCCCGCGGCCGCGCCCACGGCGGTTCCCTCACGGGTGGCGACGACGGCCTGGGCGACGGCGTGGCGCCACGCCCGTTCTTGCCTGTCCTTCTCGGCCTGCGCCTCGCCTCGCCAGCGGGTTACGTGCCGCACGATGGCCAGCCAATCGGCGGGCTCGACTTCGACGAGGTAGTAGCCGGGCTCAATCTGAGCTTCGGCGGTGTCGAGGTCGCCGGTGATGTTCCAGCCGGCCGACTCGAGCGCAGCGGTCGGATCATCGTCGACGCCCATCGGGTAGTGCACGAACCGCTCGGGTTCGCTGTCCTCGTCGGTGAGCTCTACGAAGATCTCCGGATCACCGAGGTTGTGGGCCTCGCCAGTGACGATGTGAGCGGTGTAGGTGGTCACTTCTGCGCCTCCTCGACATGAAGATGAATAGAGTCAAGCGGACTTGACCCATGAAGTCAAGTCCGCTTGACCATCGAACTGACGAAGAGCTGCGATCAGGTGGTGGCGGTTCCGGTGCGGTCGAGGTGCCCGTACACGGTGGTGCGGGGGACGCCGAGGATGTCGGCGATCTGCTGGACGGTCATCTCGCGGCCGTCGTAGAGCTGTTGGGCGGTCTTGGCCTGGTCGGGGG
>DATCVR010000084.1:0-5471 GCA_036566745.1 Jiangellaceae bacterium | reverse complement strand
TTCCGGTTCGCGCCTCGCTGTCCGACGAGCGCCGCGGCGGCCGCCGCGATTCCGACGACGATGGTTCCGACGGCGCCGAGCGTCGCAGCGTCCACGCGGGGACCTCCGGTCTTACGGGTGGGGTGGGGGCCTACTGGTGTGGCGGAAGGGTCAGCGTCGGGGGCTGGTCGGTGCGAAGCCAGCCGGGGAGGAGCCGCTGCACGCCCGGCAGGGCCATCACCCGGGCGAAGCCGCCCGCGACCGCGAGCGCGCCCGCGGCCCACGGCAGCGCCTCGGGGATGCCAGAGGCGGCCACGATGGCCGGCAGGGCGATGGCGATGCCGAGCGCGGACTGGAGCACGGTTCGAGCCGTGCGCTTGGTGCTGTCCTTCATGGGGTTCTCCTGGTTCAGGGGGTGACGGTGAAGCCGCGGCGGGTGCCGAGTTTGCGGAGGGATTCGAGGCCGGGGATGCCGTCGGCGTCCGAGCCCTTGTAGCCGCAGCGCTTCTGCCACGCGGCATAGGCGGCGACGGTGGCGGTTCCGTAGTGGCCGTCCGCGAGGTCCCGCGAGAGCAGCCCTTCGGCGACGAGCGCCTGCTCGACGGTCTTGACGCCGTAGTACGACACCGGGGTCCCACGGCGCGGCGGGTCGCTCTTGGCCGCGGCAACAAGCTTGGACAGGTCCACGGACGGCTTCGGCACGCCGGGGGCAGGCTTCTCCGGCGGGATGCCGGGCCGCGGGGCACCGCGCTTGACCCACTCGTACAGCGGGTCGCCAGGGCACGAGGTCGCGTGCCCGTCGCGGTGGCCGCCTATCCAGGTGCCGGCGCGGCCGTGGTCGCGGAGGTACTCGATCGCGTCGCGGAGACCGTGCAGCATGGCGTCGGTCGGCTTGGTGAGGCCGGACGATCCGAGGAGCGCGCAGACCGCGTAGTCCTGGAGGTTGAGCTCCTGGTTCCCGTTCGCGCCGGTGCGCTTGTGGGCGCCGCGGCCCTCGTACACGGTGCCGTGCTCGCAGACGAGCAGGTTGTACGCGATGTCGACGTAGTTCTCCTTCGTGTTCGCGAGGTGGGATGCGCGGATTTGCTGCACGTACGCGGCGCACTTGTCGTGGCTGCGGCTGCTGTAGGCGGTGCCGAGGTAGTGGACCTTCACGCCGTGGGTGCTGCCGATGTAAGCGGCCGGGCTGACCGCGGGTGCGCCCCAGTCGGCGCGCCGGACGAAGTCCATGGGGTCTCCAGACATGCAGAAAGCCCCGGCCAGGCGGCGCGGGGCGGCGGGGACGAGCAGGGGTCAGAGGGTCGGCGGGGCCCAGTGGCGGACGGTGAGTTGGCCGTACCCGGCGTCGACGGTCAGGACGTCGCCGCCGCCGTTGTACGCCCAAGCCGTCGAGTGGGCGTCCGCGCGGAGCACGACGACCGGACGGTGACCGGGCGGCCAGTCCTCTGGCATCCGGTACACCGTGGAGATGTGCAGCGGCAGGTGATGGAGGTCCGGCGTGACGTTCTCCCCGGACAGGGCCGAGATCCGCCGCCACGGGCCCTGCGTGCGCAGCGGGTCGCTGTAGTCGTACATCCACAGATGCCAGCCCACGCCGACGACGTACCGGCGCCCGTCCGGCACGCCGACGTCGTTGGTCACCCGGGCGTCCGCGTCGATGTCCAGCACGTCGCCAGGCTCGACCGGGCCCATCACGACCCGGTACAGGGTGCGGTGGCTGGTCGTCGCCAGATCCACCGGAATCTCGTCCGTCTCCAGCGCACCGAGGAGCAGCGGCGGGGCCGGCGGCTGGAGAGGGTCGGTCGCCAGCACGCCGCGCAGGGTCAGGCCGCTGGTGGTCAAGTAAGGCATCAGGAGGCCTCCGGGATCTCCACCCAGATCTGGGCGTATTCGGCTTCCGTGTGCCGGCCGACGTACTGCCTGTACAAGTTCCGGATCAGCCAGTCCCCGGGGCTCAGCACGAAATCGAAATCGATCCCGCCGTCGCCCGGCTCGTCACGGTGCAGCGTGAGCACGCCGTCGACGTCGGACACGAGCGTCACGTCCACGCACCAGGCGAGGATTGCCGCCTTGTTCGTTCCGTCGTAGTGGATGGACTCGATGCGGGTGGTGACGATGGGCATCAGACGACCTCTGTGATCTCGACGACGACGTGGCAGTTCGCGCCCAGGCACTCCGTGTTGGTGGCCGTGGTCACGATGAGCTTGAAGGTGTGGGAACCGGCGGAAGCGACGGTTCCCCGGTAGACCTGGCCGACGGTGCCACGCTCGGCGGAGTTGTCTCCGCGGAAAGTTGCGAGCGGTGACTGGCCCACGCCGTCCAAGGCCAGTCGGCCCGTTGACGAAGCGCCTGGCGCCGCCGTGGTGTTGAAATCCCACACGCACCAAGCCTTGTAGACCGCGCCCGCGGTCTCGGTGGTCAGCGTGATGCTGGCACTGGGCACGTCGGCGTTGGTCGAGCTGGCCACGACGGTGCCCGAACCGGCCGCGCTGTACGACACCGGCTGCAATCGGGTGAGCTGCTGGGCAGTGACGACCTGTGCGGCAAGGATCGGCATCGGGTCTCCTAGAGTGCGGCGCGCATCGGGTTGGCCAGGCTGACGGCCTCGCCGGCGGCCTGTGTCTTGACGATGCCGTTGACGGATCGGGTGACGGTGAAGGTCTGCGGCGACGTGGTGCCGGTGATCGCGGTCACGGTCATGAGTTCGCCCCCGCAGATGACGTCGAAGGGGAACATCGCCGAGTAGGTGGCCGAGTCGATCCAGCGGGGGCCCGCAGTGGTCGCCACGGACAGGGACGTCGCCGACGAGGTGACGCCCGACACCAGCGACGCCCCGGCCGTATCCGGGCGGCCCAGCACGTCGTCCTCGACGACGCCGACCGTCCACGGCCCGGCCGGTGAGCAGACGAGCCGCACCGTCCAGCCGAAGGGCTTCAAGTCGTGCTCGATCTTCTGGACGATCAGGTCCACCGGGCCGGGCGGCTGCCACGAGGGCGTGTCGGTGATCTGGATCCGGTCGCCCAGCTCCAGCGAGGTGATGGCCGGGATCAGGTTCGGGAACTTGTGCAGGAGGATCGTGACCGCCGGATAGCGGGCCTCGTCCCACGTGCCGAACCCCAGCCGCCATCCGGCGATCTGCTGCGCCTGGTGGTCCTTCCACATCGACAGGGTGACGGACTCGTCGTACAGCCCGACCGTGTTGACGCCGAGGGGGCCGTTCTCGTCGACCGCCCGCCCTTCGCTACCGCCCTCGCGGACGACGGTGATGTCGTTGCGGAGGCGGAGGTCGTCCTCGTCCGGCTCGAACGGGTGCGTGACCTGCGCGTACGACACGACGAGCTTGGGCGTCTGGTTCTCCATCGAGGCCCGGTCCCGGTACACCAGGCCGAGCCGCTGACTGTTCTCGTAGAGGTAGCCACCGTCCGTGTCGGCAGGCTCCTGCAACAAGTCCAGCAGCGGGCGCGGCAGCTGCGGGCCCATCGCCTCGCTGCCCCGGTCCAGATCGCCGTCTACGTACTCCATGGCGACCGTGGCGGCTTCCTCGTTCCCGAGACGGAAGAGTCTGGTGAGAGCGGACTCGCCGTCGAATCCGTGGTCGGCACCCGTGAAAGGTGCCGCGGCGCCGCTGGACGTGCCGACGGGCAGCGCCGTGAAGTGCCCGGCGCGCAGACCGGAGATCGTGCCGAACGTGGTCTTCAGCTGCGTGACCCGGCCGACCGTGCCCGCGTAGCTGCCGCCCGCCCCGCCGGCCGCCCCGCCGATGTTGAACCAGTCGATGCGCCAGTCGACGTTGCCGCCGTTCTGCTCGGCACGGAACTGAATCCGCTGCCAACCGGTGAACACGTCGCTGCCAATGCCGATGGGGGTGTTGACGATGAGGGTGTCCTCGCCGTCGTAGGCCGTCACGGTCGCAACACCGGAGCGCTGGAGGATGCGCCAGCGGCGCACAGTGCCGGTCGTCAGCCAGGCGAAGAACTCCTGATCTGCGCCGGGGGCGGCGTCGACGGCGTACACCATGTGCGTCGACCAGCCCGTCGGGGAGCCGCTCGGAGGCGGGACGATCCCGTTGAAGGTGCCGCCGGCCTCGATCGTCGGCAGCGGCGACGACCCGGCGAGGGTGTCATCCTGCCCGAACCGGAAACCCGTTACGACCGCGGGCAACACACCCGCAATCGGAGACGCGGCCTGCGTCGCACCGTCCTGGTCCTCGCACGGCCAGTACGCCTGCGGCGAGAACGCGGGTACGCGCCGGCGCAGCGTGGACGCCAGGGATTTGCGGCCCTGTCCGAGTCGCCGCAGGATGCCCGCGCTCGTGATCGGCGCGGTCACGGCGTGCCCGGAGCGGTGCCAGCGCGCCGGCCGCTTTGGGACCTCGTGCACGGCGAGGGTGCGGCGGTCGGTGATGGTCGCGCCGTTCGCGACCGTCCACGTTCGGCCCGCGCTGTCGGCAAAGCTGGTCGCGCCCACGGCCTGAGTCGTGAAATCGGGGCTTGCCACCACCGTGCCACCGATGCCTGAGCGGACCTCGGCCCTATACAGGCGGCGGGCCATCGCGTCGAAGCCGACACTTGAGATGTCGCCGACCTCAAGCGTCGCCGTGCTGTTGAAGATCGAGGTGGTGCCGCTGGTGGTGACGAGTGTGTCCAGCACCGTCCACGGCCCCGCCAGAGACGCTGCGGTGTACCAGGTGACCGTGTAGCCGCCCGCGCCGTTGTTGACGTCCAGCGTCGCCCGGATCGCCCCTCGCTCCCAGGGCCCGAAGTGCACCCGCTTCGCGGAGAGCTTCTCGATCGGAGTGACGCCGTCTGTCGACCAGGCGAAGGCGAGCCGTCCGGCATCGGTCACCAAGAGCCGCCACGACCGCTGGTTGCCGGTGACGTTGTACTTGCCGAGCACCTCGAACGCGGTGTTGCTCATGCTGCCGGCCCACGTCTCCGGCTCCAGCTCGGCGCGGACGTCGATGTCGCCGGTGATGTCGAGCGAGGCATGGTCCGGGGTGGTCGCGCGCCCGAACGTGCCGTCGGGGATGTCGAGCACGGGCGTGGCGCCGCCGACAGACACCCGCATCTGCGTGTTCCGGCCCAGCTGTCCGTAGTACGGCGAGAGCGGGTTCCTGTTGGAGTACTTCCCGTTGGGGCTCCACAGCGTCAGCGAACCGGCGCCGGGGTCTGACGTGCGGCCGTCGTCCGACCGGCCTCGGGACAGCTGGATTCCGGGGCCGGCCATGACGTCGTCCGTGACGTCGGTCCAGACGCCTGCGATCTGGAGCTCTACGCGAGCATCGGGGACCGGCACGGGTTCCTCCTTCTATCGCTGGCCGAAGGCCACTTGGACGTCGCCGCGGCCGTCGGCCTGGACGACCTCGCGGATGACGTCCTTCAGGCCGGGCCCGCGGAGCTCGATGACGATCGGCCGTGCGCTGCCCGCGCCCGCCAGGCCGCCGCCGGACAGTGGGCCCATGGCCATGCCCGGCATAGAGCCGGTGATGCCCT
>DATCVR010000083.1:0-15050 GCA_036566745.1 Jiangellaceae bacterium | reverse complement strand
ATCAGACGGTGCTCCGGCGGGTCCGGGCGTAAACCGCAGCGCCCGCGCCCAGGAGAACCAGACCGGCCGCGAAGCCGATCAGACCAGCCGACGAGGAACCGGTGTCGGGGAGGTCGTCGTCGTTGCCGTCGCCGCCACCGGCGTCGCCGGACTCGTCGCCGTTGTCGTCGCCGCCGTTGTCGTCGCCAGCCGTGACCTCAACGTTGAACTTGACGGTCTCGGAAGCGGCCGAGGTGGCCTCGCCGACGGTCTGCGTGGCGCTGACCGTGTGGGCACCGTTGGCCAGGTCGGCCTCCGGCACGAACTCCCAGTTGCCGTCGTCGTCGACCGTCGCGGTACCGGCGACAGGAGCGTCGCCCTCGGCGTCGATGCTGACGTTGACCGTGGCCCCGGCAACACCCTTACCGGCGAAGGTCGGACGCGCCGTGCTGGCGGTCTGGCCCTCTTCCGGCTTGGTGACCGTCGGAGCGTCGAGCGCCACCGACACCGTCACCGAAGCCTTCTCGGGGACGACGATGGTGCCGACGGTCTGCTGAGCGGTGATGGTGGACTCGCCGAAGGGCAGGTCCTCCGTCAGCGTGGCGGACCAGGTGCCGTCCTCGGCAGCCGTGGCCTCACCGGCGGCAGCGTCACCGACGGTCAGCGCAACGCTGGCACCCGGGTCGGCCGTACCGGTGACCTCGAGGTCAGTAGCCGCAACCTCCGCGCCGTCCTCCGGCGAGGTGATCGTGACCGGCTCGGCCTCGAACGGAGCAGCGGTACCCGACAGCGAGTAGTTACCCAGGCTGCCGTAGTTGCTGTAGTTCGTGGCCGTTGTCTCGGTGTTCTGCTGCGGGTCGCCCTGACCCACACCCGAGACGGCGAGGTAGTACGCACCGGCCTCGAGCTCCTGCTCGAGCGAAGCGTTCACACCGGTGACCAGCGGGTAGTCAGCCGCGGCGTTGCCCGGGTCGGCAGCCGACTCGGGGTTGTTCTCCGCGACGACCTCGCCGTTGGCGTCGAGCAGCTGCAGCTTGGCGTCAAGGTTCTGAGCCGGCGAAGCCGGGTCGACCTTGGCCGTGAACGGACCGCCGTTGGTGACGAAGCCGAACACGTCGACCTCACCGGTACGACCGATGACACCCTCGCCAGCGAACTCGCCGCTGGTGTTCTCGAGGCCGGTGGCCCCGGCGACGTCGTCGCCGTGGTCGTCCTCGGAGAAGTTGGTGCGGTCGGTGATGACCTTCTCGGCCGTCAGCGGGTTGCCGTCAGGGTCCGTGTACGTGCCGTCACCGGCGTCGCACTCGGCCTGGGTGCCCTCGCAGAAGTACTGACCGACGTAGCTGTTGCCGTCGGCGTCGAGGAGGATGAAGCCGCCGTCGATCGCGCCCTTCTCAGTGATGAGAGCGAGGTCGTCCTCGGTGTTGTTGGCGTTGGTGTAGTCGCCGTTGTTCCACTGCGACAGCGGAGCGATGTACGACCCACCCATGATCGGGCCCCACGTGGTGGCCGGGTCGGACGGGGAGTAGTACTCCTCGCCCTCCGGGGAGCCGTCGTGGCTGAGGCCGAAGTTGTGGCCGACCTCGTGCGACGTGACGTCACCGACGTACTTCGGGTTGTCACTGACACCCTCGGTGAAGACCCACGCCGGGGACAGGTAACGGGCGCCGACCGCGCCGACGTAGGCGATACCGCCGGTGCCGGGCGCGAAGGGCAGCTCGTCGTAGCTGTCGGTGATGACGGCCCAGGAGCCGTACTCCTCGTCGTCCACCGACGTCTTCTGGAGCGCGTCGGGACCGGGGTCGGTCGTCGTCACGTTGACGTCGAACGGCGCGTAGTCCTCGGCGACGGTCTCCCAGACGATGCGCTGGTACGCGGCGTCGGCCGAAGCGGCCGGCGCAGCGGTGAGGACCTCACCGTTCTCCTCGTTCCAGGCGGTGCCACGAACCTCGGCACCGTCGAAGTCGAGGTAGATGGTGACGGGCGCGCCCGGCTTGGAGCCTTCCTCGGGCGAGCCCGGGATGTCGGCGTCGGCAGCCTGGGGAAGCTCGGTGTCGGGGACCTCGAACTTGTCCTTGTGCGCCAGGTAACCGCTGGGCGAGACGAGAGCGAGGTCGTCCTTGAGGAGCTGGGTGACCTCGTCAACCGCCATGCCGGCCCGCTCTGCGACGAGCTTGAGGCCGTTGTTGTCGAGCTGGTTCAGAGCCTCCGGGCCGGAGAGGGTGGCCTCCTCGAGCACGGCAGTGCTGAGCAGGTCACCAACTTCGCCGACCGGAGCGCTGTCCGGCTTGGTCTCTGCTGCCGTGGCAGGCAGCGAAGCGCCGCCGAGCACCATCGCGCCGGCGCCAGCCGTCGCAAGGGCTGCGGCAAGCCGCTTCCGTTGTGTGGAACTCACGATACTTATCTCCCGGATGTGTTCTCAGGTGGAGCTGTCACATGCCGTCGCGTACGCTAGCAGATCTCCCGCGCTGGTCCAGTAGCGCATTCTCAGATTTCGGGCAAGGTCACAGCGGTGTTCGGGCCTCGACGCTGTGACGGGAAAGCGCCCATCGTTACCCATTTGTGATTCAATTGATCGTTGATTCAGCAGATATCCCATGTGACCTCGCCGATTGCAGTCGGCACCACCGATCAAGTTAGGCTCGTCGACATGCATCGCAACGCGCGCCGGGGCCGACGCAGGGCCCCGAAACGCAGCCCGCTGGCCGCCGCGGTCGGCGTCTTTGGTGAGCTACTTCTCACTGGCGGCGCCATCGTGCTCCTCTTCGTCGTCTACACGTTGTGGGGCACCGGACTGCAGACGGCCGCCGCTCAGGACGACCTACGCGAGCAGACGGCCGCCTGGGACCAGGGCACGGCAGCCAAGCCGCCGGCCGAGACACCCGTGGGCGACGCCTACGCGATCATCCAGATCCCGCGCTTCGGTGACGACTGGGAGTACACGATCGTCCAGGGCGTCGAGGACGAGGACCTGAAGAATGGTCCGGGCCATTACCTGACAAGCGCAAATCCGGGCGAAGTAGGCAATTTCGCAGTAGCTGCGCACAGATCGGGCCACGGCGAACCGTTCGCCCAGTTCGCCGAACTTCGCGTGGGCGATCTCGTCGAGATCCGCAACGCCCTTGGGACATTCGTCTACCAGCTCGACAGCGCACCCGACGGCGACCCCAACGGCAACAAGATCGACATCAACGACAGCTGGGTCGTCGACCCGGTGCCGGGCGAGTCCATCGACACCGAGCCGACCGAGCGTCGGATCACCCTGACCACGTGTTGGCCCCGATTCGGCTCGTCGCATCGGATGTACGCCACCGGCGTCCTGGTCAGCGGAGAGGAACTCTGAGGGATGTACGGCTGGGTCTGGAGCCATCTACCAGGACCGTGGCCGCTCCGGCTGGTCATCTTCCTGATCTTGATCGCGCTGATCGTCGTCGCGCTCTTCCTGTGGGTGTTCCCCTGGGCCGAAGAGGCGTTCAACATCAACGACGTCACCGTCGGCTGAGCCGTACCTCAGCACCCCGAGGCTGAGCCTTTCCTCAGGACCGCGCGCAGGTCGTGACGATCGTCGGGTGAGTTCTGACGATCCAAGCAGCAGTTCGCAACCCGACGATCACCACGGCTGTCGTGGGAATCGTCGTGTGGCGAGGGCGGCGGCCGAGTCCGGAAGCCTCGGCTCCGGAGGCCTCGGCCGCGTCAGCAGCCCCCGGCGACGGCCGGGATCACCGACACCTTCGCACCGGCGGGCGTGGGCGTCTGGAGGCCAGAGGCGAACCGGACGTCGTCGTCGTTGACGTAGACGTTCACGAAACGACGGATCTTGCCGGTGTCGTCCAGGACGCGCGCGCCGATGCCCGGGTACGCGACCTCGAGCGCGCTGACCACGTCCGCCAAGGTCGCTCCGTCGGCCACGTCGACCTTCACCTCGGACTCACCGTGGGTGTAGGTACGGAGAATGGTCGGAACTCGTACGGCAACGCTCATGGCTCAAGCCTCCGGGACGAGGGCGTGGAACGCCTCGGTGGTCGGGGAGATGGTGCCGGCCGGGCCCACCACGGGCGCGACGGCGTCGAGGGTCTTCAGCCCCTCGCCGGTGTTGAAGACGACGGTCTCGGCGTCCGGGTCGAGCTTTCCGTCGCGCAGCAGCTTGGCCAGCACCGCCACGGTGACGCCCCCGGCGGTCTCGGCGAAAATGCCCTC
This sequence comes from Jiangellaceae bacterium, assembly GCA_036566745.1. Taxonomy (GTDB): domain Bacteria; phylum Actinomycetota; class Actinomycetes; order Jiangellales; family Jiangellaceae; genus DATCVR01. The sequence goes on along the minus strand of DATCVR010000083.1, from coordinate 10,874 downwards.
GGTACGGGCCAGCAGCCGGATGCCGGCGACGACCTCGTCGTCGGTGACGTCCTCGACCGCTCCCCCGGTGCGCCGGGCCACGTCGAGGACATACGGACCGTCGGCGGGGTTGCCGATGGCCAGCGACTTGGCGATGGTGTCGGGCCGGACCGGCCGGACGACGTCGGTGCCCTCCTTGTACGCCAGCGACACCGGCGAACAGCCGGCCGCCTGCGCCCCGAAGATGGCTGGCGCCTCGCCCTCGACCAGGCCGAGCTCGACCAGCTCGCGGAAGGACTTGTCGACCTTGGTCAGCTGGGACCCGCTGGCGACCGGGATGACCACCTGGCGCGGGAGCGTCCAGCCGAGCTGTTCGACCGTCTCGTACCCGAGCGTCTTCGAACCCTCCGCATAGTAAGGACGGACGTTGACGTTGACGAACGCCCAGTCCTCGTGCTCGCCGGCCAGCTCGGAGGCGAGCCGGTTGACGTCGTCGTAGTTGCCGTCGACCGCCACCAGGGTGGTGCCGTAGACGGCGCTGGTGATGATCTTCTGCTGCTCGAGGTCGCTGGGAACGAAGACGAAGCTGCGGATGCCCGCCCGTGCAGCGGCCGCGGCCACGGCGTTGGCGAGGTTGCCGGTGGACGGACACGCGAGGACGGTGAAGCCCAGCTCGCGTGCGGCCGCGAGCGCCACCGCCACCACGCGGTCCTTGAACGAATGCGTGGGGTTGGCGGCGTCGTTCTTGATCCACAGGCTGCGCAGGCCCAGCTCGCGGGCGAGGTTGTCGGCCCGCACCAGCGGCGTGAAGCCGGGATCGGTGTTCGGGATGTCGGCGACGTGGGACGGCACCGGCAGGAGATCGCGGTAGCGCCAGATCGAGCGCGGACCCGCCTCGATCCGCTCACGAGTGATGATGCCGAAGTCGTAGGCGACCTCGAGCGGGCCGAAGCACTCGGCGCAGGCGTAGTGCGGACCGAGCGGAGCGCTCGAGCCGCACTCCCTACATGAGAGGTGAGTGGCCCGGCCAAGATCGGGGCCGGACTCGGAGCGCCGGGACGGCGTGGGCTCCTGGGTGATGGTCATGATCGAGGTCCTCCTCATCTCTCCCGCGGCCTGCGGGACGGATTTGGCACCGATCCCGCACATGACGCGGGAGGTTGCCGGGGCTTCACCGGGCCGGTCCCTCTGCCCCTCTGGATGAGTACTGCTGTGTTCGTGGCAGCCTACGTTTTCCTCCGGCGCACATCGTCCGCTTGTCCAACATGCAAGATGCGCGTCTCAATATCCAGATTCGAGAGCGGGGCCGCGACTCAGTACGGTTCTGCCGTGAGTCGCACCGAGTTCGCGCCACCGCCGAAGCCGATCCGCACCACCGTTGCCACCGTCGCCGTCGCCCTCGGCGCCGCCGCCGCGGCGCTGGGCAACGTCGCTCTGTCGCAGGCCACGCCCGGCCTCGACATCATGCCGATCATGATCGGGGCGATCATCTGCCTCGGCGTGGCGACCGCGGTGGCGGTGCTCCACGGCGGGCGGTGGTTGATGCTGCTGTCGTTCGCGCCGTCGGTGCTCGTGCTCGTGGGGACCGTGCAGCTTCCGCCCGAGCGCGCCCTGTCCGACCGCGGCAACGCCGTCGAGGTGGAGATCGTCGACGAGAGCAGCCAGGGGGCCAGCCACGAGTACGTCCTCGACGACGGATCCGGCGAACTCCCCGAACACTTGGAGTACCGCGGCAGCGGCACGCCGTACGAGGTGGGCGACCGCCTCACCGTCCTCGTCGACCCGGACGGACAGGTCCCGCTGGAGGACGCCGAGCAGGTCGACCCCGACGGCAAGCTGCGCATGATCATCATGGGCGTCGTGGGCTGGGTGGTCGTGATCGCCCTGGCCGGCTGGCGTGGCCACGTGCGCCGGCACCGGAAGAAGCTGGTCCGCGAGACGCAGGACCGGCTGATCTGATCCGGGGCTCGGTCGGCGTCCCTCGGCCGAGCCTCCGCGGTCAGCCGAGCCTGCCGCCGGCCGGCCTGCGTCGGTCGACACTTTGCCAGGCGGTGTCCATCAGGCGATGTCCGCCGGCCGAGCGTGGGCGCGCAGCCAGTCAGCCGCGTGCGGGAGCTCGAGCTCGCCGTGGGCCACCCCCACGACGAAGTCGTAGGCCTCGTCCAGGTCGACGTCGAGCAGGCTCTGGCCGTTGTCGAGCAGGAACACGGTGGTGGCGGACCAGGCCATCCTCTTGTTGCCGTCGAAGAGCGCGTAGTTGCGCGCCAGCGACTCGAGCATCGCCGCCGCCTTCGTGAAGAGATCGACGTAGGCGTCCGCGCCGAACAACGACGCCATCGGCCGGTGGATGGCGGAATCGAGCAAGCCGAAGTCGCGCACGTCGGCCGGCTGGTCGAGCACGATCGCGACCACCTCGAGGACGTCCTCGATCTCGAGAAACCTGGTCACTCGGCGAGCCGGGCGAGCAGGCGTGCGTGCCGCTCCTTGACCTCGCGCGCGAGCTGCTCGATGCGGTCGGTGCGGGTGCTACGCTCCACCCGCTCTTGGATGGCCAGCCGCGCCACTTCTTGCATCGAGCGGTGTTCACGCTCGGCCTGTCGGCGCAGCGCCTCCGTCTCCTGCTCGGTGAGCCGCAAAGTCATCGCCATTCGACCATGATACCGCTTCGGTACCACCATGTCGAGATCCCGGGCACACCGCGCGTCCGCCGGGCAGGATGATCCCCGTGAGCCGCGCGCATCGCCTTCGCCAGGTCGTCAACTGGATCAACCTGTCCTCGCTGCTGGGCCTGGTGATCGGGCTGGTCGGCGGCGCGCGGTTCTCGCGCGGTCCCGAGGGACTGATCGTCGGACGTCGCTACCGGATCCCCGTCCCGCCCGCGCCGGCCTTCACCGTCGGCAACGTCGTGCTGCTGCGGATCAGCGACGACCTGCTGGCCCGGCGCCCCACCCTGCTCGGCCACGAGGCCCGGCACGCCACGCAGTACGCATGGTGTCTCGGGCCGGTGATGTTGGTCCTGTACGCCGTCGCGTCGGCGTGGTCGTGGATCCGCACCGGCGATCCCGCATCGCGCAACGTCTTCGAGCGACGTGCGGGGCTGAAGGAAGGCGGCTACGCCGAACGCCCGTTGCGGCCGATCTTCCGCCGCACCCGATCGGGAACGTTCTGAGCCGGACCGCTCGCACCGGCCGGTCGTGACCGCGGTCACCTCGGCTCCCGAAGTACGTCCACCAGGTCACGCAGGGCCGCCTGCACGCCGTCGGGTCCGGGCACCACGAGGTCGGCTCCGGCCCGGAACTCGGGATCGGCCTCGTCGGCGTCGCTGCAGACCACCACGGCGCGCAGGCCACCGGCCTCCAGGGCGCGCAGGGTGTTCAGGGCGGGACGATCGCCGACGTCGTCGCCCCCGTAGACGACGGCCGTGGCGCCGACCTCGTCGACCAGCGACGCGAGGACCACGCCCTTGTCGACCCCCGCGGGCCGGATCTCGAGCACGTAGCGTCCCGGTGTCACCTGCATCCCCTCGGCCTTCGCCAGGTCCGTGACGTGTGGGACGAGCTCGGCGAGCGCTCCGGCCGGGTCGGCGGCGCGGCGGGTGTGCAGAGCGACCGAGTGGCCCTTGTCCTCGAGCGTCACGCCGGGACGGGCGAGCGCGAGCTCGGTGGCCGCCTCGCGGACACGTCCGACGCCGGGGCCTTCGTCGGGGGCGACGAGCCGGCCGCCGGTCCATCGTTCGAGGCCGTAATGGCCCAGGACGACGATGCCCGGGACGTCCCCCACGCCGGCGCGCTCGACGGCGTCGGCAGCGGGGCGGCCCGTGACGATCGCGACCCGGGCGACCTGGTCCGCGAGGGCGGCGAGCACGTCCGCCGTGCCGGGCAGTGCCCGAGCGTCCTCGGGCCGCGGGACGATGGGCGCGAGAGTGCCGTCGAAGTCGAGCGCGACCAGGGTGTGCGCCGCGCGCGAGCGCAACGGCTGGAACGCAGCCCGTACAGCGACCCGATCTGCGTGGGGCTGGGAGATCACTCCGGCTCGCCGACCTCGTCCACATAATCGTCGACGAGGACGACCACGAGGCGCGACTGGTTCAGCCCTTCGAAGCTGGGCTGGACCCTGCCGATCTCGGGGAACTGCGCCGCGAGCGCCTCGGCCGCCTCCTGCATCCCCTCGGGGTAGTAGACGGTGGTCTCGGGCACGGTGCCGTTGAAGTCGCCGATGGCCGGGACTTCCCAGCCGCCCTCCTCGAGCCGCTGCTGGGCGACTTCGGCGAGCCCGCCGACCGAGGTCTGGTTCGCGATGCCCACCGGCTGGCGCACCTCCGGAGGGGCTGTGGTGGAGGTGCCGTCGGTGGAGTCGCCCGTGGGATCGCCGGTGGGGTCGGCAGGCGGCTCGGTAGGGTCGTCCGCGGGTGGGGTGGCGGGTGGCGTGGTGGTCGCCACGGGAGGGTCCTCGGCCGGAGGATCGGCGCCGGAGTCGTCCCCGGCCGCGACGTCGTCCGGCGTGCTGTCGTCGACGTTTCCGCCGAAGAGGGAGAGCAGGCCGAGGACGACCGCCACCGTGCCGGCCAAGGCGACGAGTGACGGCCACAGTCGGTCGAGCCGCTCGCGCAGAGTCACAGGACCAGGAGACTACGCCACGACCGCGCCGCGCGGCGAACGACGCCCCCGAGCCCCGCCGGAATGATCACGTCCACGTGATCATTCCGTTCATCACGAGGTCTGTAAGCCTGGTGGTGCGGGCGAACGCCTCGTGGCGATGCCGCTGAGGCCGCGGTTCGTACGACAATGCGACGTGCCCATCGACCGCCGCGCCCGACTCGACGAGGACCCCTTCGCCTACCGCGTCACGAAGGACGGCCGGGTCTTGATCAGCCGGGGAAACGTGCAGGTGGGGATCGTCGCGGGAGCCCGCGCCGCTCGGTTGATCGCCGAGCTCGAGAGCGGGGACGACACCGCCCGGCAGCTGGCGCTGGCGAAGATCACCGGCAACTACAAGCGGGGCAACGAAAGACGCTGAGCGGTGCGAGTGGGGTGCCGAGCCTGATGCAGCGGTCCGCCGAGAGCCCCGAGCACCAACCGACGCCCGGACACCCGGACACCGACGGTTGGCGAACCTTCAGCCCTCGCCGAGCCGCTTGGCCGAGCGGGCCCGCTGACGACTCGAGCGCAGCCGCCGCAACCGCTTGACCAGCATCGGGTCATGGGCCTCGGCCTCGGGACGGTCGATCAGGGCGTTGAGGATCTGGTAGTACCGAGTGGCGGACAGGTCAAACAGGTCACGCAGGGCCTGTTCTTTCGCGCCGGCGTACTTCCACCACTGACGCTCGAAGTCGAGGATCTCGCGTTCGCGGTCGTCGAGTTCGCCCGACCCGACCACGGCCGGCCGGGGCTCGGATGCGTGCGCAGCGGCGGCGTCCATCCGGACATCGTACGCAACCCACACCACGATGCCGTGGTTCGACAGGCCAGCCACGAGCGCGACACGGCCCGCCACTGGCCCGACGCGGCCCGACGCGGCCCGCCACCGGGCCCGACACGGCTTGCCGCCGCCCGACGCGACCCGCTCCGCATGATGCCCTGATACGTCCGAATGGCCTCGCGCCCGCTACCGTGGTTCCGACGAGGAGGCCCAGTGGGACACCGTGGAACGAGCAGCTTCGTCGTCGTCGCCAACCGCCTCCCGGTCGACCGGGTCGTGGCATCCGACGGCACCACCACGTGGCGGCGCAGCCCCGGTGGGCTGGTCACCGCGCTCGCGCCGGTGATGCGTGCGTACTCCGGCGCCTGGGTGGGCTGGACCGGCTCACCCGACGACGAGCCCGAGCCGTTCTCCACCGACGACATGGACCTCGTGGCCGTGCCGCTGGCGGCCGAGGACATCGCGCTGTATTACGAGGGCTTCTCGAACGCGACGCTCTGGCCGCTCTACCACGACGTCATCGTCTCGCCGGAGTTCCATCGCGAGTGGTGGGAAGCCTACCGGCGGGTCAACAAGCGGTTCGCCGACGCCGCCGCGCGAGTGGCCGAGGACAGCGCGGTCGTCTTCGTCCAGGACTACCAGCTGCAACTCGTGCCGGCGATGCTGCGGGAGATGCGGCCGGACCTGAAGATCGGCTTCTTCCTGCACATCCCGTTCCCGCCCACGGAGTTGTTCGCCCAGCTGCCGTGGCGGCGCCAGATCCTCGACGGACTGCTCGGCGCCGATCTGATCGGCTTCCAGCGCGACGGCGCCGTGGGCAACTTCGTCGCGCTGGCCGAGCGTTTCACCGGAGCCAAGGTCGCCGACGACGACCGTGTGGTGCTCGCGGACGGTCGCAGTGTCGCCGCGCGCGCGTTCCCGATCTCGATCGAGGTCAGCGAGGTCGCCGAGCTGGCCAGCGATCCCGCGGTGCAGGCCCGCGCTGCGCGGATCCGCTCCGAGGTGGGCTCGCCGGCGCACGTCCTGCTCGGCGTGGACCGGCTCGACTACACCAAGGGCATCGGCCACCGGCTCAAGGCCTTCGGCGAGCTGTTGGCCGAGGGGCAGATCACCCCGGACGAAGCGGTGTTGGTGCAGGTCGCCACGCCCAGCCGTGAGCGGGTCGAGGCGTACCAGGTCCTCCGCGACGACATCGAGCTGCAAGTGGGCCGCATCAACGGCGACTACGGCCGGATCGGCACCCCGGCGGTCCACTATCTGCACTCGTCCTACCAGCGAGCCGAACTGGTCGCCCTCCTGCTGGCCGCCGACGTCATGGTGGTCACGCCCTTGCGCGACGGCATGAACCTCGTGGCCAAGGAGTACGTCGCGGCCCGCACGGACCTGCGCGGCGCGCTGGTGCTGTCGGAGTTCGCGGGCGCCGCCGACGAGCTCGGCGACGACGCGTTCCTGGTCAATCCGCACGACATCGACGGGCTCAAGCGAACCCTGCTGGCGGCGATGCGGATGGACGACACCGAAGCCGAGCGCCGGATGAGGCGGCTACGCGATCACGTGATGACCCATGACATCGACCGGTGGGCCCGTGACTTCCTCGACACCCTGCGGTCGGTCTGACCCGCTCAGCGACCGTCGCGGGAGTCGCCGCGTGGCTCGGCCTCGGTGTAGGCCAGCCAGGCCTGGGTGTCGGCGGAGTCGTACTGCGGCGCAGCCGGAACGTCCTTCGGCTCGTTGACGGCGGCCGCGAGCTCGCGTTCGGCCCTCTCGGCCTCGGCGAGCTCGGCTCGGGCCAGCGCGATGAGGTCGCGCAGCCCTTCGGCGCCGAAGCGATCGCGGACGTTGGTGACGGCGTCGACGACCATCGGGTCGACGTCGGGGGTCAAGGGCTCAACACGGGGTTCCATCGGGCTTCTCCTCGTCGTCAGGCTCGCAACCCGTACCGTAACGTCCCGACTTCCGGCCGCCGCCACCCGCTCGACCCACCCACGCTCGCGGGCCGACTGGAGGCTCTCGCCCGCCCGATCGATCAGCCGGTGGCCGGCTCGAGACCTCGCACGAAACGCCCGAGCCGCTCCCGCAGACCGGCCACGTCGAGACCGTAGCGGCGGTCGTGGTCCGCCGGCTCCCCATAGAGGCGGGCCGGCTGCTGCGGGACGCCGACCGCGAGCGTCCGATGCGGGATGTCGGAGAGGGCCTCGGCGACCTGGCGCAGCGAGGTTCCGGCCAGGTAGGGCTCGACCAGGACCACCTCGGGAGAGGTCAGGACGGCCCGCAGTGTCGCGGCGTCGAACGGCCGCACCGTCGGGGCATAGAGCACGGTGAGGTCGAGCCCCGAGGCGGCCTGCACGACGCGGTCCAGCATCGGGCCGACCGCGACCACCGTGGCCCCGCCGCCCCGCCGCACGACGTGCATGCCTCCGCCCGGCGCCGGGCCATCCGTTACCAGCCTGGCCTGCGCGTTCTCCTGGGCGGACAGCCGGATGTAGACCCGGCCGTCCGAGGCCGCAGCCGATCGCAGCAGGGCGGCCGCCTCGTCGCGATGGCCCGGCACGTGGACGGTCCAGCCGGGCAGCGTGTCGAGTAGTGCGACGTCGCCGGGACCGTGGTGCGTGTGCCCGCCGGCCGCCCAGTCGTAGGAGGCGCCCATGCTGACCAGGACGGCACCGAGGTCCTGGTGCCCGAGCGCGAGCTTGACCTGCTCGAAGGGGCGTTCCACCAGGAAGGGCGCATAGGAATGGGCGATCGGGCGCATCCCCGACAGCGCCATCCCGGCCGCCACACTGATCATCAGCTGTTCGCGGATCCCGACGTTGACCACCCGGTCCGGATGACGGGTCCGTGCGTCGTCGAAGAGCTGCACCGAGATGTCGGCCAGCACGACGGCCAGCTTCGGATCCTCGTCCAGCAGGGCCGCGGCGGTCGCAGCGAACGTCTCCCTCATGGTCATGGTCATCCCTTGGGCTCGACGACGGCGACGACGGCCAGCGGGCGGCCCGGGTGATCGGCCTGGAGGGCGGCGGCCACGGCGTCGTGCTCGCGGCCGTCCACGATGTGGGTGTCCCACCCCTCGACGGCGAAGCGCTCGGCCACCCCGCCGGGCCAGCCCAGCGAGGCGGACTGATTGTCGATCACCACCGCGGTCAGCCGATCGAGGCCGCGGGCCCCGGCCACCACCATCGCCTCGTGGTTGCTCCCCTCGTCGAGCTCAGCGTCTCCCACCAGGACGAACGTACGGGCCGAGCGGCCCTGGGCGCGCTGTCCGAGCGCCAGGCCCACAGCCATCGGCAGGCCGTGCCCGAGCGACCCGCTGGCGATCTCGACGCCGGGGACGAGCGCGCGGTCGGGATGGAAGCCCAGCGGCGACCCGGCCCGCCCGAAGTCGTCGAGCCACGAGACCGGGAAGAACCCGGTGGCCGCCAGCACCGCATAGAACGCCATCGGGCCGTGCCCTTTGGACAGCAGGAACCGGTCGCGGTCGGGGTCGTCCACCCGGTCCGGGTCGATCCGCAGCACCCGGCGATAGAGCACCCACAGCACGTCGAGCGTCGAGGTGGCGCTCGCGGTGTGCTTCTCGTCGCCCGTCATGCGGGTGAGTAGGGCGGGAAGATCGTCGTAGTCGTCGTAGGCCAGGTCGGTCGAGGTCACGGTCACGATGGCAGGATGCGAGTTCACGTCGAGTTGAAGTCAAGGGACGGGACCGGACGGTGGCGGTACTCACGATCGGTGAACTCGCGGCGAGGAGCGGGGCCTCCACGTCGGCGCTGCGCTTCTACGAGTCGAAGGGGCTCCTGGAGCCCGAACGCACGAGCGGCGGCCATCGGATCTACCCGCGGTCGACGCTGCGACGGGTCGCCTTCGTCCGGGCCGCTCAGCGTGTGGGCCTCTCCCTGGAGGAGATCCGGGCCGCGCTCGACACCTTGCCCACCGCGGCCACGCCCACGAAGGCTGACTGGGCCAGGCTCTCCCGCGGCTGGCGCCGTCGTCTCGACGAGCGCATCGGCGATCTCCAGCGGCTGCGCGACGAACTCGATCAGTGCATCGGGTGCGGATGCCTGTCACTCAAGAGCTGCGGCCTCTCCAACCCCGACGACTCGGCGGCGGCCGGCGGCAGCGGGCCTCGGTACCTGTGGGGAGACCGGCGACCGAGCCCAAGCGCCTCGACCACGCCTCGCTGACTACGACATTTCGTGCAATTCGCGCCGGTTCGTCAGATCTTCATTGTCCTCACCGGTGGGCCGCCGTGACATGTCATTCGGGTATCGAGGAAGATGAGCGTGCACACGGGTCGGATGCAGCGGGGGTTCAGCCGATCCGGTCGACAAACTCTGCCCACGGTGGTCGCTTGTTCCCTCGCAGGTTCGCCCTCGTTCGCCACGTCGACTACACCGGCGTCTCGGGTATCGGTGTCGTGGCGTACGGCGTCGTGTTCTTCGACGGCCAGGTGGCGTTGCGGTGGTGCTCGACGCACCCGGCTACCAGCCTGTGGGACTCCATCGAGGACATGCTCGCGATCCACGGCCACGGCGAGGCCACGAGCGTCCAGTGGATCGACCAGTCCTCCGACACCGCCGACGAAGCGGCGCTCTCCGGCGAGTCGCCCCGAGGGCGGCGAGCCCGCCGGCCGGACGCGACCGCGCCGTCGGCACCGGCCGTACCTGACGAGCCTGCGACTCCTACCACGCCGGCATCACCGGCCGAGTCCACGACCACCGCCGAGTCGAGCGCCGCCCGGCCCGTTCCTCCGCCCAACGGTCTGCCGGCCCACGCATCGCAGCCCACGCCGGCCGCCGCTACCCCCACGGCGTCCACGCCGGTCGCCGGCACCCCCACGGCACCCATCCCCACGCCCGCGTCGCTCGCCGCTCCGGCCGGGCTCGGCACGCCGTGGACCAACGGCCGCCTGATGACCGCCCCGCAGGCGCCGCCTCGGCCCGACACGGACCCGCGCCACGCCGTCGTCCCCGACCTCCCGCCGCCGCCCCCGCCCGCGGCGCCCGAGCCTCCCTCCACCTCGCCGAACGCCGGCGTCCCGGTCCAGCGCCGGGCCGGGCGTCACCGCCGCCCTCCTCCCCCGGAACAGACCTCGCCGCCGCATGACCCCACCAGCGATGGCGGTCACCGATGAGCACCGAGCCGGATCGTCGCCGCCCACGCGGGGTGTACTCCGTGGGCGACGATCCCGACCCGCGGTTCAGCTTCGCCAACGAGCGCACCTTCCTCGCCTGGATCCGCACCGCGCTGGCGCTGATGGCGGCCGGCGTCGCGCTCGAGGCGCTCGAGGTGCCCACGGAGTCCGGGCCTCGCATGGCGCTCGTGGTGGGCCTGACCGTCCTCGGCGGAGCATGCAGCGTCGCCGCCTACGTGCGCTGGGCCCGCTCCGAACGCGCGCTGCGGCTCTCGAAGCCGCTGCCTCCGCCCGCCCTCGCCCCGCTGCTCGCCTTCGGCCTGGTGGTCGCGGCCGCCGTCATCACCGTCGT
>DATCVR010000082.1:0-17201 GCA_036566745.1 Jiangellaceae bacterium | reverse complement strand
CCCGTGCAAAGACACCTGGTAAGTCCGTGACGAGCCGCCGCTGTGACAGGTCACCGACGCGCGAAGCTACCGACCTCAGGGCAGGACGACCGAGCCGGCCTCGGGGACCAGACCGATCCAGGTACGGCCGGCGGGAACCGTCAGCGGCTCGCCGGCGCGGTCGGTCAGGACGATGGCGGCAGCGGGCGCGTCCTTGGACCAACGCGCGGGGACCACGACGCCGCCCGTCAGCAGGGTCACCTCCCCCGAGCCTTCGAGCACCGTCTCGGGGACCGGGTTGCCGCCCGGGTCCTCGTAACCGGCGTCGCGGGTGGTCACCCGCAGGATGACCAGCGACGTCGGAGCGAACTCCTGTCCCGGCGCTGCCTTGTCGTCGCCCTGGCGCCAGGTGCCGTCGGCCCACGTCCAGTGGGTGGTGGCGACCCCGGAGAAGCTCACGTCGACGGTGGTCGCAGGGTCGCCGTCGGCGGCCGTGTCGCCGGCGGGCTCGCCAAACGGGAGGTACGGCTGCACCGGCGCCGAGAGGCCGGACAGCCCCGTGAGCGCCGCTGACGGGTCGAGCATGACGTTGTACGGCGCGTCGCGGTCGCCTGCCCGGGAGAACCCGGCGCCGCCCTCGGTGAGGACGGTGAGCCCGGCGTCGTCCATGGCCGCCAGCACCCGGGAGGCCCCGCCCGACGCGGCCAGCGCCCCGCCCGTGGGCGCGACGATGCCGATGTCGGTGGTGCGCACCGACCGCACCGGGCCCACGACCGTCGGCAGGCCGGACTGGTACATCGCCGCGAGCCTGGTCAGTCCGCCTTCGACGAGCTCCTCGACCACCAGATCCGCCGCGTGCAGCCCGACCTGTGGCACCGCGCCCGCGGTGTTGTCGACCTTGACGACGAGCGCGGGGCGGTCGGCCACGCCCCCAGGGGCGGGCAGCCCGGTGAGCGGCCAGACCGGTGCGGAGGTCTGGGTGGGCGTGGCGGAGGGCGCGGCCGAGGTGTGCGACGGCGCCGGACCGGCATCGTCCGAACCCCCGCACCCGGCAAGAGCCATGGCCGCGGCCAGCCCGAGGACGAGGGCCTGCCAGAGCCGCCGCGACGGCCTCATCTGCTGGTGCGGCGCTGGTGTGCGATCGCCCGCTCTGCCTCTCGCTTGGCCTGCTTCTCGGCGAGAGAATGGCGCTTGTCGTAGGACTTCTTGCCTCGGGCCAGCGCGATCTCGACCTTGGCGTAGCCGTCCTTGAAGTACAGCGAGAGCGGCACGAGGGTGAAGCCGGTCTCCTTCGTCTTGCCGATCAGCCGGCTGATCTCGTCGCGCTTGAGCAGGAGCTTGCGGGCCCGGCGGGTCTCGTGGTTGTTCCAGGTGCCGAGGTCGTACTCGGGGATGTGGACGTTGCGCAGCCACACCTCACCGTCGCGGACCTCGGCGTAGCCGTCGACCAGCGAGGCCTTGCCCGCCCGGAGCGACTTCACTTCGGTGCCGGTGAGCACGATGCCCGCCTCGTACGTGGCGTCGATGTGGTAGTCGTGGCGCGCCTTGCGGTTCTGCGCCACCAGGTTCCGTCCACGTTCGCGTGCCATGCCCCCAGGATGTCATCCGCAGCGCACTCGGCACGAGTGCGTTTCCGCCGGCGCCGGCTCAGAGGTAGTCCATGGGGTTCTTCAGGTCGCCGTCGCGGTAGACCATGAAGTGCAGGTGGCAGGCGGTCGAACTCCCGGTCGTGCCGGAGTAGCCGATGATCTCGCCGCGCGACACCCGCTCGCCGTCGCCCACCCCGAACCCCGAGAGGTGGCTGTACGTGGTCACGTAGCGACCACCGCTGACGGCCACCTGGTTGCCGTAGGCGCCGCGATACCCGGCCCACTCGACCACGCCGTCGAGGGCGGACCGGATCGGCGTGCCGCAGTGGGCCCGGAAGTCGGTGCCGTCGTGGAGCTTGTAGATGCCGGTGACCGGGTGGACCCGCATCCCGAAGGGCGAGGTGACGTACGGGTTGGCCACCGGGAACTGCAGGCCGTTGCCGTTGCCGCCGCCTCCTCCGCCTCCGCCTCCGCCGTCGTCATCATCGGACGGCGGATCGGGATTCTCGTTCTCCTCGTTCTCCTTGTCGCGTCGCTCGCGTTCGATCCGGTCGATCTCGGCCTGGATCGAGGTGCGCTCGGACTCCCACTGCGCGTACTGCTGCGCGTCGGCCGCCTTCGCCGCCTCGGCGGCGGTCATGGCGCCCTGACGGGTGCTGATGAGCTGGTCGACCTCGGACTTCGCCGCGGCCGCGGCCTGGGTGGCTCGCTCGGCCTCGTCCTTGGCGGCCTGGGCGGCTGCCTCGCGGGCCTTGGTCTCCTCGAGCTTGGCCGCCGCCTCGACCCGCAGCCGCTCGGCCTCGGCGCGGAGATCTTCGAGGACGACGCGTTGGTTCGCCAGCTCGGCGCGGTCGTCCTTGAGGTCGGTCATGATGCTGTTCTCGGCGTCGACCACCGATTCGCTGGCCGCCACGCCCTCGGCCAGGTCGAGCAGGCTGTCGGCCTGCAGCGCCGCCGCGAGACTGGCGACCTCGCCGCCGGCACCGCGTTGGTACGCCTCGACGGCGACGTGGCTGATCGAGGCGCGCTTGTCGTCGATGCGCTGCGTGACGACGTCGATCTTGGCTTCCTGGTCCTTGACCTTCTTCTCCGCCTCGGCCAGCTTGTCGGCGGCTGCGGCGTCGGCGGCGCGGGCAGCGGCCAGCTCGCCCTGCGCGACCTGGAGTGCGTTCTGAGCGGCCGCGAGACCCTGCTGCGCGGCGGTCAGCGCAGCCTCGGCAGCGGGCAGCGCGGCGGTGGCGGTCTGGTACGCCTGAGTCGCGGTCGTCAGTGCCGCGGTGGAGTGGTTCAGCTCTTCCTGGGCCTGGTCGAGCTGCTTCTCGACCTCGCGCAGCCGATCCTCGGGATCGACCGCCCAGGCAGGGCTCAACGCCGACATGAGCACGCCCACCGTCACGACCAGCGCCGCGGCTCGGCGGTACCACGAGTTTCTGTCAGTCACATCATTCACAGCTGACCCCTCCGTACCACACGCGCACGACCGTAACACTGTTCACGTGCGTGGGGCGCGCGAAACGGCGAAGAAGGGGGTGACCGGGAGCGGACCGGTGGACTAGACCCGGAGATATCGGCGCAAGGTGACAAAGGACGCAATGGCCGAAATCAATACGCCCGTGAGCAGCAGCAACGGCACGATCGACCAGACGTCACCGCGATCGACCCACGCGGTGAACGTGAAGTTCGGCGCGACGAGACGCTTTACGATGAGCTCCTCGAGTCCGAAGACGGCCAGACAGCCGACCACCGATCCGATCAGGCCCGCGATGGCCGCCTCGAGGATGAACGGCAGCTGGATGTAGAAGTTCGACGCGCCCACGAGCCGCATGATCCCGGTCTCGCGACGCCGGCTGAACGCAGCCAGCCGGATGGTGTTGGCAATCAGCAGCGTGGCGGCGATGACCTGGAGCACCGCGACGATGATCGCGCCGACCTGGAACCCGTTGAGCACCTTGAACAGCCCACCCAGCAACTCCCGCTGGTCGACCACATCCTGGACGCCAGGCAGGCCGGCCACCGCCGAGACCACGCCGTCGTACTGCTCGGGGTTCTTCAACGCCACGCGGAAGGACTCGGGCAGCTGGTCGGGGGTGATGCTGTCGGCGATGGAGTCCTGGAACTGGTCCTGGAAGTGCTCGTACGCCTCGTCTTGGGTCTCGTGGAAGACCTCGGCGACCTCGGGGTGGTCGGCGAGGGTCTGCTCGATGGTGTCGCGCTGGGCGTCTGTGACCTGCCCACCGGCACAGCCCGCCCCGGTGGCGTACGCGTTGCACATGAACACCGAGATCTCGACCTTGTCGTACCAGTAGCCCTTGGTCGTCTCCGACTGGGCCCTGATCAGCAGGCCGGTACCGAACAGCGCGATCGAGATGGCAACCGTGATGACGACGGCGACCGTCATGGTCAGGTTGCGGCGCAGGCCGGTCTTGATCTCGGAGAAGACGTACTGGAAGCGCATCGCTCTCTTCCGGGTTGTCCGGTAGGCACTGGGCGCGCCCCGGGTTCGGCAGGTGGTCGGAGGCTAGCGGGTGTAGCCGTACACCCCGCGCGACTGGTCGCGGACCAGCCGGCCGGTGTCGAGCTCGATGACCCGCTTGCGCATCTGGTCGACGATGGATTGGTCGTGGGTGGCCATCACCACGGTGGTGCCGGTCCGGTTGATCCGGTCGAGCAGCTTCATGATGCCCACGCTGGTAGCCGGGTCGAGGTTACCCGTGGGCTCGTCGGCGAGCAGGATCAGCGGGCGGTTGACGAACGCGCGCGCCACCGCGACGCGCTGCTGCTCGCCACCGGAGAGCTGATCGGGCAGGCGGTCCTCCTTGCCGTCGAGTCCCACGAGGTCGAGGACGGCCGGGACATCGCGGCTGATCTGGCGGCGCGACTTGCCGATGACCTGCAGGGCGAAGGCGACGTTCTCGAAGACCGTCTTGTTGGGCAGCAGCCGGAAGTCCTGGAACACGGTGCCGATGCGCCGGCGGAGGTGCGGCACCTTCCAGTTCGACAGCCGGTGGAGGTCCTTTCCCGCCACCCGGATCCGGCCCGCGGTGGGGCGTTCCTCTTTCAGCGCCAGCCGGAGGAACGTGGACTTGCCCGACCCGGACGGGCCCACGAGGAAGACGAACTCGCCCTTCTCGACCTCCATGGTGAGGTCGTCGAGCGCAGGCTTGGCCTGGTTCGCGTAGAGCTTGGTGACGCTGTCGAATCGGATCACGATGCCTCGCCGCCGGTCTGGACATGACACGCTCGCCGTCCTGCCGGCCGGGTCACGCGTGGCACCGAGTGTACGTGCTCACCCTCGGGACGTCGCATCACACGCGGCCCCGACACACGTGTCGGGCGCCCCTCCCAGCAGGAAGGACGCCCGACAGTGTCAGCGGCGACGGTGTGTCGCGGCCGTGGTTCAGCTCAGCTCGGCCGAGCCCTTGGTCTTGCGGCCGTACAACATCAGCGCGGCGCCGAAGCCGAGCAGCGCGACGGCACCGGTGAGCGTCCAGCCGGACAGCTCACCACCGGTGTCGGGCAGTTCCGGCTCGGTGGGCGTCGGCGAGGGAGTCGGCTCCTCCGTCGGCGGCTCGGTCGGAGGCGTGGTCGGCGGCTCCGTGGGAGGCGTCGTCGGGGGCTCCGTGGGAGGCGTCGTCGGCGGCTCGGTCGGAGGCGTCGTCGGGGGCTCCGTCGGGGGCTCCGTGGGAGGCGTCGTGGGCGGCTCGGTCGGCTCGGTGACGTCACCGCAGATGAACCAGTGGCTGATCTCCGGGATCTTGTCCTGGGTCTTGATGGAGATGCCGCCGCTGCCATTCGTCAGTTCCGGCGCGTGCATGTCCGGGACCGGGTCTCCGTAGTAGACGCGGTAGGCCGGGCCGCCCTTGACGACAGTGCCGGTGATGGCGAGCTCGGGGTCGAGGACAGTGACGTTGAGGTACTTGCCATCCTCGGAGATCGTGTACTCGATCGCGGGATGGTCGATGTCTTCGTTGGGGTTCTCGGGGTCGCGGGCCTCGAGCAGCTCGCCGGCCAGACCTGCATCCTCACAGGTGGTGGCGTTGCCCTCGAAGTCTTCGAAGCCGTCTTCAGCAGAAGCTGTCGAGGCGAAGGTCATCACGGCGAGCGTGCTACCGACCAGCAGGCTGGTGCCGCCGATCGAGAAGGCCGCCCGCCCCAGTGGGGATCGGTTCGGCGATACAAGCTTGGACATCAAGAATGCTCCCAGACTGAGTAAATGCGGGGAGCACTGGAGAGGCCCCCCGACCTGGCCACCGGTGAAGTGGCCATGTCGGAGGTTATCGGGGATCGTCGCGAACGGACGCGACGGCACATAACGAATGGATCACATTCGTGGCCGCGAAGCCGTGTGACCGGCTACGACGTGACCGACTCCTGCTGGCGCCGCCAACGGATCCCGGCCTCCAGGAAGTCGTCGATCTCGCCGTCGAGAACGGCCTGCGGATTGCCGACCTCGTGCTCGGTGCGGAGGTCCTTGACCATCTGGTAGGGCTGCAGGACGTACGAGCGCATCTGGTCGCCCCACGACGCCTTGACGTCGCCGGCCAGCTCCTTCTTCTGCGCGTCCTCTTCCTGGCGCCGCAGGACCAACAGGCGCGACTGCAGCACCCGCATGGCCGCGGCCCGGTTCTGGATCTGCGACTTCTCGTTCTGCATCGACACGACGAGGCCGGTGGGGATGTGGGTGATGCGCACGGCCGAGTCGGTGGTGTTGACGCTCTGCCCACCCGGCCCGGACGAGCGGAAGACGTCGATGCGGATATCGCTCTCGGGGACGTCGATGTGGTCGGTCTGCTCGATCAGCGGAATGACCTCGACCGCCGCGAACGACGTCTGGCGACGGCCCTGGTTGTCGAAGGGCGAGATGCGGACCAGCCGGTGGGTGCCTGCTTCGACCGACAGCCAGCCGTAGGCGAAAGGTGCCTTGACCTCGAAGGTCGCTGACTTCAGCCCGGCCTCCTCGGCGTAGGAGGTGTCCAGGACCTCGGTCTTGTAGCCGTGTCGCTCGGCCCAGCGGAGATACATGCGCATGAGCATCTCGGCGAAGTCCGCCGCGTCGACGCCACCGGCTCCGGCACGGATGGTGACCACCGCCTCGCGCTCGTCGAACTTGCCCGCGAGCAGCGTCCGGATCTCGAGGTCGGCCACGGTGCGGGCCAGGGCGTCGAGCTCGCGTTCGACCTCGGCGCCGGCGTCGGCGTCGTCCTCGTCGCGGGCCAGCTCGATCATCACCGGGAGGTCGTCGACCCGCTGGCGGAGCTCGCTCACCTTGCGCAACTCGGCCTGGACGTAGGACAGCTGGCTGGTGACCTGCTGGGCCTTGTCGACGTCGTCCCAGAGGTCGGGCGCGGCCGCCTTCTCCTCGAGCTCGGCCACCCGTGCCTTCAGCTTCTCCGGCTCGAGGACCTTCTCGATGCTGGCCAGGGTCTGGGAGAGTTCGCCGATCTCGGCGTCGATGTCACGGGTTGCCACTCGAACAAGGTTACGCGCCTCGACGGCCCGCTCCGGCGTCTATGCCCGGACGCCGCGGTCCGAAGCTGCGCAGGCCGTCGCCGCGGACGCGATCAGCCGAAGGGCGCCACGGCGCTCGCGTCGGCAGTGATGGACACCGATCCGAGTTCGCCCATCATGGTCAGCGGGACCGTCGCGGCCAGCTCGACGCTCACCCGTCCGGCAGCCTCGTCGACCTCGACTGCGACCACGCGGAACTCGCTGAACCGCCCGTAGAGATCGTTGTCGACGACATAGCCGGCCACAGCGTCGACCGCCGCCGACTCGGACAGCGGGACCGCGGACAGCGGCACCCCGGAGTACAGGGCGTCGTACGACACGCCCTGCGCGGCGTGGATCACCGCGCCGTCGGCCCAGGACGCCAACGACCTGCGCTGGACGAAGGCGTTGGAGGCGTTGACGACCACCGCCACCACCATGACCGCGACGGCGGCGAACCCGAGGATCACGAGCGTCAGCTGGCCCGACTCACGGCGCAAGATGGTGGCGAACGGCCTCACGGCACCTCCTGGAATCTGTCGACGACGCCCACGTGGGTCGCCTCGACCGGGATCTCGGCATGGGTGAAGCCGGCGAAGACGTCGGGCACGAACGGCAGCGACACGGCGGTCCGGAGGGTGACCTCCACCTCCGTGCCGGGCCGATGGCACGGCGACGCCGAACAGCGAACGCTCATGACCACGTCGGCGGGCTCGACACCCTGATCGCGCAGGGCGACGTCGGCGGCGAAGCGGGCGGCCGGCTCCTCGCCGGTAACCACGAAAACGCGTCCGGCCTCGCGGGCGGCCTGGGTGACCCCGTACGCGGCGCGTTGGACGTCGAGCGCCGCCAGGAGCAGGTAGACCAGCGGGACGAGCAGGAGCAGGCCCAGGAGGTGGAACTCCACGATCGCGCTGCCCCGCTCGGACTCGGCGGTCACCACCCGCTCTCCTCGACCGCGTGGGCACTCACGACCAGGCCCCGCTCGACGCCGAGCAAGCCCACCACCGGCAGGGTGGTGGTCACCTGGAGCTCGACCAGGCTCACGCCGTCGACGACCACCGTGCGCGCCGAGACTCCTCCGGCGAACCGGGGCGAGAGCGAGTCGGCGATCAGCGCGGACGCGCGGATGCGGCCGTCGTCGAGGCTGCGGTCGGCGTTGGCGGCGTGCCGGGCGCCCTCGGCCGCACACGCGATCAGGGTGTTGCGCACGTGGACCACGAACCCCACCTGGAGCACGGCCAGGAACACCGCGACCAGCACCACCGACACCAAGGTGAACTCGACCACGGCGGAGCCCCGCTCTCCCGGCCGTCGGATGGTCACGGTGCGACGGAGCTCAGCGCAGCCTCCAGTATCTGCTTGAGGTAGGTCTCCGCGAAGGGCCACAGCGCCGCCACCAGCCCCGCGCTCATGATCGTCACCAGCACCCAGCCCGGAACATCGCCGCGCTCGTCGTCGATCCGGCCGATCCAGCCGGGCTTGCCGATCCGAGCAGGCTGGCCGCGCCTGCCAACCTGGCCGGGCCTGCCGACGTGGCCGATCCGGCCACCTCTTCGTCGCGTCACGCTCATGTCGATCTCCCCTCGTAGGCGATGGAGCCTCACGGCACCACCGCGCTGATCTGGACCAGGCCTGGGTACAGGGCGAAGAGCACGGTCACCGGAAGGACGAGGAAGACGACCGGGATCATCATGGCGATCTCCTTGCGTCCTCCGACCTCCATCAAGGCGCGCTGACGGGCCTCTCGGACGTCGACCGCCTGGGCCCGGAGGACGTCGGCCAGCGGAGTGCCGCGCTCGACGGCCACCACGACGGCGTCGGCGAACCGGGCGAGCGGGACCAGGCCGGTGCGGTCGGCGAGCGCGTCGAGGGCGCCGACCAGGCCGCTTCCGGTGCGGGCTTCGTTGAGCGCGCGACGCAGCTCGGCGGAGAGCTCGCCGTCGCTGATGCGGGTGACCCGTTCGAGTGCTGCCACCGACCCCTCACCGGCGCCGACCGACAGCGCCAGCAGGTCGGCCACCGCGGGGAATTCGGCCAGCATCCGCCGCTCGCGGGACCGTACCCGTGCGGTCAGCCGGTAGTCGCAGGCCACCACCCCGCCCACCACCGCGGCGCCGCAGAACACCAGCATGGCCACGGGCGAGCCGCCACGCCCGCCCATCAGCATGGCCAGGCTCGAGGCCACCCCGCCCGCCCCGCCGACCGCGGCCCACGACAGCTGCTGGAGGCGGAATTCATGGACCGTGCGCACGCTGCCGAGCTGGTCGAGGCGGCGCCGCACGGACGCTCCCCCGCCCAGCACGGTCTCGAGCAGGTGAGCCGCCCGCGCCAGGTAGGGGCGCACGATCCGCTCGAGGGTGGGGAACGGCGTGACGACCCGTTCGGCCAGCAGCAGCTCGATCCGCTCGGTGGCGCGGCCTCGCTCCGGGACGTACGGCGCGAGGCGGTCCTCGAGCGAGGGGCGCTGTCGCGACGGCCAGGTGGACCACACCAGGAGCAATCCCACCGCCAGCGCCGCGCCGAGCAGCGCGCCGACTCCGGGCGACGTCATCGCAGCACTCGCTCCTCAGCGGGCAGCCGGCCGATCCGGATCATGAGCCGGTAGGCGACCAGGCACATCGCCGCACCCCCGAGGAGCACGAACCAGCCGGGTGGCGAGTTGAACGACTGCACCGCCGCCGAGCGCAGCGAGAGCACCCCGAGCAGCGCCCAGGGCGCGGCGACCGCCAGTCGGGCAGCGTTGATCACCCATCCCTGCCGGGTCTCCAGCTCGGAGCGCACCCGGGCATCGTCACGCAGGAACATCGACAGGGTCCGGAGCAACTGCCCGAGATCACTGCCGCCGACGTCGCGCGCCGCACGCAGGGCTTCGACGATGCGATCGCCGGTGGGATCGGCCAGCCGTGCCTTCAGGGCGTCGAGGCAGTCGTGGAACCGGCCGCTGGCGCGGTAATCCTCGCCGAACCGCTCGAACGGGCCTCGCAGGGGCTCGGGGCCACGGGCACCCACCTGCGTCAGCGCGTCGGGCAACGACAGGCCGGCACGCACCGCCGAGGCGAGGTTGTCGACGACGTCGGGCCAGTGATCGCGCAGCTCGCGACGCCGGAGGCGGGCGCGCATCCGCACCAGGCCCAATGGCGCGCCGCCCGCGAGCACCGCGAAGGCCAGCGCGATCGGCCAGGTGCGCGAGACGGCGAGGAACAGCGTGCCCACCACCAGCCCCGCCCCCAGGCCGGCCGTGAGGACCTGGCGTGGGGTGACCGCGTCGAGGCCGGCTTGGGCGATGAGTTCGGCGAGGCGCTCGCGGACCCCGCGGCGCCCGGGCCGCGCCTGGAGGGCGTCGCCCGCGTCGTCGGGCTGGGCCCAGGCTCGCCACATCAGCAAGGCGCCCGCGCCGAAGGTGAGCCCGATCAGGGCACCCATCAGGCCACGCCGCCGAGATCGTCGTCACCGAGCAGTGATCGGACATCGAGACCGGCCCGCTCGAAACGCTCGGCATGGGGCGGATGGCCGTCGACCCGCACCAGGTGCTCACCCCGGGTGAGGAAGATCGGCTCGAGCTCGACTGTGTCGTGCTCGACCCGCCCCGGAACCGCCACGATCTCGCGCACCCGCCGCGCGCCGTCGTGACAGGTGTCGATGTGGACGACGATGTCGACGGACGCGGCCACTGTGGGCACGACAAAGCCGCTCGTGATGTTCTCGCCGGCGAGCAGCGGCAAGGTGCACATCTTGGTGACGGCCTCGCGGGCACTGTTCGCGTGCAGGGTGCACATGCCGGGGATGCCGGAGTTCAGTGCGATCAGGAGGTCGAGGCACTCGGACTGACGGACCTCGCCGACCACGAGCCGCTGGGGCCGCATCCGCAACGCCTCGCGGACGAGATCGCGCAGGGTGACGGCGCCGGTGCCCTCGAGGCTGGCCCCGCGGGTCTGCATCCGGACGACGTCTGGCAGCGGCGCTCGGAGCTCGAACACCTCTTCGCAGGTGATGACCCGCTCGCGGGCCGGCACCGCGGCGACGAGGCAGTTGAGCAAGGTCGTCTTGCCCGCTTGGGTGCCCCCGGACACGAGGATGTTCAATCCGGCCACTGCACACGCGTCGAGGAATCGCGCGGCTGTGACGCTGAGTGTGCCCAGTGCGACGAGTTCGTCGAGCCCGCCGGTCCGCACGATGTGCTTGCGGATGTTGACCGCCCAATGGTCGAACGTGATGTCGGGAATGACGACATGGAGGCGGCTGCCGTCGGGCAACATCGCGTCGACGAAAGGGCTGGAGAAATCGAGGCGGCGCCCGGAGGTCTTGAGCATTCGCTCGACCAGGCTGCGGACCTCGTCGGCGGTCAGGATGGTGGTGGTCAACTCGCTGCGACCGGACCGTGCCACGAACACCTTGGCTGGGTCGTTGATCCAGATCTCCTCGACCGTGGGGTCGTCAAGATATCGCTGAATCGGCCCGTAACCAGCGACGATGTCGACCACGGCGCGCTCGACCGAGCTGGGGTCGCCCAGCGGCGGCAGCTCCTCGACCAGGCTGCGCTCGTCGTACGCCGACACCGTGGCGCGGACGATGCGGTGCACCGCCGCGCGTTCGGCGACCGGGTCGAGACCCTGCCGGCGCACTTCGTCGCGTACCTCGGCGTCGATGATGTCGACAGCGCTCATGAGCCACTCCGAACGTGAATCGGATCGTCGGATGAGCGTGGATCATGCTCGACTTTGACCAGCCCTGTAAAGCCGGGCTCGCGTTGTCCACAGGCGTGTCCGAATGGTCGCGGACCGGCTATTTATCCATGGAACACATTCGACGCGAAGTTCCGCCACCGGCCGCCTTTCGCCGGGTGGCGTGGAATTCATTCCCCGATCAGAGCGTCTCCGCGGGAACTGCGGTGATATCGCACGATCCGGCCGTCGCGCATCCGGTGGACGAGTCCGGCCCGGAGTAGCACGCCCAGGTGGTGCGACACGGTGGCCGGCGCGAGCTGGTGACGTGCGCTGAGTTCGCCGGTGGATCGAGGCGAGGTGAGGTCGACCAGCAGCTGCGCCCGGCTGTCGCCCAGGAGCGCCGACACCGCCGGCCGCCCGCGCCGTGGCCGGGCCGGAGCCGCCGCGCCGAGCCCGTCGACCGGATAGCACATGACGGCGTCGGCCGGATGGCACACCTGCACCGACAGCGCGGGCCAGCGCAACGCGGAGGGTGCCAGCACGAGGTCGGCGTCGACGAGGGCCAGCTGCTCGTCGTAGGGCTTGTCGACCTCGATCCGGTCGCCGGTCCAGCGGAGGTCCTCGTGCAGCGAGCCGAGCACGTCGCCGACCCCGAAGTCGGCCAGCTGATAGGAGCGCTTCCGGATGTCGGCGTCGAGGAGCTCGCGCAGCACCGGCCAGCGATCGGCCAGGGTCGCCTGCCAGAACCTCCGCAGCCCCGCGGCGGCCCGGGCGGCGAACGTGCCCGACTCGGCGGCCGATCGGACCGCGTCCGGGATCCGTCGTCCCTCGTCGCCGCACCACGCCAGTTGCTCGGCCACGGCCCAGGCCGGCGTAGCGGCCACCGCGTCGAACTGGGTGCTCAGGGTCCGTGACCGCGGACCGGGAGCCGGGCGAGGCGTGAGCAGGTCGGGAAGGTACCCCCGACCGCCCTGGGGAAGCACGCCAGCCGCGAGGGCGACGTCCGGGTGGGCGAGCTCGGAGCGCGCGGCGGCCCCTGGATCCCCGAACACCGGGTGCCGGCGCCCCTGGGCGGCGAGCATCAGCCAGCCGACCAGCTCGTAGGCAGGCGAGGGTGTCAGCCGCAGCCTGGCCAGGCTCGCGCTGTCCACATCGACCACGATCACGTCAGCACGATAGCCCCGCGAGCGCGCGAAGCGTTCGATCGACGTCGAATCATTTCCTCGGCCATCCAGTGGGTTCTTGACTCGGGTGACATGAACCCGATTCGAGGAGAGCGCCATGACCAGCAGACTTCGAGCGATCGTCCCCATCCTGGCCGTGCTTGCCACCGCGGTGCCGGCAGCCGGCCTCGTCCAGGCCGACGACTCCGCCCCGGCCGAACCTGGGAGTGGCGGGTGCCGAGCACGGTTCGACCGGGCGGTCGACACCTACGTGCGCAGCACCCATGAGCGTGACGCCGCCGGGTTCGCCTCGGTCCTGCACCAGGACGTGACGGCGATCTTCGCCGACGGCGAGGTGCTGTACGGCAAGGACCGCACCATGGGCTTCATCGAGGCGTTCTTCGCGGATCCGGACTGGACCCAGACCTTCGACGAGCTCACCCGCGAGGTGCGGGGTTGCCAGACCGCCTTCGTGCTGTTCGACTCGGTGTTCACCCCGGCACCCGGCGCCGACCCCATCCCGCTGGTCATCGGCGTGACCTTCACCTTCGAGCACGGCCGTTGGCTGGCGCTGCAGAACCAGGACAGCCGCGGGCCGGCCTACACCACCGCGCAGTCCGGCTGAGCGGTGGTGTCGGCGCGGGTCACCCGGCGTCGCTGCGCAGGAGCGAACGCACCACCCGGAGGCCGACGGACAGCCTGGCCAGGTCGAACGTCTCGCTCTCGACGATCTCGCCGAGCGTGCGGCGAACCCGACCGACCACGAGCTCGTCCTGATCGACCCAGGTGCGGACGCGGGTCTCGGGGTCGCCGCCTTCGTCGGTGTGCTGGATGACCTGGGCCGTCAGCGACGCCTGCACGGCATGGAGGTCGTCGCGCAACGCGGCCCGGGCCATCGTCTGCCACCGGTCCGAGCGCGGCAGCGCGACGATCCGCTCGAGCAGCCGTCCGAGCTCGAGGTGCTCGCCCAGGGTGTAGTGGACCCGGGCCACCTCGAGGAGGTCGGTGCCGGTAGTCAGCGAGTTCTCGACCATGCCGAGGCCCGCGTAGGCCGGGGGCAGCACCGCAACCCGCACCGCGAGATCGTCCGGAACCCCGGCCCCGATCAGCGCGTCGCGCCGCTGCACGTAGAGGTCGAGCTCGCGACCCACCAGGACGTCGGGCAGCGACTCGAGCAACCGGGCGATCGGCGCCTCGAAGAACCCGATCTGCCAGGCGATGTCGAGGGGTGGGCGGCGGTTGACGGTCAGCCATCGGGTGGCCCGCTCGGTGATGGTGCGGCCCTCGAGCCGCATGCGGGTCTGCAACTCGGCCGGCACGACGTTGTCGAGCGACTTCACCGCGGTGAGCAGCTCGGGCATGCGGTACACGACACCGGCGATGGTGTGGGCCCGGGCGAGCTCCTCGATCGAGCCGCCGGTCTCCATCCCGAGCCGGAACGCGAATGTCGTACCGGCCTGGTTCACCAGCTCGTTGAGCACCGTGTTGGTGATGATCTCGCGCCGTAGTGGGTGTTCGTCGATCCGCTCGGGGAACCGCTCGCGCAGCTCGGACGGGAAGTACGCGTGGAGGGCACGGCCGAGGTAGGGGTCGTCGGGAAGCCCGGACTTGAGCAGCTCGGCATACATGGGGTTCTTCGTGTAGGCGAGCAGCACCGACATCTCCGGCCCGGTCAACCCCTTGCCGGTGTTCATGCGCTCGACGAACTGGCGATCGGTGGGCAACGCCTCGATCTGGCGGTCGAGCATCCCGGCGGCCTCGAGCTTGGCCAGGTAGGCCCGGTGGACGTGGGCGAGGTTGGGCGCCTGCAGGACCGCGCTGGCCAGCGCGACGTTCTGGCCGTAGTTGTGCGCCAGCACGAGGTCGGCGACCTCGTCGGTCATCTGGGCCAGGAGCTCGTTGCGCTGCTTCTCGGTGAGGTCGCCGGCCCGCACCACGCCGTCGAGCAGGATCTTGATGTTGACCTCGTGGTCGGAGGTGTCGACGCCGGCGGAGTTGTCGATGGCGTCGGTGTTGATCCGTCCCCCGGCCATGGCGTACTCGACCCGGCCGAGCTGGGTGAACCCGAGGTTGCCGCCCTCGCCGACGGCCGCGCAGCGCAGCTCGGCGCCGTCGACCCGGATCGCGTCGTTGGCCTTGTCGCCCACGACCGCGTGGGTCTCGGCCGCCGCCTTGACGTAGGTGCCGATGCCGCCGTTCCAGAGGAGGTCGACCGGGGCACGCAGGATGGCGCGCATCAGCTCGGGCGGGGTCATCGAGGTCACCGACGCGTCGATGCCCAGGCTCTGCTTGGCCTGCTCGGTGAGCACGATCTTCTTCGCGGTGCGGGGATGGATGCCACCGCCCTCGCTGATCAGCGCGCGGTCGTAGTCGTTCCAGCTCGACCGCGGCAGATCGAACAGGCGCCGGCGCTCGGCGTAGGAGACCGCGGCGTCCGGATCGGGGTCGAGGAAGATGTGGCGGTGGTCGAAGGCGGCCAGCAGCCGGGTGTGGGTCGAGAGCAGCATGCCGTTGCCGAACACGTCGCCGGACATGTCGCCGACGCCCACCGTGGTGAAGTCCTCGTTCTGGCAGTCGCGGCCCATCTCGCGGAAGTGCCGCTTGACCGACTCCCACGCCCCCCGGGCGGTGATGCCCATGGCCTTGTGGTCGTACCCGGCCGAACCGCCCGAGGCGAAGGCGTCGCCGAGCCAGAAGTCGTAGCGCTTGGACATCTCGTTGGCGATGTCGGAGAAGGTGGCGGTGCCCTTGTCGGCCGCGACGACGAGGTAGGGGTCGTCGCCGTCGTGGCGCACCACCCGGGCCGGCGGGACGATGGTCTGGTCGTCGGCGCGGTTGTCGGTGATGTCGAGCAGGCCGGAGATGAAAGTCTTGTAGGACTCGATGCCCTCGGCCAGCCACGCCTCGCGGTTGACCGCGGGGTCGGGGAGCTGCTTGGCGACGAAGCCGCCCTTGGCCCCCACCGGCACGATGACGGCGTTCTTGACCGCCTGGGCCTTGACCAGGCCCAGGACCTCGGTGCGGAAGTCCTCGCGCCGGTCGGACCACCGCAGTCCACCGCGAGCCACCTTGCCGAAGCGGAGGTGGACGCCCTCGACGCGCGGCGAATAGACCCAGATCTCGTACTTGGGACGCGGATCGGGGAGCTCGGGAACCGCGCGAGAGTCGAGTTTGAAGCTGAAGGCCTTGCTGCACGGCTCGACGGCCTCGCGGTAGTAGTTGGTCCGCAAGGTGGCCTGGACCAGCCCGAGGTACGAGCGCAGGATGCGGTCCTGGTCGAGGCTGGCCACCTCGTCGAGGGCAGCCTCGATGCGCAGGCTGACCTTCTCCGTGGCTTCCGCTCGGGCGGCCCGGCCGGCGTCGTCCTCGCTGAACCGGTCGGGGTCGAAGCGGACCTCGAACAGCTCGATCAGCATCTGCGCGATGTCGACATGCCCCGAGAGGCATTCCTGCAGGTAGTTCTGGCTGAACGTGGACCCGGACTGGCGCATGAACTTGGCGTACGCGCGCAGCACCGCCGCCTGCTGCCACGACAGCCCGGCCAGCGGCACGAGCGCGTTGAAGCCGTCGCTCTCGGCGTCGCCGCGCCACACGGCGGAGAACGTGTCCTGAAAGAGGTCCTTCAGCCGCTCGCCCTCGCCCGTGCGGATCGCGTCGTAGCGCAGGCCGAAGTCGTAGATGTACGCCGCCCTGGGCGTGCCGGAGCCACGCCGGACGATCTCGTAGGGCCGCTCGTCGACGACCTCGACGCCCATGCGGGACAGGATGGGCAGGATCTGGGTCAGCGAGATCGGCGAGCCGGTGCGGTAGATCTTGAACCTGCGCTCGCTGGGCATGCCACCCACCGGCTGGTAGAGGTTCATGCCCAGGCCGTCGGTCTCGGGCAGGCTCTCGAGCCGGCAGACGTCGGCCACGGCGGTGCGGGCCGGGAAGTCGGCCTTGTAGCCCTCGGGGAAGCTCTCGCGGTAGCGCCGGAGCAGCCGGGCCGCGGACTCCTCGCCGACCTGCTCGGCCAGCGTGTCGGAGAACTCGTCGCCCCAGGCCCGGGTGGCGGCCACGAGCTGCTTCTCCAGCGCCGGGACGTCGAGGTCGGGCAGCTCCTGGCTGGGCCGCATCCGCACCACGAAGTGCAGCCGGGCCAGCACGGACTCGCTGATGCGCGCGGTGAAATCGATGGACTCGCCGCTGGTGGCCGCCAGCAGGATGGCCTGGATGCGCTCGCGGACGTCGGTGTTGTAGCGGTCGCGGGGCAGGTAGACGAGGAAGGAGAGGAAGCGGCCGTAGTCGTCGCGCCGCACGAACATCCGCAGCTGGCG
>DATCVR010000081.1:0-3974 GCA_036566745.1 Jiangellaceae bacterium | reverse complement strand
TGGTGGTCACCCTTGATGCCATGGGCCCGCAGCGGCTCGGTCAGCACCGACTCGACGCTCTGGCGCGGATCGAGGCTGGACATCGGGTCCTGGAAGACCATCTGCATCCGGCGCCGCATCTGGCGCATCTCCTCAGGCGCGAGCGTCACCAGGTCGGTGCCGTCGAAGGTCACCGATCCGGCGGTGGGCTCGACGAGCCGCAGCACCGCCCGGCCCAGCGTGCTCTTTCCGCAGCCCGACTCCCCCACGAGCCCCACCGTCGAGCCACGCGGGACGTCGAGGTCGACACCGTCGACGGCCCGTACGGCGCCGATCTGACGCTCGATGAAGACCCCGGTGCGGATCGGGAAGTGCACCTTCAGCCCGCGCACCGAGAGCAGCACGTCGGCCGGGTCGATGTCGCGACGGTGGCGGTCCTCGACCACCGGGTCGGCGGCCCGCGTCGGGGTGCTCATGCCGGCACCTCCTCACGCGCCGGCAACGGGTTGAAGCACCGCAACGACCGGCCTCCGATCGACTCGAGCACCGGCGTGCTGGTCGTGCACTGCTCGACGCGGTTCCGGCACCGCGGCGCGAAGGCACATCCCTCGGACCAGGCGAGCACGTCCGTGGGCGACCCGGGGATCGGGTGCAAGGGCTGCCCGCGCGGCGCGTCCAGCCGGGGCACCGAGGCCAGCAGCCCGCCGGTGTAGGGATGGCGGGGCGCGGCGAACAGCTCGCGCCGCCCGGCCGACTCGACCACCCGCCCGGAGTACATGACGTGGACGGAGTCGCACAGGCCGGCGACCACCCCGAGGTCGTGGGTGATCATGACCAACGCGGCGCCGGAGTCGCGGACCATCTCGCGCAGCAGCTCGAGGATCTGCGCCTGGATGGTGACGTCGAGCGCCGTCGTGGGCTCGTCGGCGATGAGCAGCCGTGGCTGGCAGGCCAGCGCCATAGCGATCAGCGCCCGCTGGCGCATGCCGCCGGAGAGCTGGTGTGGGTACTCCTTGAGGCGCCGCGAGGGGTCGGGGATGCCCACCCGCGCCAGCAGGTCGGCGGCGGCCGAGTCGGCGGTGTCGCCCTTGAGGTTCTGGTGGCGCTGGAGCACCTCGGTGACCTGCACGCCGATCGGGATCACCGGGTTCAGCGAGGACATCGGGTCCTGGAACACCATCGCGATGTCCCGTCCGCGGATGTCGCACATCCGGTCGCTCGGGAGGGTGAGGAGGTCGTCGCCGTCGTAGACCACCTCACCGCTCACGCGGACGCCGCGATCGGGCAGAAGCCCCATGACCGCCAGCGAGGTGACGCTCTTCCCGCTGCCCGACTCGCCGACCAGGCCCACGGTCTCGCCCGGACTGACGGTGAACGAGACGCCGTCGACGGCGTGCACGTCCGCGCGGTCCTTGCGGGTGAACGCGACCGAGAGCTCGCGGACGTCGAGCAGCGGGTCGGTGGTCGAGGTGGTCGAGGTGGTCACACTCACCGCCGGTACTTGGGGTCGAGGGCCTCGCGCAGGCGTTCGCCCAGGAGGGTGAAGCCCAGCGCGGCGACGACGATCGCCAGGCCGGGGAACATGGCCAGGTGCGGCGCGCTGGCGAGGTAGCGCTGGGTCTCGGCCAGCATCCGCCCCCACTCCGGAACGCCGGGGTCGGCACTACCGAGGCCCAGGAAGGACAGCGCCGCCGCCTCGATGATCGCCGTGGCCAGCGTCAGCGTCGCCTGGACGATCACGGGCGACATCGAGTTCGGCAGGACGTGCCCGAACACGATCGAGCGTTGTCGCACGCCGAGTGAGCGGGCCGCCAGCACGTAGTCGGCGCCTCGCTGGCCCAGCATCTGGCCGCGCAGCAGCCGGGCGAAGACCGGGACGTTCACCACCGCGATGGCGATCATCACCGAGGTGAGGCTCGCTCCCAGCAGGGCGGCGATGCCGATGGCCATGAGCAGCCCGGGGATCGCCAGCATGATGTCGACGAAGCGCATCACGAGGGAGTCGACCCAGCCGCCGAACGCACCGGCGAGCAGTCCGAGGGTGAGCCCGCCGATCATGCCGAGCAGCATCGACACCACGCCGACCAGCAACGACTGCCTGGCGCCGTAGATGACCCGGCTCAGCTCGTCGCGTCCGAGCTGGTCGAGGCCGAACCAGTGGTCGGCCGACGGGCCGGGGATGTTGGTGGGCGTGACGATGCCCGAGCCCGGACGCGCATCCGGGGCGTACGGAGCCAGCAGCGGCGCCAGGATCGCCACGGCGACGAACATCGCGATCAAGGCGAACCCGACGATCGCCACCGGGTCGCGGCGCAGTCGCCGCCAGGCGTCTCGGCGCAGACTCGCGCCGGCGACCTGTTCGGACTCGGTGGCCGCTTCGGCCTGAGCCAGACTCATCGCTCGCTCACCTCACTCTCACCCGTGGGTCGATGACGCCGTAGGACACGTCGACGGCGAGGTTGATCAGCACGTACATGGCCGCGATCATCAGGATGAAGCCCTGCAGCACGGCGTAGTCACGGGTGGTGACCGCCTCGTACACGAAGCGTCCCACGCCGTCGAAGGCGAACACCGTCTCGGTCAGGATCGCGCCCGAGAACAGCAGGCCGGCTTGCAGGCCGATCACCGTCACCACCGGCAGCAACGCGTTGCGCATCACGTGACGGCGGGTGATGGTGCGCTGCCACAACCCCTTGGCCTCGGCGGTGCGCACGTAGTCCTCGTGGACGACGTCGAGGACGCTGGCCCGGGTGATCCGCACGATGATGGCCAGCGGGATCGACCCCAGCGCGATCGCGGGGAGCACGAGATGGACCATCGCGTCCCATGACGCCTCGATGTTGCCGGTGATGATGCCGTCGAGGACGTACAGGCCGGTGGGATGCTCGGCGTCCATGCGGGGGTCCTGGCGTCCCTGGGTGGGGAACCAGCCGAGCTTCACGGCGAACACGTACTTGAGGATGTACGCGAGGAAGAAGACCGGCACCGCCACGCCCAGCAACGAGCCGGTGACCGACACGTTGTCGAGCCACTGGCCGTACCGTCGGGCGGCGAAGTATCCCAGCGGGACGCCGACACCGACGGCGAAGATCAGCGCCGCCAGGCCCAGCTCGAGGGTGGCCGGGAAGGTGCGGAGCATCTCCTCGGTGACCGGGCGGTTGGTCCGCGCGCTGTTCCCGAAGTCGAGGGTGACCGCGCGGAGCAGGAACTTCCAGTACTGGACGTACCAGGGTTGGTCGAGCCCGTAGAGCTGCTCGACGCGGGCGATGGACTCCGGTGTGGCGTGTTCCCCCAGGAGGGCCTGAGCAGGCCCTCCTGGAAGAGCGCGCAACCATACGAACAGCAGTACCGACAGCCCGAACAGGATCGGAACGAGCAGCAGTAACCGCCGTACGACGAACTTCAGCATCGTCGGTCGATCACTCCACCGTGACCGTGGCGAAGCTCTCGTTCTGCAGCGGGTCGGGTACGAAGCCCGTCACGCCCTCGCGGAAAGCGATCGCCGGCTCGCTGTGGACGTAGGGGATGACCGGTAGAAGGTCCTGGACCATCTGGCTGGCCTCCTGGTACAGCTCGGTGCGGCTGGCCTCGTCGGTCTCGGCCTCGGCCTCGTCGAGCTTGGCCCGCAGCTCCGGGTAGTCGACGTTGCCGAACTGCGGGTTGAGCTGCTGGAAGAACGTCCCGAGGAAGTTGTCGGGGTCACCGAAGTCGCCGTTCCAGCCGATCAGGTACATCGCGTACTGGCCGGTCTGGTAACCGTCGAGGTAGTCGGGGTTCCAGGGAGCGCTGTGCTCCTCGATGGTGAACCCGACGGCCTCGAGGTCGGCCTTGATCAGCTCCCAGTTCGCCTGGGGGTTGGGCATGTACGGCCGCGAGACGTCGGTCGGGTACCAGAACGGGATCGTCAGGTTGGTCTCGCCGGACTCGGCGATGAGCTGCCGGGCGAGGTCGGGGTCGTAGTCGTACTCGGTGACCTCGTCGGCGTGCCCGAACAG
>DATCVR010000080.1:0-3161 GCA_036566745.1 Jiangellaceae bacterium | reverse complement strand
CGAGGGTCACCTCGACCTCGTACTTGCTCTCCTCGTCGTCGACCTCGGTCCCGGTGACCTTGCCGCCGCCGGTCTCGACAAGTGCTGCCTGCGAAGCCTGCTCGAGGTCGGAGGCGGGGATGGGGCGGTCCTGTGCGTCGTCGTCGGCGGACAGGGCGCGTGCCGCGCCGACCGTTCCGGCCGTGACCACGGCAACGCCGGCGATGACGATGGCGATGCGTTTGCGGTTCAGGTTGGGTTTCATGTCATCGACGCTACGGCGGTTCGATGAGGGGCCGATGAGTCTCTCACCCGGCACTCATCTGCCCGCCTAGCATGAACAACGTGCGGGTGCTGCTGGTCGAGGACGAGGAGAAGCTCGCCGCGCTCGTCGCCCGTGGGCTGACCGAGCGTGGCGGCGTCGTCGACTCCGTCACCACCGGCACGCAGGCGCTCGCCTCGGCGCGTGAGGGTGAGTACGACGTGATGCTGCTCGACGTCATGCTGCCCGACATCGACGGGTTCGAGGTGTGCCGCCGGCTGCGGGCCGCGCGGGTGTGGACCCCGATCCTGATGCTGACCGCGCGCACCGCGGTGGTGGATCGAATCGCCGGTCTGGACAGCGGCGCCGACGACTATCTGGCCAAGCCGTTCGCCTTCCAGGAGCTGCTGGCCCGGATGCGCGCTCTCGCCCGACGGGGTCCGGTGCCGAGGCCTGCGGTGCTGGAGGCAGCAGGACTGCGTATGGATCCGGCAGCGAGGCGGGTCTGGCGCGGGCCGACGGAGCTGTCGCTCTCCACCAGAGAGCTCATCCTTCTGGAGGCCCTCATGCGCCGGCCCGACCAGGTGCTCACCCGCGAGAAGCTGCTCGCGCTGGCGTGGGGCGACCACCACGAAGTCACCTCCAACGTCGTCGACGTCTACGTGCGCTACCTGCGCGCGAAGATCGACCGGCCCTTCGGGATGAGCACCCTGCAGACCGTACGAGGCGTGGGCTACCGCCTCACCGCGGAGACGTCGTGAGGGGCTGGCCACCGTCGCGGTGGCCGCTGCGCACCCGGGTCGCGCTCGCCTTCCTGGCCGCGACGGCGATCGCTGTCACCGGCCTCGGTGTCCTGGTCCAGCTGCGGGTGAGCGACGCGCTCGATGATCGCCTCCATGACTCGGTCGGCGCCGAGGCGGACCGGCTCGAGTCGGTCTCGCGGCGCGAGCGGTTGGACGCCGTCTCGGGCCTCAGCGGCGAGGTCCATGCCCAGGTCCTCACCGCGCGGGGTGGCGTACAGGCTTCTTCCGGCCTGGTCACGGACCCGCTACTCGATGTCACAGATCTTCGGGGAGTCGACGGGGGCGGCTGGCTCGAGACGACCTCCACCGTCCTCGACGACGACGCCGCGGCTGCGGGGAAGCCTGATCCGGAACAGGAGAGCCTCGTCCTCCTGGTCAAGCCGGTCGAGGAGGGCTTCCTGGTCGTCGGTACGTCGCGTGAGGACGCCGACGAGGCCCTCGCCGCGCTGCGCAACCAGCTGCTGATCGCGGGGCCGCTGGCACTGGCCGTCGCCGGCGGACTCGGATACCTCATCGCCGGCGTGGGACTGCGACCGATCGAGCGGATGCGCGCCCGCGCGGAGACGATCTCGGCTCGCAGCGCCGGCGAACGGCTCCCGGTCCCTGAGGCCGAAGACGAGCTGCGCCGGCTCGCGCTCACCCTCAACGCCATGGTCGGGCGCCTCGACGACGGCCTGCAGCGCGAGCGGAGGTTCGTCGCCGATGCCAGTCACGACCTGCGTACGCCGCTGGCGCTGATGCGCACCGAGATCGAGCTGGCGCTGGCCGGGCAGCGGACTCCCGAGGAGCTGAGGCAGGCCCTGCACTCCGTCGACGACGAGGTGCGTCGGCTGATTGCCCTGGCCGAGGATCTTCTCGAACGAGCCGGTTCCGCGGATCTCTCGTTGCCGATCGAGTCGCGTCCGGCCGACCTGGTGGACCTGGCCGCACGGGTCGTGGAGAGGTTCAGGGCGACCGCCGGCCGCCGGCACATCGAACTGACGGCACCACGACCTGTCGAGGTCCGCGGTGACGCCGCCCGCCTCGACCGGGCGCTCTCGAACCTCGTCGACAACGCGATCCGGCACGGCGCCGGGGACATCGAGGTCGCTGTGAGTGCAGCGCCCGGCAGTGCGGTCATCACCGTCATCGACGAGGGCGACGGCTTTCCGACGGACGTCTCGTTGCTACCCGGAGAATCCGGCCTCGGCCTGAGGATCACCCGTGAGATCGCTCGGGCGCACGGCGGCACGATCGACATCGATCGCGTCGGCGAGCGCACCTGCGTACGTCTGGTGATTGCGTCGCCGCAGGATCACTAGCGGGCATCGGTCAGGGCAGCTCAGACTCCGGCCCGCTCGCCGGAGGTCATCGTCACGGATGGCTGGCCCCTGCGAACCCTCGAGCGATGATAAGGTTCCCTTATGACCGTGGTGGCTGCGTACCGCCAAGCGCGACATGACGAAGAGGTCGCGCGGCTTCGGCGTGTGCTTGCGCTGCGGGCGATGGTGGCGTCGGGGATGAGCCAGCGGGAGATCGCCGACGAGCTCGGGGTGAGCCAGCCGGCGGTCAGTCAGCAGCTGAAGGTGGCGAACGGCCTGGCGCGGATTCACCCCGAAACTCTGGTCGAGGCTGCCGGGCCGGTCGTCCGGAGTGTTGCCGAGGATGCGGGATACCGCAGACTGGCGGTCTTCGGATCGGTGGCTCGTGGCGAGGCACGGTTCGACTCGGACATCGACCTCGTCGTCGAGGCACCGGAAGGGACGTCGTCCTTCGGGTTCATCCGGTTCAAGAGGGTGCTCGAGCAGATCCTCGGACGGGAGATCGACCTGGTCGACTATGGCGGCCTGAAGCCGCGGCTCGAGGATGACGTACGACGTGATGCGGTGTCGCTCTGATGGGTTCTTTGACGCGTCGCGCGACGTACTCCTGCCCGAAGGGAACGGCGAAGCCTTGAACATGAACGAACCAGGTGTGGATCTGAGCATCGACGGTGTGGTGGCGACGGTGCTGCTGGATCGTCCGGACGTACGCAACGCCCAGCATCCGGGGATGTGGGCGGCGATCGCGGGGTTCCTCGACTCGCTTCCGGCTGAGGTGCGGGTCGTGGTGGTGCGCGGGGCGGGCGGCACGTTCTC
>DATCVR010000079.1:0-47714 GCA_036566745.1 Jiangellaceae bacterium | reverse complement strand
ACACCGCGGGTCGAGACGCTCGGCACGGTCGACCGACGACGTAGCACCAGCCGCGAGGCAGCCCGGTTCGGGCGCGCCGCCGCGGCGGTGCCACCAACACGGCCGCCGACGCTGGTCCGGAGGGCGACGCCGACCCAGGCTTTCCATCCCGTGTGGCCGAATGGCGGCCACCCGAGATGGCCCGACAGCAGCCCTGACGCGGGCAGCAGCGCGCCTCGACCGGCGCGGCGCACCTCGTCAGGCCGACAGGAGCACATGTCCATGCACGATCACGACACCACCCCAGCCGGGGATACCGACTCGGCCGCGCAGGACCAGACCGACCAGGCTCAGCCTCGGCGGCGGCGCGCGTCCAGTCGGGCGGCCGGACCGCCGGTCTCCCCGGAGACCGCATCGACCGAGGCCACGGCCGGTTCGGGCGACGCGCCCACCGGTGAGGAGCCGGCGACAGCTGCGGCGACCACGCCGCGTCGGCGCACTCGCAAGGCACCAGCCAAGAAGGCCGCCTCGGCGACCCCGGCCGATCCGGCTCCCGCCGAGTCGGCGCCCGTGGAATCCGCTCCGGCCGATGCCATCCCGGCCGACGCAGCGGCCGACACCGACGCTGCAGCTTCGGGCACGGACACCGCCAGCGTCGCCCCCGCCAAGAAGGCCGCGCCGCGCAAGAGGGCGTCCCAGTCGCGGAAGACCGCCGCCACGGCGACCTCGACCGCCGATCAGCCCACGGACGAGCCGGCCGGCGAGTCTGCCAATGGCGTGACCTCGGGTGCGACCGCGACCGAGCCGGCAGCTCAGCCGACTGCGTCGTCCGCCGAGGCCGTCGAGTCCGCACCGGCAGCCGAAGCCGCCCCGGAGGAGGAGGCTGCCGCGGCCGCTCCCCGCAGCCGCCGCGCCGCCGCTCCCCAGGCCGCCGTCCTGTTCCAGCCGCCGACGTTCCAGGAGGCGGCCCAGTCGGCCGCGAAGGCCGCGGCCAAGTCCGCGGCCTCGCCTACCACCTCGCCCACGGCGAAGACCTCAGCCGATCCGGACGCGGCCCTCGCTGACGACGACGAGGCAGCTGACACCACGCTGGCCGACGCTCCGACCGGCGCCGAGGTGGCCGACTCCGACACCGACAACGGCGCCGACGCCGACGCCGATGCGGACTCCGACGACGAGTCCGGCGCACCGCGCCGTCGCCGCCGTCGTGGCGGTCGCGGCCGCCGTCGCAAGGCCGACGACGCGCCTGAGGGCGAGTCGAGCGACGACGACGCGTCGCGCCCGGCCGCCGATGCCGAGCCGGAGCAGCCTGCCGACACCGACGACGACAGCGACACCGAGGGCGAGGGCGATGGCGAGGGGGCAGGCACCCGCCGCCGTCGGCGTCGCCGCAAGCGCCGTGGCGACGGCGAGGGCGACGACGCCCGACCCGACGACCCGCCGAACACGGTGGTCCGGGTCCGCGACTCGCGTGAGGTCGACGACGAGGTCACCTCGGTCAAGGGCTCGACCCGCCTCGAAGCCAAGAAGCAGCGCCGCCGCGAGGGTCGCGAGGCCGGCCGGCGCCGTCCGCCGATCCTCTCCGAGGCCGAGTTCCTGGCCCGCCGCGAGGCCGTCGACCGCGTCATGGCCGTGCGCCAGTCCGGCGACCTCACCCAGATCGCCGTGCTCGAGGACGACGTGCTGGTCGAGCACTACGTCAGCCGGGCGTCCCAGCAGTCGCTGATCGGCAACGTCTACCTGGGCCGGGTGCAGAACGTGCTGCCCGCCATGGAGGCCGCGTTCGTCGACATCGGCCGCGGCCGCAACGCCGTGCTGTACGCCGGCGAGGTCGACTGGTCCGGCATGGGCAAGGCCGACGGCCCGAAGCGGATCGAGGACGTCCTCAAGTCCGGCCAGCCGGTTCTGGTCCAGGTCACCAAGGACCCCATCGGTCACAAGGGCGCCCGCCTCACCGGCCAGGTCAGCCTGCCCGGGCGCTACGTCGTCTACGTCCCCGGCGGCTCGATGAGCGGGATCAGCCGCAAGCTGCCCGACACCGAGCGCACCCGGCTGAAGAAGATCCTCAAGCAGGTCGTCCCCGAGGACGCCGGCGTCATCGTCCGTACGGCGGCCGAAGGCGCGTCGGAGGAGGAGCTGACCAACGACGTGTCTCGCCTGCAGGCGCAGTGGGAGGCGATCCAGAAGAAGGCCGCCGGCAACAACGCGCCGTCGCTGCTGCAGGGCGAGCCGGACCTCGCGATCAAGGTGGTCCGCGACCTGTTCAACGAGGACTTCGCCAAGCTCGTGGTCTCCGGCGACGGCGCCTGGGAGACCATCGACGAGTACGTCACGAGCGTGGCCGGATCGCTGCACGACCGCGTCGAGAAGTGGACCAGCAACGGCGACGTCTTCGCCGCGTTCCGCATCGACGAGCAGATCGCCAAGGCGCTCGACCGGAAGGTGTGGCTGCCCAGCGGCGGATCGCTGGTCATCGACCGCACCGAGGCGATGACCGTCGTCGACGTCAACACCGGCAAGTTCACCGGATCCGGCGGCAACCTCGAGGAGACCGTCACCAAGAACAACCTCGAGGCGGCCGAGGAGATCGTGCGCCAGCTGCGGTTGCGCGACATCGGCGGCATCATCGTGATCGACTTCATCGACATGGTGCTCGAGGCCAACCGCGACCTCGTGCTGCGGCGCCTGGTCGAGTGCCTGGGCCGCGACCGCACCAAGCACCAGGTCGCCGAGGTCACCTCCCTCGGATTGGTGCAGATGACCCGCAAGCGCATCGGCACCGGGCTGCTCGAGGCGTTCAGCGAGCCGTGCCCCCACTGCAACGGCCGCGGCGTGGTCCTGCACGCCCATCCGATCGAGTCCGACCGGCAGAGCGCTCCCGACGACGGACCGTCGCGCTCGGAGCGGCGTGGACGCCGGCGCCGGGGCGAGCAGGCCGAGAAGGCACCGGTCGCCGACACCGCGGCCCACGCCCCCAAGCTGGAGGCCCTGGCCGAGCCCGGGGCTGCCTCCCCGGCCGATCTCATCCCGGTCGCGAACGGGGCGGAGCACGCGGACGGGTCGTCGGAGCCCGCGGGCCCGGCAGACGGCGAGCTCTCTGGGTCGCCCGACGGCGAACCCGCCGCGGTCACCCAGCAGCCCGAGGCCGCTCAGGCGGCTCAGTCCGCTCAGGCGGCCCAGGCTGCTCCGGAGAACGCTCCGGCCGGGCGCGGACGCCGGAGGGCCCGCCGGCCCGCCGGCAAGCCCGAGCCCCAGCCGACCAGCCCGGACGACGCGTCCGGCGAGTCCTCGGAGTCCGCCGCGGACACCGCGCCCGCGGCGGCCGCCACCACTGCTGAGCCCACCGGTCCGGTCGCCGATTCGGTGTCCGAGCCGGTCGTCGATGCACCGGTTGCGTCGCCCTCGGCAGGGTCGGCAGCCGAGTCGACGGGCGAGCCGGTCTCGACCCCCGAGAAGGCTCCGGCTCGACGGCCACGCCGACGCGCCGAGCGCCCGTCGGGGAAGCCGGACGCCGTGTCGGCCGAGCCCGAACCGTTGACGTTCCCCACCAGTTGAGCCGGTGGTGGCCCGGGTCCGTGGTCGTCGAGGCAGTCGATCACCCACTCGGGCCGCTGCCGGTTTGACCCAGCAGAGCCGAAGTCCGTATCCTGGGTCGTCGGCGCGATTCGCGCCCTGACTCCGCGTGCCTGCCCACCAGCGAGGCGCGCGTGCCCGAAAAGCCCGAACGAGAGAGTGAGTCCGCGGTGTACGCGATCGTCCGCAGCGGCGGCAACCAGAAGAAGGTGTCCGTCGGAGACGTCATCGACGTCGATCGGCTCGACGGCGAGGTCGGTGCGTCCGTGTCGCTGCCGGCGGTTCTCCTCGTCGACGGCGACACCGTCACCTCCGAGGCGAGCAAGCTCGCCGACGTGGCGGTCACCGCCGAGATCCTCGGAGCCACCAAGGGTCCGAAGATCCACATCCTCCGATACAAGAACAAGACCGGTTACCGACGGCGCCAGGGGCACCGTCAGCATTACACCCAGGTCAAGGTCACCGGCATCGAGACGAAGTAGGCAGGCACCGCTATGGCTCACAAGAAGGGCGCCTCGTCCAGCAAGAACGGGCGCGACTCCAACGCTCAGCGGCTGGGTGTGAAGCGCTTCGGCGGCCAGCTGGTCAACTCCGGCGAGATCATCGTCCGCCAGCGTGGCACCCACTTCCACCCGGGTGACAACGTCGGCCGTGGCAAGGACGACACCCTGTTCGCCACCGCTGCCGGCGCCGTCGAGTTCGGCGTCAAGCGCGGCCGCAAGGTCGTCAACATCGTCCCTCCGGTGGAGTGACCACCGCTCGGGCGTAACACCACGAACATCCCGAAGGGCGGGCCGGTCACCTCGACCGGCCCGCCCTTCGGCTTTCGGCCCGCCGATCCTCCGGCGTTGATCTTGGACTGGGCGGGCCGTCCAGCAGACCTCCGGCAGCATCCGACCACTGAGTCCAAGATCAACGAGCGTGAAGGGGTAGGGGAACAGCACCATGGCGATTCCCTCGTTCGTCGATCGGGTCGTGCTGCACGTGGCGGCCGGCGACGGCGGACACGGCTGCGTGTCGATCCGCCGGGAGAAGTTCAAGCCCCTCGGCGGACCTGACGGCGGCAACGGCGGCCGCGGTGGAGACGTCGTGCTCGTCGTCGATCCCAACACCACCACTCTGCTCGAGTACCACCGTTCGCCGCACCGCAAGGCCCGCAACGGCACTGCCGGGCAGGGCGACAACCGCGACGGCGCCAACGGCGACGACGTCATCCTCAAGGTTCCCGACGGCACCGTCGTCTCGACCCGCGACGGTGAGCAGATCGTCGACCTGGTCGGCGCGGGTACCCGTTTCGTCGTCGCCCAGGGCGGCAACGGCGGGCTGGGCAACGCCGCGCTGGCCAGTACTAAGCGCAAGGCGCCCGGGTTCGCCCTGCTGGGGGAGCCCGGCGACGCCCGCGACGTCGTCCTCGAGCTCAAGAGCATCGCCGACGTCGGGCTGGTGGGTTTCCCCAGCGCCGGCAAGTCGAGCCTGATCGCAGCCATCTCGGCGGCCCGTCCGAAGATCGCCGATTACCCGTTCACGACACTGGTTCCCAACCTCGGGGTGGTCGAGGCCGGCGACGTGCGGTTCACCGTGGCGGACGTGCCGGGCCTGATCGAGGGGGCGAGCGAGGGGCGCGGCCTCGGCCACACCTTCCTGCGCCACATCGAGCGCTGCAAGGCCCTCGTCCACGTCGTCGACTGCGCCACCCTCGAGCCCGGCCGCGACCCGATCAGCGACATCGACGTGATCGAGGCCGAGCTGGAGCGTTACGGCGGGCTCGAGGAACGCCCCCGGCTGGTGGCACTGAACAAGATCGACGTGCCTGAGGCCCGCGAACTGGCGGACTTCGTGCGTGCCGAGATCGAGGCCCGGGGCTGGCAGGTGCTCGAGGTGTCGGCGGCGAGCCACGCGGGTCTGCGCGAGCTGACGTTCGCGATGGCCGCCGTGGTGGCCGCCGCCCGGGCTGCCGCGCCTCCGCCCGAGCCGACCCGCCTGGTCCTGCGTCCGCAGGAGGTGGGCGACAGCGGCTTCACGGTCACCCGCGAGACCGAGCGGTTCCGGATCCGGGGCGTGAAGCCCGAGCGCTGGGTCCGGCAGACCGACTTCGCCAACGACGAGGCGGTGGGCTACCTCGCTGACCGGCTCGCCCGCCTCGGCATCGAGCAGGAGCTGGTCAAGGCCGGCGCCCAGCCAGGCGACGAGGTCGTCATCGGCGGCGAGGACGCCGTCATCTTCGATTGGGAACCGACGATCGAGTCCGGCGCCGAGCTGCTCGGCCCCCGCGGCACCGACCGCCGACTCGACGACAGATGATCACGTTCACCACCTGATCGCCTGCCGCACCAGGCCTGCAGGCCTCGCGGTGCGCGGGAAGCCCTGGTGGAGCGGGCAGAGGATCCGCACAGTCACAGGAGGGAGGGCCGGTGATCGACGGCCCACGAGCCGGACGCGAGGCCATCGCGGCCGCATCCCGGCTCGTCGTGAAGATCGGCTCGTCGTCCCTGACGACAGCCGCCGGAGGGTTGGACGACGACCGGGTGAACGCTCTCGTCGACACCCTCGCCGAGGCCCGCGCGGCCGGCCGGGAGGTCGCGCTCGTGTCGTCGGGTGCCATCGCCGCCGGGCTGGCCCCGCTCGGCATGCCGCGGCGTCCGCGTGACCTCGCCCGCCAGCAGGCCGCGGCCAGCGTCGGCCAGGGCCTGCTGATCGCCCGGTACACCGCGGCCTTCGCGGCCCATGGCCTGCGCGTCGGTCAGGTGCTGCTGACCGTCGACGACGTCACCCGCCGCGCCCACTACCGCAACGCCTACCGCACGCTGCACAAGCTGCTGGCGCTCGGCGTCGTCCCGGTGGTCAACGAGAACGACACCGTGGCCACCCACGAGATCCGCTTCGGCGACAACGACCGGCTCGCGGCGCTGGTGGCCCAGCTCGTCCACGCCGACGCA
This sequence comes from Jiangellaceae bacterium, assembly GCA_036566745.1. Lineage (GTDB taxonomy): Bacteria > Actinomycetota > Actinomycetes > Jiangellales > Jiangellaceae > DATCVR01. The sequence continues at coordinate 41,226 of DATCVR010000079.1, read as the reverse complement.
CTGGTGCTGCTCTCCGACGTCGACGCCCTCTACGACGGCGATCCCCGACGGCCAGGCACGACGCGCATCGACGAGGTGCACGGCCTGGCCGATCTCGACGGTCTCGACCTCGGCCGCGCCGGGCGCTCCGGCCTGGGCAGCGGCGGCATGCAGACGAAGGTCGAAGCCGCCTCGATCGCCACCGGATCGGGCATCGACGTCGTGCTCACCTCGGCCGCCGAGGCGGGCCGGGCGATCGTCGGCGAGCCGGTCGGGACGTGGTTCCACGCCCGTGCCGCCCGCCGGTCCACGCGGCTCCTCTGGCTCGAACACGCCACCGACGGCCGAGGGAGCCTGCGCCTCGACGCCGGAGCCGTGCGAGCCGTCGTCGAGCGGCACAGCTCGCTGCTCCCGCCCGGCATCACGGCCGTCGACGGCACCTTCGTCGCCGGCGACCCCGTCGACCTCGTGGACGAACAGGGCCGCGCCATCGCCCGGGGGCTGGTCAACTACGACTCGTCCGAGCTGCCCGCGCTGCTGGGCCGCTCGACCCGCGACCTGGCCCGCGAGTTCGGGCCCGAGTACGAGCGCGAGGTCGTCCACCGGGACGATCTCGTGCTGCTGACCGGCGACACGCGCCGAAGCCCGACTCAGCAGGCGTCGGGGCCCAGCGCATAGTTCGTCACGACGTAGCCGTCGTCGCCCAGGGTGAGGTCGGCGCGGATCGTGACCCGGCCGCCGGAAGCGCCGCCTTCGTACTGCAGCTGCGACTGGTCGCTGCATCCGGTGATGACGGCGTCGGTGAGCGAGGGCTGCCCGAAGCCGATATCGGCCAGGGTGGCGTCCTCGAGCACCGGGGTGATCGCGACCGACCCGCCGACCGGGTGGTTCGGTCCGGTGACGACAGTCTCGATGCCCACCATGGCATCGGGGGTGGCCAGTGTGCTCAGCTCGGCCGACACCGCGCCCGCGGCCAGGGACTGCCAGAAGGCGGTCTCGAACTGGGTGTACCGCTCGAACATCGCCTCGGTCTTGTCGTTGCCGTCGGCCAGAGCGGCGACGGTGACCGTGACCTCGGCGGCAGGCGGTGTGGTCGGCTCGTCGGTGGGGTCGTCGGTCGGAGTGGCCGCATCGGTCGTGCCGGTGGCCGGCGGGGACGTCTCCGATGCGTCGGTCGTGTCGTTCGCCCCTCCGCCGCAGCCGCCGACTGCGATGGCGGTGAGCGTCAGGATGCTGGCGAGGATGAGCTGTGGTCTCTGCACCGGGCGATGCTAGCCCCAGGCGGAATCCGACGACGTCGGTTTCGCTGGGTAGGGTTGAGTGGTGAGTGAGACGCATGAGTCCAGCGTTCGGGACGCGGCGCGGCGGGCCCGCGTGGCGGCTGCCGACCTCGCCGTCCGCACCCGGGCCGAGAAGGACGCAGCCCTGATCGCGATGGCCGAGGCACTGACCGCGCACACGTCCACCCTCGTCGAGGCCAACGCCGCCGACGTCGCCCGCGCGCGCGACCACGGCACCAACGAGGCCATCGTCGACCGGCTCCGCCTCGACGACGCCCGGATCGCCGCGATGGCCCACGGCCTGCGGCAGGTGGCCGGGCTGCCTGACCCGGTGGGTGAGGTCGTGCGCGGCTACACGCTCCCCAACGGCCTGCAGGTCAGCCAGCGGCGCGTGCCGCTGGGCGTCGTGGGCATCATCTACGAGGCCCGCCCCAACGTCACCGCCGACGCCGCCGGGCTGGCCCTCAAGAGCGGCAACGCCGTGTTGCTCCGTGGCTCGTCCAGCGCGCTGTCGTCCAACGCCGCCATCGTCGAGGTCCTGCGCGACGCCGTCCGGTCCGCCGGGCTGCCGGCCGACGCCGTCCAGCTGGTTCCCGGCGAGGGACACGAGCCGGCCAAGCACCTCATGCGGGCGCGCGGGCTGGTCGACGTGCTGATCCCGCGCGGGGGAGCCGGCCTGATCCGCAGCGTGGTCGAGGAGTCGACGGTGCCGGTGATCGAGACCGGCGTGGGCAACTGCCACGTGTACGTCGACGCCGACGCCGATCTCGACCAGGCGCTGGCCATCCTGCTCAACGCCAAGACCCACCGCCCGAGCGTGTGCAACGCCGCCGAGACCCTTCTCGTCCATGCCGACGTGGCCGCGGAGTTCCTCCCGTCGGCGCTGGTGGCGCTGCGCGAGGCCGGCGTCACCGTGCACGGCGACGAGCGGGTGCGCGCCCACGACCCCGGCGTCGTGGCGGCCACCGACGCCGACTGGGCTGCCGAGTACCTCTCCCTCGATCTCGCGGCGGCGGTGGTCGACTCCCTCGACGACGCCGTGGCTCATATCCGGCGATGGGGCAGCGGCCACACCGAGGCCATCGTGACCCGCTCGCTCGCCGCCGCACGGCGCTTCACGGCCACCACCGACTCCGCCGCGGTGATGGTCAACGCCTCCACTCGGTTCACCGACGGCGAGCAGCTCGGCTTCGGCGCCGAGATCGGCATCTCCACCCAGAAGCTGCACGCCCGCGGGCCGATGGGCCTGTCCGAGCTGACCACCACCACCTACGTCGTCACCGGCGACGGCCACGTGCGGAGCTAGCGGCGGCTGGGCGTCAGACCGGCAACGGGGCGTCAGACCGGCAACGGGCGTCAGACCGGGAAGTAGTCGGGACGAACCGCGCGCAACGCGGCCACCACCCGACCGTGCCGGTGGCGGCCGCCCGGCATGATGACCAGCGCCGTGGACGTCTGCCGGCGTCGCTTCACCTCGACCCAGGTCGGCACGACGCCGTGCTGCGGGCGATGAAGGCGCAGTTCGACGACGAGATGGGACATGCGGTTCTTGGCGTCGCCGGTGACCAGCACGTCCTCGGAGATCGACCGCACGTCGGCCCACGGAATCCGGACCAGCGTGCCGCGAAACCACCATCGCGGCTGCTGGGCGAGGGTGACGCCTGCGTCGTCGGCGGCAACGCCCTGGTCCGTGACCAGCCGGGGCAGGCTGTAGATCGACCAGCCGGTCACGGGCACCGCGACCGTCGCGAGCACGACCAGGACGGGGAGCTCGTCGGCCTCGAATCCGTGGACGATGCCGTCGACGACCGCGTATAGGAGGCATGCCGCGGCGACCGCGCCCATCATGACAACCGCGAGTCCGGCCCTCCCCAACCACGGCGGGGCGAACCCGGCGCCGCGCAAGCTCACCCACTCGGCCCTGCTTCGCTCCTGGGCAGTCCCTGGCGGCCGGCCGGTGGCACGTCGTGCTGACTGGTCGAGGTCGAACAGGTCGCCGCGGGCCGCTCCCAGCATCCGCTCGACGCCGGTTCGCGGGGCGTCGGCCACGGTGAGGACGAGGCGGGGGAGCGTGGCGGTGCCCGGCGTCGTCTCCGGAAGGACGAGCGTCACCCACGACGGCAGGCTGAGCCGAGGGTCGACGCGATGCAGGTGAACCTGCAGGGTCACCTCGTGACCCAGGCTGGAGAGCCGGTCGAGCACCGCGGCCAGCCCCGAGACAGCTGGCCCGCGACCCGCCGTCCGCGTCCCTCGTCCGATGGCATGAACGTCGTCCCAGGCAACGAACGCCTGACGGCCGCGGAACCACCACATCGGGCGCGCCACGATGCCGAGGCAGCAGGGGCGGACGTCGACACCCTGGGCGGTCCAGTGCCGCGGCAGCGCGACGATCAGCCAGCCCAGGACGACCACCGCGAACCCGCCGACGGCGACGGGCACGAGGGTGAACGCGTCCAGCGTCCCGCGGCGGGAGAGGGTTGCGGCGAGGATCAGCCCGGCGGGGACCGCGAATGCGATCGTCACGGACAGGTGGACGCACCACCGGATGATCTGGCTGGACCGCACGCTCGACCGGTCGACCGGCGGCCCGTGGTCGTGCGGTGGGATGGGAGACGTGCCGGCGTGCCCGGGGTGCGCGGAGTCCGGCGGATCAGGCGGTGCGCCCATGCCGGATCATGAGAACAGACCATGGGCCATCGCGGCAAACCCCGCGGTGGCCCATCAGGACGTGCGGTCGACGCCTGCCGGTAACGGCCACGTGCGCGGCTGAGCTCCGCGCTCGGCTAGACTCCGCCGCATGGAGATGGTCGTGCGCCTGGCTGAAGAGACCCACGCCGAAGAGGGCTTTCCCGCGATCGGCTGGGGCCTGAGCGCCTTCGGCATCCTCGCCGCGCTGCTCCTGATCACTCTGATGTTCGGCAAGGGCCGGCCACACGCCTGATCCACGGGCCGGGCGCTAGGTTGTGGCCGTGAGCGCGCGCAAACGGCTCGGCGTCATGGGTGGCACGTTCGACCCCATCCACCACGGCCACCTCGTGGCCGCGAGCGAGGTCCAGCACTGGTTCGGCCTCGACGAGGTCGTCTTCGTCCCCACCGGCCAGCCCTGGCAGAAGGACGACGAACGCGTCACTCCGGCCGAGGACCGCTACCTCATGACGGTCATCGCCACGGCGTCCAACCCACGCTTCGCGGTCAGCCGGGTCGACATCGACCGCCCGGGGCCCACGTACACCGTCGACACGCTGCGCGACCTGCGTGCCGAGCGCGGCACCGAGTGGGACCTGTACTTCATCACCGGCGCCGACGCGTTGCAGCAGATCCTGTCGTGGCGCGATCACGAGGAGTTGTTCGACCTCGCTCATTTCGTGGGATGCACCCGCCCCGGCCACGTGCTCAGCGACGCCGGCCTCCCCGAGGGCAAGGTCACACTGGTCGAGGTGCCCGCTCTGGCCATCTCGTCCACGGAGTGCCGAGCCCGGGTCGCCGACAACAGCCCGATCTGGTACCTCGTGCCTGACGGAATCGTCCAATACATCAACAAACGTCAGCTCTACGTCGGTTCGTGAGACGCTAGGGTGGCATCTCTCGACGTCCTCAGAAGGAGTTCCACCGCTTGCCCGCCACCGATCACGCCGTCTCGCTCGTCGTGGCCGCCGCCGAAGCGGCAGCCGACAAGCTCGCGGACGACATCATCGCCTTCGACGTCTCCGATCAACTCTCCATCACCGATGCCTTCGTGCTGTGCTCGGCGTCCAACGACCGGCAGGTGCGCGCCATCGTCGACGCCGTCGAGGAACGCCTGCGCGAGCTCGACGCCAAGCCGGTGCGCCGCGAGGGTGAGCGGGAGGGCCGCTGGATCCTGCTCGACTACGTCGACATCGTGGTCCACGTCCAGCACGCCGAGGATCGCGTCTTCTACTCCCTCGAGCGGCTCTGGAAGGACTGCCCGACCATCCCGCTGCCCGAGAGTGTCCGGGTCGGTCGTGAAGGTCCTGCCGGAGCCGAGGAGTGAGCCGCCGGATCGTCCTGTGGCGCCACGGCCGTACCGAATGGAACGCCGCCGGCCGCTTCCAGGGCCAGACCGACGTCGCGCTCGACGAGGTCGGCCGCCAGCAGGCACGTGACGCCGCGGCGCGGCTGGCGTCGCTGTCGCCGGAGCTGCTGATCTCCTCCGATCTCCAGCGCGCTCAGGACACCATGGGCGCGCTCGCCTCCCTGGTCGGCCTCGGCGTCGAGCTCGAACCACGCCTGCGCGAGACCTTCGCGGGGGAGTGGCAGGGCCTCACCGGCGCCGAGATCGCCGCGCAGTGGCCGGCTGAACACAAGGCGTGGCGCGCCGGCGACCCGGTGCTCCGGGTGGGGGGCGGCGAGACCCGCCAGGAGGTCGCGACCCGCGTGGCCGAGGCCGTCCACGATGCCGCCAAGCAGCTGTCCGACGACGGCCTGGCCGTGCTCGCCACCCACGGCGGTTCGGCGCGGCTGGGCATCGCCTCGCTGATCGGCATGCCGCTCGACCGATTCACCAACGTCGGCGGGCTGTCCAACTGTGCGTGGTCGATCCTGCGCGAGACCAACCACGGCTGGACGCTGATCGAGCACAATGCGGGCACCTTGCCCACCCCTGTGGTGATCGAAGAAGGCTGATCCGGCGGCCGGATCCAGCCGCCGGAATGCGGCCCCCACCCGATTATGAAGTTCGGGCCGCCGTCCGTTAAGCTTGCCGAGCCCGTTCGGGCAGCGGGGCTGTGGCGCAGCTGGTAGCGCACCTCCATGGCATGGAGGGGGTCAGGGGTTCGAGTCCCCTCAGCTCCACCCCAGGTCAGAGGCTCTCTCCGAGTAGTCGGAGAGAGCCTCTTTCCATGTGTACAGCAGCGAAGTACAGCAGTAGCCGACCCTGGATGATCACGACGCCAGGCCATCGAGGCTGTCTCCCAACTTCTTGAGGGCACGCCGGGTCAGTTCGGACGGCACGTGCGTGTAGACCTCCATCGTCACGTCGATCTTGCTGTGACGAAGGATCTGCATCGCCACCCGAGGATGGACGTCGAGAGCCGCAAGGAGCGTGCCGCAGGTATGGCGCGTGTCGTGAACGCGGATGCGACGTACACCCGCGATCTCGGCCCGCCGCATGAAGCTGCGATTGAAGTTCCGGGGATCGATCGCGCTCCCGATGCGAGTAGTGAAGACCAGCTCGTCGGCGGGCCAGAAGCCGAGTTCGGCTCGATCCCTCGCTTGCTGAGTCTGACGATCTTGCAGTGCGGCCACGCAGATGCCTGGCAGGGGGAGGGGAGCGTCGGAGGCTTCGGTCTTGGTCTCCCCGAACACCAGCTTTCCCCCGATCCGCTGGAGGCCGAACGCGGGCGTCACTTGGGCGTGTTCAAGGTCCACCTCCGGCCAGTGCAGCCCAAGAATCTCTCCCCGGCGTAGCCCGCACACCAGGGTGAGGACGTAGGCGGCGTAGAAGGGATCATCGTCGGCCTTGGCTGACACGAGGAACTGCCGAGCTTCGTCTGCCGACCACGGCTTGACCTTCCGTCCCCGTGCGGCAGGGAGCTTGACCAGAGCGGCCGGGTTCTTCGTGATCAGCTCATCGATGATGGCGTTGTTGAGCGCGACCCGGAGTACCTTGCGCACGTCCTGCAACGATGTGCGAGACAGCACCTGGTGGCAGCAGTTCCCGCGAGCGCAGCACTTCTGCTTCTTGAGCGGGCGAGCCGCGTCCTTGCCCTGAGCGCAGCATTGACACGTAACCGCCAACGCGTTGAAGAACGCACGCACGTCACGCACATTCAGCTTGTCGAGTCGCTTGGCTCCGAGCGCCGGAGCGATGTAAAGCCGAACGTGCATGTCGTAGGTCTCGGCTGGCTTGGGCTTCATGTTCGGCTGAACCACCTCGCGCAGCCAGTAGATGAGGTACATGCCCAGCGTGGGCACCTTGGTGGCCACCGGCCCATCCTTGGCCTTCTTCTGCAACGCGATCCACTTGTCGTGAACCTCGTCTCGCGTCTTGCCGTAGACGTACTTCCGGGTGCGCAACCCGACCGGGGTCACGACCCATGCGTAGGCGGCGTAGCCGTTGCGGTGAGGGTAGATCGACCCTTCGCCGTTGGCGCGACTTCGAGGTTTGGTCACGCGGCCTCCTCGTCGGCCTTCCGGGCGACGTATTCGTCTACCCACTGAGGCAGGACGCGACGGTTCCGGCCGTCCTTCACCGAGCGAATCTGGCCGGTGGCGATCAGCATCTTCGTCTTCGACAGCCCGAAGCCGAGCATCTGCGCGACCTCGGCAACGGTGTGCCATCTGCGAACTATCAGGGTGTCGATCATGTCGTTCCTCTCTGGGTTCGGTGGGTCAGTTCAGGTACAGGGCTTCGAGTTCTTCGCGGGCTACTCGTCGGTGTTCGCGGGCTTGGGCGGCGGCGGTGCGGGCGAGGAGTTCGTCTCCGGTGGTGTGCCAGCCGGTGGCGGCGTAGGAGAAGTGCCCGACGATCAGTGTGGTTTCGATGTCGTCGGTGTGTTCGGCGGTGCGGTGGTGTTCGCGTCGCCAGTTCAGCCGTACCTCACGCAGGGCTCGGAGGGTGGTGGAGTACTTGCGGCTCTTGGTGGAGAAGTGGCCGCCGAAGCCGAGCATGTGTGCCCAGCGGCGCAGGCGGCGGTAGTTGAATCGGCCGCTGTTCTTGGTGAGCTGTTCGGGGTCGAGGTTGGCTCCGGAGCGGCCGAGCTTCCAGCAGGCGAGGATGAGCCGTCCGACGTGGGTGTCGGTGCGGCCGTGGTCGCCGACCGTTGCCGGAGTGAGTCGCATCGAGGTGTGTCCGGCAGCCTCGGTGGCTTTGGTGGAGTACTTGGCCAGGTATCCGGCGACCTGGGTTTCGGTGATCGCATCCTTGGCCGACAGCCGGACCGGCTTCACGTCGAGTTGCTGTCCCCATTCGATGAGCCAGCCGTCCTCGCTGTCCGGGTGCTTCGGGGTGCGAAACCGGGTGGTGGCGACCGCGTGGCGGATGGCGTCGTCGAGGATGGCGAACGAGGCGTGCTCGAGCGGCGGAACCACCCGCGACCGGTCGGTGGAGTCGAGGCCGTCGAGGCGCATGAGGGCGTGGAAGTGGGCGACCCCGCGGTTCTGCATTTCGGCGACCTTGGCGTAGGCCAGCTGGATCACGGTGTCGTGCGCTTTGGCCCACGTCTGGAGGGTCTTCTTGATCTTGTCCATGGTGCGTCGCCAGAGTTCGCCGGCCATCAGGTTCCACACCACTTGGCCGAGGTGGTCGTAACAGTCCAGGCACAGCGGCTGCCCGAGGCACTTCTCGCCCTCGTGGTGGCGCTGGAAGCAGCGCTGGTCGATCCCGTGGGGGCAGGGATCGGGTTTGCGGCGCGGGCGGCAGATCTTGGCCTGCTCGTCGTGTTTGGCCCACCGGGAGTGCACCAGCCCGAAACTCGGGGCGGTGAAGGTGGGGAACGCTGACGGATGGGTCTGCACGGTCTGGGGGACGCCTTTGCCGCCGACCAGCCCGGATAGAACGAGCTGGTAGGTGTCTTGGCGGTACACCTCGGCGCAAGCGGGGCACACCGAGATGCGGCGGTTGCCGCAAGCCTTGTAGATGGCCTTGTCGGGCATGTCCTCCGTCGACCGGGAGGACAGGACTTCGCCGGTGGTCTTGTCGATCACCAGGCTGGTTCCGCGTAGGACGACGGGATGGGCGCACTCCCCGGCCGGGGTGACGTGGTTGATCCACCGCTCATAGTCCGGGCGAGTGCCCCGGGCGAAGGCGGTGTTGCGCTGGACCTGCACCGGGTTGAACGGCCGGGTCGTGGGCGAGGGGAAGGTGCGCGGGTTGATCCGGTGCTCATGGTGCTCGATCACGGTGAGGTCGTCATCGAAGCCTTGTTTCAGTGCCTCGATGGCCTCAGCCGAGGTCGGCCAAGGTGTGGTGGTGTCGGTGCTCGCCCCCGCCCCCGAGGTGGTGTCCTCGGGGGTGAGAGCCAACATCGAAGCCGTGGTCATGCGTGCGACCAGGATTCGTTGGTGATGATCCGCTGACACAGCGGGACGAAGTTGAACGGGTGCCGTCCGGGGAAGGTGTCCCCGAGTGCGAGTTCCAGGTTGTCCAACGCATTGTTGAGGGTCCTGGTGGCGGGCTGGTAGTCGTGTTCGTGCCAGTCCAGCCAGGCCTGGGGCTCGTATGGCATGCCTTCGTGGTCGCGTTCGGGTTCATCGGCCCGGACGGCTTTGATGACCTTGTAGGCGTTCAGCGCCCGTCGTGCGGCGCGGACCCGGTTCGTCTCCGGCTCGTAGTCGTCGTGAATGTTGACGGTCATGCCACCGCACCCCCATATGTGCGTTCGTGGTCGCAGGTGACGCGGCCGCGCTGGAGCAGGGTGGGGGTGCGTTCGGTGGCTCGGCAGACAGGGACGCCTGATGCGGTGCACGTCATCGACGTGCCGCCCCATGTCATGTAGGTGTGCTCACGCCACACCAGATGTGTCGCGGTCCGGATGACACCGACCCGGCCTTTGCGGCAGCCGGGGCAGTTGCCCCACGCCACCGAGGGAACCGAACGGTTCTTCGGCTTCCTGACCCTGGCCGGCTCATCGAACAGCGGGATCGTCGGCGGCATCTTGTTGGTGCTCTTGTTCATGCCGCTTCACCGTCCTCATCGACGGTGGACGGTGCGGCCGTGAGTTCCTGGTAGGCCATGTCCACTTGGGCGAGGAGGTTGACCAGGGCTTCGGCGTGCCTGATGAACAGAGTCACACCCAGATGGCTGTCGTCGTTGATTCCGATGACGACGTAGGGGCAGCCGTCCTGGTCGTGTTCGATGACGCCGTCGATGACTGCGTCGGCGTGGACGTGGACGAAGATGTCCGTGCTGACGGCGCGAGCATTGCGCCTGGACTGGTTGGTGGTCATGCTGCGGCACCCACCTTCGAGGTGGTGGTGATGTCGCGGACCCAGGCCGCCCGGCCGACGAGGATTTGGATGTCTTCGTCGGAGAGGTAGGCGGTCTTGATGCGGCGTGGCTTGCCACCTTCGGCAAGTAGCCAGCCGACCCCGAGATCTTCGGGGGCGATCCTTTTGGCGCTGTAGCCTTCCTTGGCCCAGCCGACGCCGAGGATGATGTCCGACGAAGAGTCGGTGGTGCAGCGGAACGCCAGCCGGAACGCGAACAGATCCCGCAGGCTCGTGGGGATGATGTCTGCTGACGGGCGTTGTGTCGCAGCCACAACGATGATCCCGGCAGCCCTTCCACGGGCGACGAGGTCGCGGACGAGGCGGATGAAGGCCTCTTGGGTGTCCTTGGTGCCTGCGGTGACGGAGAAGTAGGCCAGCTCGTCGATCACGAGCATGATCGCGGGCAGCTCGTCCGTCTTGGTGATCTTCCGCCTGCCGGAGCGGGCGAGGAGGTCGTAGCGGCGGTCCATTTCGGCCTGGAGTGTGGCCAGGACCATGTTCGCCTTGATGGGGTCGTTGCCGACGAACTCGTCGGCGATACGCGCCCACGGCAGAAGCTCCACGAGCTTGCCGTCGATCAGCACGAGTTTGACGTCCTCACACAGGGCGGCGTGTCCGACGACGTTGTTGAGTGCGACGGACTTGCCGCTACCGGGTTCGCCTCCCATCAGGATGTTGCGACCGGCGAGGGTGACGGTGACGGCGCAGCCGCGTTCGTCTGGCCCCAAGTAGATGGGGTCATAGATCGTCATCGAGAATCGGTTAGACATAGTCGCTCACGTCCTCTCCACCGATCAGGACCACCGGAGAAGCCACAGCCGTCATGGCGGTGGTGGTGGCCTTGCGGGCCTTCTTGGATGTGGTGGGCTCGTCGTTCTCGACGGGCTGGTGAACCGGAGCTGGGATGTTCGCCGTGGCGGCGATCAGGGTCTCCGGAACTTCGCTCGACTCGTGGGAGCCGAGACCTGAGGTGTCGCCCATCAGGGGCGAGGTGATGACCGCCTTCGCGAGCGGGTCACGGCGCACGATGTCCACCCGCACGAGTGCCGCCATGCGGCGGTTGCGGTGAATGCGGGCATCACGGCCCCAGCAGGCAGCCGCGATGTGTTCGGTGCGGGATTCCAGATCCCCGGAGGACAGTCCGGGTCGCATCCACAGCCACACCGATTCACCGACCTTGGTGCCGTGGGCGTGCAGAATGAACGGCAGGTTCCCCGAGTAGTTCAGGGTCCGTAGTTCGTTCAGGCAGGCCCGCAGCCGGTGGCGGGTCACGACGCACCAGATGCGGGTGCGGATGAACCGCCTGGTCGGCGGAATGACGATCAGCACGAGTAGCACGCCGATCAGGATCAGTACACCGGACATCCCGGTGGCGTCGGTCAACATGATGTTGGCGACGATGAGTGCGGCGATGGTGATCAGTTCCCACCGCCAGCGCCACACAACAAGGAGCAGCACGACCGGAAGCGACTGCTTCGGCCGGGAGAAGATCTCCAGTGCTGCTGTTCCTCCTTGGCCTGAACGGCCACGGGTCCTAGACTTGGACATGGCTCACCCCTCCTAGTGGGGTTGGGTTTGAACAGACACGAGGCCGGAAGGTCTGGTAGCCGGTCCCGGCCCCGCGTCTGCTTGGATGGTGAAGCGGCCCCCTTCATGGGGGTCGTTTCCTACGTGGCGACCAAGTTGGCCGCGTTGTTGATCTCTTGCGATGTGACGGCACGACTGGCCGTCGGTGGTGTCATGACCGCGCTCGCGGCCTGGTGGGAATCACGGGTAGTGCTTGGCACGGCGCTGGATCAGGCGGCCTTCGACGCGCTCAGTGGGTTGAGGGACTTCGCGCGGTACGCCACGCCGTTCTTGCCGTTGGTGGCCCAAGGCAGGGCTTCAAGCTCGACCGGGTTGACGTCGACGCCAACGGTCACCTTCGGGGCAGCATTGCCCGCCAGGGTCACGTTGAGCATCTCTCCACCCGTCTCGTCGAGCGCCATCACCTGAACCGTCCACAACGGCTCCTGCGTGTTGCGATCCATCTTCTGCCGACCGTTCTGGTCGGTCTTCTCCGCCACGTCCTTGGTGACCGTGAACTTCTTGCCCGTGGTGTCGACCAGCAATCGCATGGCCCCATCCCTTCTGCTGTGTGAGCGCACCCCCTCTGGGTGCTGGAGCTCACTGGACTCTCGGTCCGTGCACACGCCCGACTCGAACGGGCCAGCCACCTTGACGGTGTGCATGTCCTCATGTCTTCATGAGGACTTGATAACCATGATGCGCGTCACTCCTCCTGTCGTCAAGTCCTCATGAGGAGTAATCTCAGAGATGCGTGCACAGACACACGCAAATGAGATGAGGATCCGAGATGACAGACGCCGGACCCGGCGCACCCAAGTACCTGCGACTTGCCGATGACCTGCGGCGTCGCATCAGGACGGGTGAGTACGCCGTTGGCACACGACTGCCTACCGAAGCTGTGATGGTCGAGCAGTTCAGGGTCAGCCCGCCAACCGTTCGACAGGCTCTGGCGGTCCTTCGAGCGGAAGGGCTAGTCGAGACGAGGCACGGAATCGGCACGTTCGTGCGCGAGGATCGGCGCCTACAGCGCCAGTCCCGCAAGCGTTATGGGCGTGCGCGAGCGGACGAGAAGCTCCTCACGTCGCACCTGAAGCACGAGATCGTGTTCGCCGGTCGCCAGGAACCACCTGCCGAGGTGGCCGAACAGCTCGGAGCAGGGCATGAGCAAGTGGTCGTGCGACGCCGACATCTACACGACGAGTCAGGACGAGTCGTCGAGGTCGGAGCTAGTTATATCCCGCTCGACTTCGCGGGCGGCACGTACCTGGAGAAGCCCACCGTCGTACCCAAGGCGTTGTTCTTGTGCGTCGAGGATTTGGCAGGCAAGAAGTACGCGCAAGCGCGGGATCACTGGACCTCCCGCATGCCGACTCCGGTGGAGGCCGATGTCCTCGACCTGCCCATCGGTGCACCGATCCTGCATGTGATGCACGTGGCACGCGCCGAAGACGGCACCGTTCTGGAGATCTCCGAGTCCACCTGGGCAGCGGATTCGGTGATCATCGTGGACGACTACGCGATCGACCAGGAGCCCGACGGGTCGGGTGACGCTTCCGATGTCTGACGAGCTGACGTTGCCATATCCCCACGCCGAGACCATGCGCGACCACTGGTGGTGGCGGCCCGGCTGGCGAGTGGGGCGACGCTTCTACAGCATCTTCGCAACATTTGAACGTGACGACGCCCTGCACGAGCTGATCGACACCTATCAGTCGGCACTGGCTCCCGTGTCTGGCCTGACCATGATCCCTCGCCAGTGGCGACACCTCACGATCCAAGGTGTGGGTTTCGTGGATGAGATCACTCCGGCCGAACTAGACGCCATCGTGGCCGCAGTGGGGGAGCGGCTCGCGACCATGGACACGTCCGAGCAGGGGTTCGGGCCACTGTCCGTGCACCAGGAGGCGCTAGTCCTTCCGGCGATCCCACAGGAGCCGCTGGTTGCCATCAAGGCGGCGATTCGAGCGGGCATCGCGAGTGCCATCGGATCAGATCGGCTGGACGGCCCAGTCGACGGCTTCAGGCCACACGTCACTGTCGCCTACAACGACCGAGATCGCGACTCTGATGACGTCCTTACGGAGTTGGCCCAGCTTGAAGTCGCCAGCGTGCCCATCCCGATCAGGACGGTGCAAATTCTGGAAGTCGACCGCGACGAACGCATGTATCGCTGGCGGTATGTCAGAACGATCAGACTAGCCATGTAGCTCAGTTGTGGAGGCGACCAACAATCGACCATGTGAACGCATGTTCGAATCTTGGTGTGCCCGCCTGGCACCGAGGAGCGCTGGCCGTCAGGACGCTCCCCGATGCGCGTCCCGCGACGACGGGTCCATTTGTCCAAATCCATGACGGAACGTGCCTCCTGTAGTAGACAGGCCGAGGCAACCAAACCCAACACATGGCGGTCAACATGGGAGAACTAACCCAATACCTCGATCAAATGAGCGATGAAAAACTTGATTCCCTTGTCCGTGAACAGGAGTTGGGTCAACTCAACTTCGGCGAGCAAGTAGCGCTCCTGCGCGTAATTCGCAAGGTTGGACTTGCGTATGATCGCGAGCCTGTGGACGAAGTATCCGATTCATCACTGAGTGAAGCACATCGCCAATTCCCGCAAATTCTGGATCAGATGAACCAGATGGCGTCCGTAAACTTGACGCAAGGGAATGCACACTCGGCGCGTGAACAAATCCAAGGGCAACTCTCTGCACATTGCGACTGGATACTGAGCAATCTAAAGCCCCAGATCCGCGCAGAGAATGTCGAGCTCGGAGGACTTGTCGAAGAAGCGCGCAGCCTCATCGCAACGGCCCAGATGGCAAGTAGGGAAACCGATGCGATGCTCGCGAAGGTACGGGCCCTGGCCGGAGAGGTCGGCGCAGGGAAACTCTCGACCTACTATCAGACTCAAGCGAATGGGCACCGCGCGACCGCTCGCTGGTATCTTATCGGAGCAGCAGCATCGGCGGCCGTCCTCGTCGTACTCGCCATAATTTTGCTACCCTCGATCTCGGTGCCACAAGATACGCCAGACAACCGAGTGTGGCTCGACTTTACACGTCAACTGGTAGTGAGGCTCTTCCTCCTTGGTGTCGTTTCGTACGCGGTCGCCTTCTGCGTGCGCGCTTATCGTGCAAATACGCATCTTCGCGTTGCCAATGAACAAAAGCGAAATGCTCTCGACACGTATGGACTATTTGTTGAGTCAGTGTCGACCGACGAAGCTCGTGACGTAGTGACTGCCGCTCTTGTGCAAGCTGTATTCACGCAGACCGAGACGGGCTTCCTCGACAAGGCAGCAGAGAAGACCATTTTTGAGTCACAGGGGGACATCCTCGGCGCCCTATCCCGCTCAAGGTCCACGTCAGCATGAGCAGACCCTAAGCCGAGCTGCCAGTGTCGCAGGGCGGGCATTCGCCGCACGGGCCATGGACGCCGCGTGGCCACTACCGATCATGCAAACGTATGTTCGATACTTCGGGGATGGTCACCCATATCCTCAACGAGCATTGGCCGCCTCGTCCGGACCAGCTCGCCGAACAAGATCCGATCCGCGTCGTCGCACGGATCGTTCTCGAAGACGTCGGCGAGACCTGGATACAAGGTGACGCGATCAGTTGGGACGCAGGACACACTCGCGTGAGACTGGCCGACTACGGAGACATTTGGCTTAAGCCCGCTGACGTCTTCAGAAATCCTAGTGATCGTGATCTCGGTTCGCACGTGCAGTCAGGTCGCGAGGGGATCGCCAAACGGGGGACGAACGCCCAATAGCAGAGGCCCGTAGAGCTTCAGATACCAATAGCCAAACGTCGCCGCAACTAGTGCGCCCGCTGCCTGAGCGATCGTGATCTCCTCGCGCTTATGAGCCACCTTGTTTCTCAAGCGCTTCAATTCTGCGAGCCCTGCACGTAGCTTTTCGGGCATAGGGGGCGCCGACGTGAACGACATAAGCGCGGGCAGCATGAAACCAACTTGGTGGCCATAGGTTGCGCCCTGGCGAAGAAAGCTGTCCACTCTGTCCTTGCCGCCAAATCTAACAAAGAATTCGCTCATGATTGCGAAGAGCTTCTCTTCGACTGCGACGCTTGCCGACAGGACAACTTGCCGATACGACCGATTGCTAAACGCCTCAGCGGCGGCCACGAGCTGCTCCATCTCAGGATCCTCATGTGGACGAATCCAGATGGCCCGCATGAGAACCGACGAGGCAGCCGGTGGATTATTGCCCATCGGAACGCCATACACGTCTATCACGTCACTAATGTAGTCTCGCCGAATCACCTGTTCCGAAGAGACGGCCCGGATGAAGCCACCTTCCGCCAAATCTGAATTGAACATCACCCGAGCTAGGCGCGCGTCAGCGGGAACGCGCAGACTGCTCAGTGCTATTCTTTGGCTCTTGTGGCGGCCAAGCGAAAATCTCGCATAGGTGATTGCTGCGAAGCCTAGTGTAACGATTCCGGGCTGATACGGATGATCCCGCCTTAGCTGATCGACCATAAGCGTCCACGGGTCAAACCTCTGCTGGCACCCGTCGCATGTAGATAGACCGTTCCGAAAGTACTCGTCGTAGTGGGCGTCGGTCATCGCACCGACCAAATGACCGCAGCGTGGACATGCGATCCCTCGGAAGGAACGATCGTCCGAGTCTTTGGCCATGCATGCGAGCCTAGATCGCTCGCTGACAAGTTTCTCTACGTCTTCAAGACCGGCCCCGATGGGGCCGGGAGCGCCCGCCGCCGAAGGACTCGCCGCTGACGCCCTCCACTCCGCTTCGCTGCGTTACGGGCTGCGGCGCGGCTGGGCGCAACACGCAAAGCGGGGCCGTTCGCGATGACGTGGAGTTGTCACCATGCGAACGACCCCGGCACCGGGGTACGGCCCGGCTACGGGCCGTGGTCTCTCCAATCGGCCGGCATGCGGCCGTGACCGTGGTGCGCCACGTTCCGACGTGGTCCTCTCGGGCAGCGCGTCTTACGTTCCCATCTCACGGCCTGCTCCCCGTCAAGGGCGCCATGATCCTTCGCCACCCACGACGTCGGCTGCCGGTCACGCTCACCTGGCGAAGCATCATGACGTCGCTGCGCGATCTTCGACCCTTGACGGCCAGCCTGCCAGGCCGTGAGGCAGCTAACGCGCGGGGCAGGCCCCCCAAGAACACGGGGGCAACCGCCCCGCACGACCACCAACCGGGACCAGTCACCGACAGCGACCCGAGCTGACACGTAAGCGTCAACCAGCAGCCAGAGCGCCACGAAGTACAGCACGGAAGTACAGCAGCGGGGGAGACCAACCCCGGCCGACCGAGACATGCGACGGCCACGCCACCACGCCAAAGACCGCTGGCGACCATCCCGCGCGTCCATGGCATGGAGGGGGTCAGGGGTTCGAGTCCCCTCAGCTCCACCGCAGGTCAGAGGCTCTTTCCGAGACATCGGAGAGAGCCTCTTTGCCTTTGTGCAGCAGCGCCAGGACGTCGCGGCTGTCTCCTGTTTCGGGAGGCGGCCGGGGCGGTTAGGACGGATCGGGCCGGGCGGCTGTCAGCTCGGCGAAGGTGGCCAGGCGAAACTGCCCAGGACCGCTGCCGCAAGCCCACCGAAGGCGGGCGTAGGCCATGTCGCCGGCCACCACGTCGGAGCCCTCACATGACGTGTAGTAGTCATCGAGGAAGTCGACGACAAGCTTACGGTCGAGCCCGTGGCGAGGGGGCCACACCATGAGCAGCATGTCCTCGCCCCTCGGCGACCCTGGCCGCAATGACGGCTGCACGTAGGGTACCGGGACGAGCGCGGCACCGAGCCGATCGTAGAGCCGCACCCTGGCCACCGGATCGGCACCCCGAGCGGCGGCCACGTACCGGGGATCCTCGATCTCGCCCAGCACTGGCACATCTGGCAGGTACTCCGCAAGGACGGCATTCACCAGCGCCCCGCCTATGCCGCGGCCGCGAACATGCGAGGACACCGCGAGGTACTCCATCAGTACCAGCTGGCCCTGGCAGTACTCCTGCGTGGTGAGGCCCGCGACCAGCTCGTCACCATCGAACACGAAGACGCCGTCTGCCCCAGCGCGGCTGCGGGAGTCGAGCAACTGCTCGAGCGTCACCAATTCGACCGACGGGAAGACGGGCTCGAGAAGCCGGCGGTAGAACTGCTCGACGTCACCATCGGCAACGTCGGCCAGACCGCGGGCCGTCAGTCCATCGAGCTCAACACGGCGCGACAACATGGGTCTCCTCCACCACAGCTACACCGATCAAGGAGCGGTTCAAGGTGTCCCCTGTGACGCTCGAGCGGGACGAACGGGGCGTGCGCGCGTCTGTGAGCTGCGTCTGCGCACGGGTTACACCACCTCCTCGTTGGCGCTGCAGTCTCGACCGCCCGCGAGCACGACCTCAACGAGCGCGTCGATGTCCTGATGGGTGGCCGTCGGATTGAGCAGGGTGAGCTTCAGGCAGACGCGTTCCGGTGAGCCGGGCCCGTCCAAGCGCGCGGCGGTGCGGCCGATCAGCGCTTCACCGGACTCCAGCAAGCGTCGTCGTAGCTCGCTGTTGACCCGGTCGGCCACGTCGGGGGCGTGACGGTCGTGGCCGTAGCGGAAGACGACCGTGGTCAGCTCGGCGGGTGAGACCAGGTACAGCTCGGTCTCGTCGCGGATCCGTCGTTCGGCATGGCGGGCGAGGTCGTGGCAGGCGTCGACCATCGCACCAAGCCCCTGGCGGCCGTGGGCCAGCAGGGTGGCAGCCATCTTCAGCGCGTCCGGCCGGCGTGTGGTCTGCAGACTTCGGCCCAGGAGGCCGTCGTAGCCCGCATCGGCGTCGTCGGCCGGGTTGAGGTAGGCCACTTCTCGGTCCAACGCGGCGAACGCCGAGACGTCCGAGACCAGCAGCACGCTGGCAGCCGCCGGTTGCCAGCCGATCTTGTGGAGGTCGAGGGTGATCGAGTCGGCCAGTTCCAGCCCGGCGAGCTTGACACCCAAGCGGTCGGAGAACACCGAGCCGAAGCCGTAGGCGGCATCGACGTGCAGCCAGATGCCGTGGTCGGCGGCGACTTCGGCGATCAGCGGCAGCGGATCGATGCTGCCGAAGTCCGTGGTACCGGCCGTGGCGACGACGGCCAGCGGAGTGTGGGCCGGGCCGAGGCGGCGCAGCATCGCGTCCAACGCCGCCGGTCGCATCCGCCGGTCGTGGTCGGTGGGTACCGCTCGCACGGCCTGCTCACCCAGCCCCAGCGCCGCACAGGCCCGCTGCACCGAGAAATGCGCCAGCTCCGAGCACAGCACGACCGGGCCGGGCAGGCCAGCTACCCCGTGCTCGCGCACGTCGACCCCGCGGCGCATCGCGGCCGCGTCCCTCGCCAGCAGCAGGCCGAGGAGATTGGACATGGACCCGCCCGGAGTGAGCACGCCGTCCGCGCTGTGGCCGAGACCGGCCAGCCCAGCGAGCGCACGGATCAGCCAGCGTTCCACGGCGATGGCCGACGGCCCGGAATCGTAGGTGTCGAGGGAGGCATTGGTCGAGCTGGCCAGCGCGTCCGCGGCCACCGCGACGCCCAGCGGTGGCGGTTGTAGGTGCGCGGCGGCCTTGGGGTGGGACAGATCGAGGCCGTACGCCGCGACGATCCGGGCCAGCTTGCGCAGCGCAGCAGCGGCGCCGATGCCTTCGGTTGGCACGGTCGCCGGCCCCAACGCGTCGGCCGCCGCAGCCAGGACCTGGGAAGGCGAGCCGATCGGCATCGGACCACGGTGACGCCGTGCGGTCAGGGCCGCGTGGACGGCCTCGTCCAGCGCTGCCACCACCTCGGCAAGACCTTCACGAGACCCGCCGAGCAACGAGGGCAGGTGAGCCGCGGGGATCTGTGGTGCCGCAGTCACCGGCATCAGCTCATCCGATCCCGGCCGTTGCTCGCGCCGAGATCACGACGACGTCGTCTCGTCAGTGGACTCACAGGATCTACCTCTTGGCAGGCGACTGGCGGGCATCGGGTCGAGCCGCGATCGGTCCGTTCACGTCAACAATTAACGGGCGGCGGTTTCTGCCTGGTTTCTGGTTGCAAGTGCCTCGGTCGATCCAGCCGCGCGTGCTGCGACGGCTACCCCTCGGTGCGTCCCCAGACCGCCCAGGCCTTCGCCGTGAGCGGGATCGACCCGTCCGGACCGGCCGGCAGCCGTGCGCGGAGCAGCTCGCGGAGCGCGGCGCGGTCGTCGGCTGGCAGGGACATGACGTACGCGGGTGCCGGTCCCTGACCACCCAGGAACGGCGTCCAGTAATCATCGAAGTCCGCGAAGACGGTGGGCAGCTCGATGGCCGCGACCGTCGGGTCGTGCAGTCCGGCGTCCTCCCACAGTCGACGCAGCGGCTCCGGGCGGCACAGCGGGAACCGAGGGCCCTCATCCGCCGCGGCCGGGTCGTGCAGGGTGGCGGCGTCCCAGAACTGCCGCATCATGCCCATGCCCTCGGCGTAGTCCCAGACGTAGGCAGCCGCGGTGCCGCCCGGGACGGTGACCCGGACGAACTCGGCCACCGCGCCGCCCGGGTCGGGGACGAAGTTGAGCACCAGCCCGCTGACGACGGCGTCGACCGTGTTGTCGGGCAGTGGCAGCGCCTGGGCGTCTCCGGCGAGAAACGTCACCCGCCTGTCGTCGATCCGGCTGCGGGCGGTGGCCAGAAACCCCTCGGACGGGTCGACGCCGACGACCTCGGCCGGATCCTCGGTGGCGAGGATCGCCGCGGTCAGCGCCCCGGTGCCGCATCCCGCGTCCAGCCAACGCGCCCCCGACGAAACGTCCAACCGGTGCAGGAGCGCCTCAGCGACGCGGCTACTCCACCGTCCGACGTATGCCTCGTATGCGTCGCCCGCCGCCCACACGTCACGGACCATAAGCCGACAGTACGGCTGTTTCCCGGGCCAAGAGCCCAGGTCAGCGGAGTCCGGCCCGCTCATTCAGCCGAACCGCGCGGCATCAGACCTGGCGAGCAGGCTCCGCGCGTTCGTCCTCGTCGCTGGAGCCGCCGGACTCCCACAGCGGGCCCGCGACCAGCCAGATCCCCACGATGAGCCACGCTCGCCCGATCCACCACCACAGCGGGCCGGCCTGATCGTCGGTTGCGATGACGACGATGAGAAAGAGCAGCACGGCGCTGGCGATCGCCGCGGCCGTCACCACCCGGCTCCACTCGCGCCACAGGTGGGCGCGCCGGCCGGGACCGTGCTTGGGCGGCTTGACCGGCGGCGGTCCGCCGGCGAATCGGTGCGCGAACCGGGCGTCAGCCCAGCGGACGATCGTCGGCCCGAACGCCACGCTGAACCCGAGGTAGATGCCGGCGAGGCCGTGCACCAGCTCGACCGGGCTGCCGTGGTGCAGGTCGAGCGCCGTGGCGACGACCAGGACCACGTCCAGGAGCGGGATGCACGCGAGCAGCACCGTGCTGACCAGGCGCAACCGCAGGATGTAGCGCGCGACCAGCCCGGCGCCCAGCAGTGCCCACAGGCCGATCTCGCACAGGGCGATCACGGCGACGACGGGGTTCTCGCGGATGAGTTCGATCATCGGGCACCGCCCTGGGCTTCGGCGGCCGACGGGCGGCGCCCGGCACCGGCGACCAGCGTCCAGACGGTGTCGACGAGCCAGACGATGGTCCAGATCCGACTGGGGTTGGCGACCGGGATCGACGAGTCGGACGCACCGGTGATGATCGTCGAGAACGACTCGTTCCCGGTGAGCACCTCCCAGGGCCAGGAGTAGCCGATCACGGCGAACGCGACCTGCGCGGCGGCGAAGACGACGGTGTGGATCATCCAGTGCTTCATGCCGTCCAGCCTGGGCGGGCCCGGCCGCGCAGGCGTGAGTCATCGGTGCCACCCCGGCGTCATCACTTCGTGCCACCGCAGGCTCCTTCTGCGGACGGACCAGCGCGGCGACGTGCGTCGATAGCCTGAGGTCATGTCGCCCAGCGGACCTCCCGCACCGCCGCGCGGATGGGGCCGGTGGACCCGGCCCCATGACCTCGCGGTGGCCGGCGCCTACCTCGCCGTCTGCCTGCTCCTCTACGCCAGCGGCATCGGCACGGTTCGCCTCTACGATGAGGCGCCCTCCGTGCCGCTGATGTTCTGGATCCCCGTCGTGATCACCGGGTCGGCCGGCCTGGTGTTCCGCACCCGCGCGGTGCCGGCGATGCTGGTGGTCACCGGTGCATCGGTGCTGGCCGGGTTGGCGGCCGGGGGATCGATCCCGATCTTCGTGCTGCTGTTCGAGATGTTGTTCTCGGCCACGCTCAACGGCACCCGCCGGGTCAGCCGGATCACCGTGCTGGTGGCGGCCGGCCTCGCGCTGGGATCGGTGGCGGCGCTGTACGCGCTCACCACCGACGTGCAGCTGGCGCTGGCCGCCATGATGCAGGCCTTCGTGATCTGCCTGATCCCGATCTGGTGGGCGGGTAACGTCCGCACCCATCGCACCATCGCCGACGCCGAGCGCGAACGTGCCGACCTCGAGCAACGGCTGGCCACCCAGTCGAGCGCGATGGCCGCCCTGGACACCGCGCTCGCCGTCACCGAGGAGCGTGAACAGATCGCCCGTGACCTCCACGACACCATCGCGGGCCAGCTCTCGGCGATTGCGATCCACGCCGAGGCGGTGCTGAACGCCGCACCGCCCGGCGCCGAGCTGTCCTCGATCCGGGCGATCCGCGAGAACAGCCTGGCGGCCCTGGCACAGATGAGGTCGATGATCGACCTGTTGAGCGCCGGCGGCGACGCCACCCCCGCGGCTCCGGACGGGCCCGGCGCCCTCGACCAGATCTCGCTGCTGGCGGAGTCGGCGCGGGCCGCGGGGGTCGCGATCGAGGTCGAGCTGCCCGACCACGTGGAACTTCCGACGATGATCGACCACTCGCTGTATCGGATCGTGCAGGAGGCCCTGACCAATGTCGTCAAGCACGCGCCCGGGAGCCGGGCCCGGCTCTCGGTGACCACCACCCCGGACACCGTGGACGTGACCCTCACCAACACCCTGACCATTGCGCGGACCGCCGGCAGCGACGGGATGGGGGTGCCGAGCATGCGTCTGCGGGCGGCCCGGCTCGGCGGCGCCTGCACCATCACGCACTCCGACGACGCCTGGACCGTTCGGGTCAGCCTGCCGCTGCCACCCCGCGCCGGCGACCACGCCGCCCAGCCCGCCACGATGACCTCGGAGCCGCGACCATGACCACCTCGGTGTTGCTGGCCGACGACCACGCCGCGATCCGGGCCGGCTTGCGCGCGATCATCGACAACACCGCCGACCTCAGCGTGGTGGGCGAGGCGGGGGACGGGCGAGCCGCGCTCACCCAGGCGAGGGCGCTGCGGCCGGACGTGGTGTGCATGGACATCCGGATGCCCGGGATGGACGGGATCGAGGCCACGCGCGCGATCACGTCCGAGGGCACCGCCGGCGTGCTGATCCTGACCACGTTCGACATCGACGACTACGTGTTCGGAGCGCTGCGCGCCGGTGCCGCCGGCTTCCTCCTCAAGACCGCCGACGCCGCCACGCTGACCGACGCCATCCGGACCGTGGCCCAGGGCGACGGGATCCTGGCGCCGGAGATCACGCTGCGGGTGCTGTCCGCCTTCGCCGCGACGCGGGCACCGAACCCCGACGGCGCCGACGTGAGCGCCGAGGTCCTCACCGACCGTGAGCGGGACATCCTGCGGTGCCTGGGCGAAGGCCTGAGCAACCACCAGATCGCCTCCCGGCTGGCGATCGCCGAGACCACCGTCAAGACCCACGTCTCGCGCGTCCTGGCCAAGCTCGGGCTGCAGTCACGGGTGCAGGCCGCGATCTACTGCCGTGAGCACGGCCTGGCCTGATCGGCTCAGGCCGCGGGCTCGGGCTGGCAGTGTGGGCACCAGTAGGTGATGCGCTCCTGGCCGGGCGGGCCGAGCTGGCCACGCCGGATGGTCGTGCCGCAGCGCCGGCACGGCCGCCCGGCCCGGTCGTACACCCAGAGGTTCTGGCCACGGAGCTGGACACCGGTGGTGGTGCGCATCGCGGCGTCCCGGTTCGCCCAGAGCAGTCGCCGGGCCAGGTCGACGGTCCGGTCGAGCTCGCCGGCCGCACGGATCGGGGTGGCGGGGTGCAGGCCGCGCAGGAACAGGATCTCGGCGCGGTACACGTTGCCCACTCCGGCGAGATTGCGCTGGTCGAGGAGGGCTTCGCCGATCGTCCGGTCAGAGTCGGCCGCCAGCCGGTGCACCGCCAGTTGGGCGTCCCAGTCCGGCCCGAGCAGGTCGGGACCGAGATGGCCGACCACCTCGCCCTCGCCGGACGTCGGGACGATCTCGACGCCGACCAGGTGACGGCCCACCGCGAGCTGTCGCGACGTGGATAGCACGGCACGGACCGGCTCGTTCGGCGACGGCCATCGCGCTCCGGCACCGAGCAGCCGCCACGACCCGTCCATGCCGAGCTGGGAGTGCAGGGTCAGATCGGGCTCGAGCCGCATCAGCAGGTGCTTGCCGCGCGCGACCACCTCGGCGACCCGCCGGCCCGCGAGTTCGGCGGTGGCGTGCCGGAGCACCCGGAGCTCGGCCCGGACCAGGACCTGACCGGTGAGGCCGGCATGCAGGCGGCGTGCCGTGCGCCAGACCGTGTCGCCCTCGGGCATCCCCTCACCCTGCCACGAACGCGGCGACACGGCTCAGCCGGCGCCCTCGGCCCGCCCGATGCCGTCGGAATCCAGTGGGCCACGAGCGGCGAGGCAGGCTGACGTGATGTCGCCCAGAACGCTCACCCGGCGCCGCCCACCTGGTCGATGCCGTCGTCGTGACCGTGGACGGCGTCGACGACCGCGCCCTTGGCTTCCGACACCGTGTTCATGGCGGACGTGACCGCCCCGTGCAGCCGGGGAGTGACAGCGTCGTCGGCGGCGAGCGTGGTGGTGATGGCCCGCAGCTGATCGCCCAGGTCGATCTCGATCTGGCCGAGCGCGGCGACGAGCTGCAACAGGTCGGCATTGTTCGCCGTCAGATGCGCGAGCGCGTCGGTCTTCGTGTCAGCCAGCTTGACCGCCGTGTCGAGGATCGTGCTGACGTCGGCTGCTCTGCTCACGAGACTGCGCGCGGTTTCACGCAGCTCCTGAAACGTCAGCTCGAGGTTGCTCAGCGGGTCGCCGAGGCCGGTGAGCCCGATGTGGCCGAGCGTATGGCCGCGCACATCCCCGGCCAGGATCACGCAGGTCGCCATCGAATCCCGAACGAGCTCGAGGTGGCCCCGAGCGCGGTCGCACGAGACCTTGATCTGCTCGATCGCGCTCACGATCTCTCGACTCCTCGACGACCAGGCGGTGGGTGTGCCGTCACTGGAAGTCGACGAGTGACACCATCTGTGACCAATGGCCTCGACGAGTTCCGCCAGCCGGTCCGGCACCGTCTCGACGTCACGGGCCGTAAGGATCGTCGTGAGTGGTGTGTCTCCGAACGTCGTTGCCAGGCGGCTGTCCCCACCTACGACGGGGGTGGTTCCTGCGCGAGGACAGAGGGCACTCGCTCAGGTGCCACGAGGCGCAGCAGGCCGTAGCCGATGCCAGCGAGTCCGGTCAGCAGACCCGGTACTTCGATGTCTCGATGCAACCCGCAATGCCAGCCACCGTGGTCGATGGAGTCCAACATCGTCGCGGCGCGGCGGCGGACCTGTTCGTGGAGGGCCGGGTCGTTTCCCTGGGTGGCTGCGAGCTGGAGGAAATCCAAGCTGCCCGTGTCTCCGTGGCAGAGAGAATGGCCGTTGCCGAAGCCTTCGTGCATCGTGTCGGCGACGGCCGCCTGCAGATCGACGCTCACGTCGAGACGGCTGCTGGCGCGTAGCCGTGAAAGTCCGATTCCCGGTGAGCCGTGACACCAGGCGACGGGCCGGTCGAGCCGGGCGAGTGCGCCGTCGAACTCCACCTCGACCTCACCGGCTTGGGGAAGATGTCGGACATCACGCCAGTGCCCACCCGCATGGTCGAAGAGCTCACGTTCGTAGTCGAAGCCCCGCTCGGCGGCCTCCACGCATCGGTCATCACCGAGGAGCCCGGCCATGGTGAGCAGTGCCGCGCTGATCCCGGCTGTACCGTGGCCGAATCCTGCCAATGGCCTGGTGGTCACTCCCGTGGCCGCAGCGTCCGCCGGCAGCCAACTAGCCGCGGCGCCCCAAGGTCGTTGGGAGGTCAGGAGATGGTCTGCCGCAGCCCTGATCAGGTCGAGCACTCGCCCGGACGGTCGCGCGCGATACAGCGCGGCGAGACCGAACGCCGCTCCGGCCGTCCCGTCCATCACCTCGTACTGGCGGTCTTCAGCGATGAGGTCGCCCAGGTCGTCCGCGATCCGAGCCGCTTCGTCCAGAAGCCCCGCGTCCGACCACAGCGCACCCAGGTGACTGAGGGCGTAGACGGCGCCTCCCAGTCCGGTGAACCCGACCGTTCGCGCCAGTCGCCCGCGACGCACCTGCCTGATGCCGATGCGGGCGGCGTCGCCGGCGAGTGCCCGGCAGCCTCGGTCGTCGCTGAGTTCAGCGTGGTAGGCAAGGAAGAGAGCAATGCCCAGCAATCCGTCGTAGAGGTTGGGTCCGAGAACTCCGACGCTCCAGTCGCGGTGGGATCCGGTTTGCGCTCCGATCCACACCGCTCCGCCGTCATCCCGTATCGCCAGCGCAGACAGCCGGTCGGCGACAGCGGCCGCGGCATCGACGATGCGGACGTCAGTGGCAGGTTGATCCGCCGGCTCGGTCCTGTGGTGATGGAAGAGGAGACGCCGTTCTCGTCGCACCGCGTTGATGGCTATGCAGGCGCGAACCAGCCAGGTCTGCCTGGCGAGGTCGTCTTCTCCGAGCCGGCCCAAGATCTCCTGCGTGATGTCCATGCCCGGTGTCACCCGTACGCCGGACACCTCTTCCCGGTGGCTGTCACGCAGCGGCCCGCCTGCTACTCCGATGGTGAAGATCGGGATGTCGCCACGCCACAAGTCCCGCCGCTCCGCCTCGATGAACGCACCTATGCCGGGTCGCTGGATCGCATCTCGCCACAGTCGGTCGAAATGTCGTTCCCGATCTAGCCCGTCCGTGAGCAGAGTGGGATGAAACGACGCCTCGAGCAGCATCGCGTACGTCATCGTGTCGCGTACCAGTACACGTACGTCGTCCTGAGCGAACGCCGCAAGCGGTCCGTCTGGAGCAGCGAGATCGTCGCGGTTCTCCAGCAGTACCCGGTACGTCTCTGTGAAGCCCCCAACGATGTCGTCGACATGGTCGCTGAGGCGTATGGGGCGCTCCCCGTCGGGGGCTGGGGCTTGGTCGTCAGCTGGTAGTGCCAACCCGACGCGCATCTGGTCGGTCCGGGCATCGGCGACCTGTGGCACCCGCACCACCGGCGAATGTGTCTGTGGCCCGCCGAGATCTCGCATGCCCGAGATCTCGACACCCCACGGCGAGGGTCCGATCGGCAGGAGACCAGCATGGAGAACCGACCCCGAGGTCATATCGGCCGCCAGACGTTCAGCCGACGAGTCATCAGGCGAGCGCAATGACGGCAACGTGGGCTGGAACAGCGTCTCCAGGTCCACCAGAACCGGTTGATCACCCGCAGCGATCAGGTTCTCGGCGTGGAAATCACCCGCATGCACGAGGTAGAGCAGCGCCAACAGGCCACCCTGACGCCAGTAGAACCGCTGCGTCGCCTCGTGGTCGGGAGGGGGAGCGGCCTCGACATACTCCATCCATCCGTGATCGCCCCTGTCCAGGCAACGCAACACCAGGTACGCGGGGCCGAGCGTGCGGTCGTTGACCCAGGTCAGAAGATCTTGGAAATGGCTGTCTATCGCCGACGGCCGGGGCTTGTAGACGATGCGCAATCCGGAGGCGAAATGCACCATCGCCACGCTGCGCGCCCCTCGGTGCGGATCACCCAGTCCGGTGGTGACGTCGATGACCGGTCCCGGATCTGCGCGAGGGGAGAAGGTCTCGATCAGGGGCGACATGTCCGCGGCCAGACGCTGGACGAACTCGACTGCCTGGTCGACCCAGGCTCGGCTCGTCACCTCGAGTTGCCTGGCCAGAACTGGATATCGGGCCAGCAGGTCCCATCGCCGGCCCGGCTCGCGTAGGCGCTGGAGGAAGGAGGTGAACCGCTCCTGGGGTGTGTCGCCGGCGAGCACGCCCTTCGCGCGGTCGGCGGCCAGCTCGAGGAGGCACGTGCGTTGCGCGATGCCGCTCAGCCGCGGCAGCAGGCCGCTCAGCAGCAGCTCGGCGAGACGGTCGGGAGCGGGAAGCCGGTCCTCGGCCACTGCCTCGACCGCCGTGACAAATCGTCGATGCGACCGACCTGCGATCGGCTCGGACAGCGCGACGAAGGGTGAACCATCGGCCCTGTCGATGCTCGTGGATTCCGGATCGGCAAAGGCGGCGGCCAGGTCAGCTGCCCATTCCGGCTCGGGCACGTCCTGGTCAGCCAGGATGGCCAACAAGGTCGTGTCGTCCAGTGCGGCAGCGGCGAGTCGGCGGCGCCATAGGTCCAGGCCCTCCGCCGACTCGCCTGCCACGGCCCGCTGCCAGCGCTCATGGCGCTCCCGGGCAGCCTGCAACCGCCCGGTCTCTCGAACGGCATGGTGTGGAACTCGTCGCTCACACAACGGCGCGGCCTGCCAGAAGGGCCCAGCCACGGGGGGAAACCCTCGGTTTGCTTGGGAGGACACCGTGACCTGGGCCATCGTCACCCAGTCAGGAACGGACCTTGAAGCAACATTGCGGCAGGGCTGAGAACCACGTGCGCAGGTCTTGCGTCATCCGGAGATCCACCGAATTCGTGAGTTCACGCATCTCTGCATCCAGATCACCTGCGGGATTGCCCAGTTCGCGGTTCAATTCCTCGACGGCAAGATTCGTCATTGAGGCTCCTTTTCCTGGTTGGTTTGCCCAGAACGGCCAGATCGCGATTGCCCTGCTGTGCCCGGAGCGCCCTCCTTTCTGCTCCAGATTGATCACTCCGGTGAGTGTCACTATCACAGGCACCGAATTCCGTGGGAGGGGCCACGTGATGCAGTCTCATACTGCGAGACTCGTCGCGGCGCTTGTATTGCCCATTCCCCAGGACGCATCACCGGGAATGCCAGTGTGGGCGTCTGGCCTGCAGAGATGTGGGTGATGTCGATGCATTGAGCGTGACTGCCGCCGTGGGACATTGAGCTGGAGATTCCGCGGCTAACCCGCAGGTCATGCCATTCGACTTCAATTCGATGGACGCTCCGCCACCACCATGAGTTTCGTGGCCCTGTCCGCCCCTGCCTTCTGCCGGTGTTGCGTAAACTCGCAACAACCGGTGCGCATCCGCGGAATTGTGCGTTCAGATGAGCCAGAGGTGCGGCGATGGATCGTTGTGCCGTTGTCGACCAGGCCGAACCTCGCCACCTCGAGACTCTCGTCGACAACTCAAGGCGCAGATCGCGATCGATTCCCGGATCTGGTCGAGCGCAATTCGAGCGGCCGCCGGCTGGTCGACACGAGCGTGAAGGTCAGCAGCGCCACCCAGATCAGCGCGAATCCGATCCAGCGACCTGCGGGTACCTCTTCGTTCAGGAGGACCACGGCGATCGCGAACTGGAGTGTGGGGTTGAGGTACTGCGCCACCCCCACCACGTTCAGCGGCAGCCGGCGGATGGCTCCCGCGTGCAGCAGGAGCGGAACGGTGGTGAGCAGGCCGGAGAGCACGGTCAGCGCGGTATGTGAGCCGGAGATCTGGCCGATGGTGTGGCGGTCGCCGATCATCAGCCACCCGATCAGGCCGATCGCCAGCGGGGCCACCGCCAGGCACTCGATCGTGAAGCCCTCCAGGACGGGGGCGGCCGCGGCCTTCTTCAGCGCCGCGTATCCGGCCATCAGCACGCACAACGACAACGCGATCCAGGGCAGGCCGCCGTAGGTCACGGCGATCACGGCCGTGGCCGCTGCGGCCAGCCCGAGGGCGCCCCACTGGCCCCGGCTCAACCGCTCACGGAAGACCACGACGCCGACCAGCACCGTGCTCAGCGGGATCATGAACAGCCCGAGCGACCCCTGCACGACCTGGCCGGAGTTGACGGCGTAGATGTACACGCCCCAGGCGGCCGCCAGGCACAATCCGGCGGCGGCGAGCAGGCCAGCCGTGCGTGGCTGCGCGAGCAGCCGCCCGACCGCTCTCCCGCGCCGGATCAGCAGCACCGCCACGACGCAGGTGAGCGCCGACCACAGCACCCGGTGGGCGAGCAGCTCGTCGGCCGGGGTGGGCAGGAGTAACGGCCAGAACAGCGGCTGGGCGGCCCAGGTGAGGTTGGCGCCGAGCGAGCACGCGAGGCCGGCGGCGCGCGCGTCGGGTGCTGTGCCGCTCGGGGTCGTCATCGTGATCGAGAAGCTACCGGGCCGGACGACCGCCGGGAGGGGCCATGGCCGACCCCTCCCGGCGGGCTCAGGCGGCGCCGCTGAACGGCTCGACCGGCTTGCCTGGTGCCTCGAGAGCGGCTCGGTACGCGGCTTCGTAGCCCTGCACCATGATCGGGACGTCGAAGTGGTCGCGGACGCGGGCGCGGCAGGCGCGCGGCGAGATGTCCTCGATGGAGGTGAGCGCGGTGGCCATGTCGTCCACGTCGCCGCAGACGAAGCCGCTCACGCCGTGGTCGATGATCTCGTTCACGGCACCGCGGTCGAGCGCGATCACCGGGGTGCCGGTGGCCATGGCCTCGATCAGCACCAGCCCGAAGGCCTCATGGCGGGTGCTCGGGAAGAGCATGCAGGCGGCATTGCCGAGGAACTCCCACTTCTCCTCGTGGTTGAGCTCGCCGATCCACTCGATGTCGGACCCCAGCATCGGGCGGATGACCTCGTCGAAGTACCGCCGCTCGAAGGGCTCGACGCACTTCGCCGCGATGACCAGCTTCCGGCCGGCCCGCCGGGCGACCTCGATGGCCTCGGCGACGCCCTTCTTGGGCGACATGCTGCCGAGGAACACGACGTGCTCGCCCTTGTCGGCGACGTAGGGGACCGTGCTGACGTCGATGGCGTTGTGGACCGTGCGCAGCCAGGGCAGCCCGGGGGAGCGGGTGCGCTGGGCGTTGGACGTGGCCACCATGTCGACGGTGTCCCCGAGCGAGCGGTAGTACAGCCCGAACTCGCCGTCGACCGGGAAGTGGGTGGTCAGGATGGTGGGCGCGGACCGCCCTCCTGCCGACAACGCCCCGGCGAGGGAGTGGTCGTGCACGATGTCGACGTCGAGATCCGCCAAGGCCTGGGCGGCCTTGGCGGCGTTCACGACCTCGGGAACGGCTTCACCGATGCGTTCGCTCGGTGGCACCTCGTACGTGGCTACGTGATCGGCTTTGGTGCCTCGTGGACCTGCGCCGATGGTGGTGACGTGGTGGCCCCTGTCGACGAGTCCGTCTGCCAGAGCGGCACTCACTGCCTCGATTCCGCCGTACCCTCCCGGCGGAAGCGAATACCACGGGGGAGTGACGAACGCGATATCTAACGGTGAACCGCTGCTCTGCACGGAATCCTCCCTGTGTTACGTGAATGTAACGGGAAAGATTGCCAATCCTGGAGTCATTCCGTCAACCCTCACTCCAT
This sequence comes from Jiangellaceae bacterium, assembly GCA_036566745.1. Taxonomy (GTDB): domain Bacteria; phylum Actinomycetota; class Actinomycetes; order Jiangellales; family Jiangellaceae; genus DATCVR01. The sequence goes on along the minus strand of DATCVR010000079.1, from coordinate 9,838 downwards.
CGGAATCGACCTGGATCCGCAGTCGGGCGCCACCGATTGAAAGGTTTTCCACGCTGAACGGGAGCATGCTCTCCGGCAGCACCGGATCGACCCGGACCTCGCCCTGCGACACCGACGGGTCGAGCCGCAAAAGGGTCCTGAGCAGGTGAATCGGGGCCGCAGCGGACCACGCCTGCGGCGAGCACGACGTGGGGAACGGCACGGGTGCGTCGAACTCCGAGCGGTCGAATCCACAGAAGAACTCCGGAAGTCTGCCGTCGAAGTGTTCGGCCGCTTCCAGCATGCCCGTGGCGACCGTCGTGGCCTCCTCGACGAAGCCGTAGCGCATGAGCCCGGCCGCGATGATGGCGTTGTCATGCGGCCAGACCGACCCGTTGTTGTAGCTGATCGGGTTGTATCGGCCCATCGTCGTGGCCAGGGTGCGGACGCCCCAGCCTGTGTACATTTCTGGTGACATAAGCCGATCTGCGACGATTCGTGCCTTGTCGGGATCGACGAGACCGGTCCACAGGCAGTGGCCCATGTTCGAGGTGAGGGCGTCGATCTGGTTGCCGTCGCGGTCGAGGCCGAAGGCGAACCAGCCCTTCTCCGGGATCCAGAAGCGGCGGTTGAACTCCTCGCGGAGCTTCTCGGCGGCCGCCTGCCAGTGCTGCTGGGCCTGGTCGTCACCCTGCTCACGGGCGATGTGGGCGCGTGCGACGTACGCGGCGTAGACGTAGGCCTGCACCTCGCACAGCGCGATGGGGGCCTTGGCCAGGGTGCCGTCGGCGTAGCTGACGCCGTCCCAGGAGTCCATCCAGCCCTGGTTGACCAGGCCGTGCTCGGTGGCGCGCTCGTAGTACACGAACCCGTCGCCGAGGCGGTTCGCCGGACCTTGGATCCACTCGAGGCAGCGGTCGGCGACCGGGAGCAACTCGTCGAGGTGGTCGTCACCGAGACCCCAGCGGCACAGTTCGCCCAGCAGCATGACGAACAGCGGGCTGGCGTCGGCGGTGCCGTAGTAGACGTTGCCGCCGCCGAGCGCGAGCTCGGCGTTCACCCCGAGGCGGACCTCGTGGAGGATCCGGCCGGGCTCCTCCTCGGTGTTGGAGTCGTACTTGACGCCCTGGTACTTGGCCAGCGTCTTCAGCGTCCCCAGGGCCAGTGTGGGATCGAGCGAGAGCGACAGCAGCGACGTGAGCAGCGAGTCGCGGCCGAAGAGCGCCATGAACCACGGCGCACCGGCGGCGACGGCAGCCGACTCCGGGTCCTCGGGGTCGAAGATCCGCAGGGCGCCGAGGTCGCGCCGGCTGGTCCTCACGGTGCGCAGCAACCCGTCGTCGGCGCTCTTGACCACCGGGCTGTTCGACTCCCACGCGCGGGCGCGCTGGGCGGCCGGGGCGTCGGCGATCGGGCGGTCCAGCGGGTACGACGGCGAGATGTCGGTGTCGCCGACCATCGGGTGGACCTCGAGACTGACGGTCCACGACGCCCGAGCCTCGATGGTGGGCGTGAAGGTCATGCCGCCGTCGTCGACGACCGGCTCGTCGGAGCCCTTGGCGACTACGCGGACGCCCCGCCGCCCGCCGCGATGCTCCTGCTCGAACCACAGCTCACCCACGCCGGGGGTGATGGTCACGCCTTCGGCGGGCTTCACCCGCCCCTCCTTGACCTGGAACAGGTCCGCGAAGTCGGCCGCCACCGCGAGGGCGATCTGGATCGTCGTGGGCTCGGGTGCGAGGTTGCGGACGACCACGTCCTCGCGCATACCGCTGCCCACGTAGCGGCGGCGCTCGACCAGCACGGTGCTGTGGGGACGTCCCGGCTCGGGCCGGGCCCGGCCGACGAACGTGGCCGCGAAGGGTTCGGGACTCATCACCGTGAGCGGCTCGACCTTGGCGCCGTCGATGGTGATGAGCCACCGGGCGAGCAGCCGGGTGTCATGGAAGAACAATCCGTGCGGCCATGCCGGATCGAGATTGCCATTGGGACCGCCGACACAGAACGAGGTCTGTTCGACCAGGGTGACGGTTCCGGAATCGGTGGGGGGTGGTTCTGCGTCGAACACCCAGCCGCTGGTCGTGTCCACGTCGATGACCTTTCCGCCGTGAAAGTCGACACGGCAACGTTAATGAAAGTGTGATGAGAGTTCTTAAATGGGGTGCGAAAGGGGCAAGCACGGTCGCGTGAACCGGCCCGGCGCAATGCGGGCCACAGAAAGGTGCGTGCGACCGCGCCAGTCTAGCCCGTCGAACGTAGTGCTGCCTGCCTCGGCGGGGGTTGCGGCGAGGTTGCGATGACGTTGCGTCCGGCCGGGCCGAGACGTCGTTCGTCAGCGTGCCGGGCGCTGGACGAGCGCGACGAGCTTGGCCGGGGCGAGGACGCAGTAGCTCTCGGTGAGGAGCTCGGCGACCTCGTCCCACTCGGTGGTGGAGTCGAGTTCCATGCCGACGACGTCGGTGCCCCACCGGGCCCGGAAGAAGGGTCGGCCGGCGTTGCTGAGCGCGTGGAGATCGGGGCCCGACGATCGGAACGTCATCACGATGATCGGGCCGTGGGCGGAGGCGGCCCGGGCGTACGCGGGCGGCCACCCGGAGTCGACCGGGAGGACATGGGCGAACGTGCGGGTGCGGATCCGCCAGCGGGTGCCCACCCAGGCCGGCTCCTCATAGGCCTCGGGCAGCCCGAGGCACACCGGCCGGAGCCGGGCGACGATGTCGTCGGGGACGTCTCCGGATGGGGTCACCAGCAGCTCCTCCCGAGTCGACGAGGTGACGCTGGACGACGCTACCCGCGAGGACCGACAGGGACGGTGGGCACGACGACGGCGTCTCGGCCCCAGGACCTCAGCGCGGTGTCCAAGCCGGTGACGAGGGCGTCGAAGCTGCGGGAGACGTCCCGCGGAAGCCCGAAGCCATCCGCGTTCTCGAGGACCGAGAATCCGTGCAGGGCGCTGCGCACCGCCCTGGCGGCGTCGACGAGATCGGGTCCGGTCAGGGCGTACCCCTCGAGCACGGCGAACAGCACGCCCACGGTGACCTCGGACGCGGCGAGGCGCTCGGCTGCGAGGTGGTCGTCCGCGGTGACGGCTCGCACGGTCGCGGCGTACCGGCCGGGGTGCTGGGCGACGTAGCTCCGGTATGCGGCCGCGACGCCACGTAGCGCGTCGCCCTGGGCTCGCCCGACTCCGGCACGGCTCAGGACCTCGCCGAGCTCGCGGATGGCCAGGAGTCCGAGCTCGGCCTTGACGGCGTCGAGCCCGGCGACGTGCTTGTAGAGGCTCGGCAGCGCCACGCCGAGCCGCTTGGCCAGCGCGGCGAGGGTCAGCTCGTCGTAGCCGACGTCGTCGGCCAGCGTGGCGGCCGCGTCGACGACGATCTGGCGGGTCAGCCCGGCCCTAGGCACCGGGTCGCGCCTGGGCCAGGAAGGACGTGATCGCGGGGACCACGACGTCGGGGCGCTGGGCCTGGGGGTAATGGCCGGTGTCCGGGACCATCAGCACCTCGGCCGGGCCGCCGAGCGCGTCGGCGATGTAGCTCGCCTCGTCCGCCGGATCGGGGAAATCGGGGTCCCGCTCTCCCATGACCACGAGCGTCGGCACGCCGACCTCGGCCAGTCGGGGCGTGACGGGTGTGTGCGAGGTCGTGGTCGTCGCGACGAACGCGGACCAGGCGCCGGGGCGGCGCAGCGAGGCCCGGATCCGGTCGACGTGGGCCGGGAGGTCGTCGGGCCGGGTGCCGGCGTTGAGCGAGGTGTAGAAGGCGCCGGTGGCGGTGGCGCCCCAGGGCCGGCGGAGCATGAGGCTGGTCATGGCCCGCTGGAACCAGCTGGTCGGGTGGTCGCGGACGAACGGGCCGAGCATGACGATCGCGCTGACGAGCTCGGGGTCGTCGGCGGCGACGAGCACGGCAGCGCCCGCGCCCATCGAGTTGCCGACCAGCACCGCAGGGCCGGCGTCGAGGTGACGGATCAGAGCCGCCAGGTCCGACGCGGCCGCGATGTCGTCGTAGCTGGTGAACGAGGTGTCGCTCTCACCGTGGCCGCGCAGGTCGACGGTGGCGACGCGGTAGCCGGCCTGGGCCAGCGCCGGCGCCAGGAAGCGGTAGACCGAGCGCACGTCGGCCATGCCCGGCATGCAGACGACGAGCGGGCCTTCGCCCTGGACGTCGTAGGCGAGACGGCCCTCGGGCCGGTCGAGGTACTGGGTGACAACCGCGCTAGTGCTCATAGCCACGAAGCTAAGACGATTAGCTTCCGGCGTCAAGGGCTGCTCGGCTCACGACGTCACCGAACCTTCGATCATGCCGCGGATGACGTGCCGCTGGAGCACCACGAACACCACCACCACCGGCAGCGCGACCAGCACCGCGGCGGCGGCCAGCAGCGCGGTCCCCGAGGTGTACTGGCCCTGGAAGAACGCCAGGCCCAGCGGCGCCGTGCGGAGGGTCTCGTCGGTGGCCATGACCAGTGGGATCAGGAACTCGTTCCAGGTCCAGAGGAACACCAGGACCACCATCGTCGTGATCGCCGGACGCGCCATGGGGACGAGGACGAGCCAGAGCGTGCGCCAGCTGCCCGCGCCGTCGAGCCGAGCCGCCTCGACGACCTCACGTGAGCTCGACCGGAACCACGCGCGCATCCAGTACGTGCCGAACGCCACCGACTGGGCCACCTGCGGCAGCGCGATCGCAACCAGCGTGTTGGTCAGCCCGAGTGAGCGGAGGTCGAAATAGAGCGCCACCACCAGCGCCTCGGTGGGCACCATGATGCCGAGCAGGAGCAGGTAGAAGATCACGCCGGAGCCGCGCATGCGCATCGTCCCGAAGGCGTAGCCGGCCATGATCGAGAACGCCGTGGCCGCGGTGACCACGACCAGCGCGACCAGCACGCTGGTGCGCATGTATGCGCCGAAGTGTCCTTCGTCCCACGCCTGGGCGAAGTTGCCGAACCGGAACGACCCCGCCTCGCCGATCCGGTCGGGTGACAGCGCCGTGGCCACGATCAGCACCACCGGGAACACGGCGGCCGCCGCGAAGAGGACGAGCAGGGCGTAGTTGAGCAGTCGCTCGGAGCGGGCGATGGTCACGACGACCTCCCGCCGATCCGGTTGATCGCGAGCGTGGCGAGGAAGACCACGCCGGTCAGGACGATGGCCAGCGCCGTGGCCGTGCCGACCTCACCGAGCAGGAACGCGTGGCGGTACACCTCGTACGACGGCACGGCCGTCTGGTGTCCGGGTCCGCCGCTGGTCATGACGTACACCAGGTCGAAGGTCTTCAGGGCGGCGATGACCGTCAGCGTGAGGGCGACGGCCACCTCGGCCCGGATCGAGGGCAGCGTCACCGACACGAACTCGCGCACCGCCCCGGCGCCGTCGAGGCGGGCCGCCTCGTACAGCTCGCGCGGGATCCGGGCCATCCCGGCGAGGAAGAGCACCAGGCACAGGCCAGTGCCGACCCAGGTGCCGACCAGCCCCACGGCGGGCAGGGCTGTGGCGTAGTCGCCCAGCCACGGCCGGGCGAGCTCGTCGAGGCCGACGGCCCGCAGCGCGGCGTTGAGCGGCCCGTCGGGTTCGTAGATCTGCCGCCACGCGATGGCCACCACGACCATCGGGATCACCTGGGGCAGGAACAGCAAGGCCCGGAACAGCCCTAGGCCACGCATCCGGGCGCGGTTCATCGCCGCGGCGAGCAGCACACCGAGCAGGACCGGAATCACCGCGTAGAACACGATGAGCACCAGCGCGTGGGCGAACGCGCCGCGCAGCGCCGGATCGGAGACGATCGCGCGGTAGTTGTCGAGCCCGGCCCAGACGCCCACGCCGAGCCCGTCCCAGTCGTACAGCGAGAGCCAGCCGCTGCGGATCAGCGGGAACAGCACGAAGCCCGCGAACACCAGCAGGGCGGGCGCGACGTAGAGGTACCCGATCCGCCGCGGAGCCCCGGGCGGGCCGCTCGGTCGGCGCCGCCCGGCCTCGCGAACGGACGCAGGCCGAGCGGGGGCCGGGCGTCCCGTGGTGGGGGACTCGGGCGCCGACACCGGTGGGGTCAGCCCTCGCCGCCGGTGGCGGCGGTGTACTCGGCCTCGAGGCGGTCGAGGAACTCGGCGGGCGTGACCTGGCCGCCGAGCAGATCCTGGACGGCAGCCGTGAGGGTGTCGAAGAACGTGGGCGTGGCGTAGTCGAGGTAGGGGACGACGAGGTCGTCGGCGCCGGCCTCGGCCCAGGCCTGGAACACCTCGCCCTGGAGGCCCTCGACCTGCTGGGCGTCGGCGTCGACCACGGGGAGGTTGCCGGTCTCGGTGATCGTGGTCATCGCCTCGGCGCTGGTGATGAAGTCGATGTAGGCCGCGGCGGCGTCGTGGTGCTCGCTCCTCTCGGCGAGCGCGAAGGGGATGCTGATGCCGCCCGTGACGAGGTGGTCGCCGCTGGCCCCGGCCGGTGGCAGCACGAATCCGACGTCGTCGCCCATGGCCGCGGCGAGGTCGGCGACCAGCCAGGTGCCGGCGATCAGGAACAGGCCGTCACCCTGGGCGAAGGCCTGCCACGCGGGGTCGTAGCCCAGGCCGGCGAAGCCGTCGGTGAAGTACCCCTGGTCGGCCCACCGCACGAGGGTCTCGGCGGCCTCGACGTTCTCCGGCGAGGTCCACGACGACCCGGGGCGGCCGAAGCCGAGGTCGCGGATGGTCTCGGCGTCGGCGAACTGGTTCTGGACGAAGCCGAACTCGTGGATGCCAGCGAACGGGTCGAGGTTGCCGAACTGGATGGGGGTGAGGCCCGCGGCCGCGGAGGCCTCGAGCGCTGCCTCGAGGTCGGCGGTGGTGGCGGGCGGTTCGAGGCCGAGGCCGCTGAGCCGGGACTTGCTGTAGTACAGGCCGACCATCTCTCCCATCTGGGGCAGGCCGTACAGCGACCCCTCGCCGTAGGTGACGCCGTCGTCGCTGTAGGACGCCAGCGAGCGGACCGAGGCGGGGAAGCGGTCGGTCCAGCCGTAGGCGTCGGCGTAGTCGTCGAGCGGGTGGAGCAGGCCCGCCGAGACGTACTGGCCCATGTCGGTGCGGCTGTTGTTGGCCTGGACGACGTCGGGTGCGTCGTCGCCGGAGAGCGCGAGGCGCAGGGTGGTGCGGAGGTCGTCGGTGGAGCGGGCCACCCGTTCGATCGTGATGTTGGGATAGGCGGCCTCGAAGGCGTCGTTGAGCGTCTCGATCTGGTCGGCCTGGCCGCCGCGGACCTCCTGGTCCCACACCACGAGGGTCAGCTCGCCCATGTCGGCCGGGTCGGTCTGGACGGTGCCGCCGGGTTCGGTGGCGCCGTCGTCGTCGCCGTTCGATCCAGGCGCGCAGGCGGCCAGTGCCGTGGCCACCGCCGCGGCCGTCACGATCGCCCGCACCCGCACGCCGCGCTTCGAGATCCGCCTCATCGCCGTCCTCTCTCGAACCTGCTGATGGTGACGTCGTATCAGCTCCGAGCCCGGAAGCCCAGAGTGGCGATGGCCCGCGACACCTCCGGGACGGCATGGCCGGGCAGGATGTCGTCGAGGAAGGCGTAGTCGCGGCGCAACTCGGGGTCGTCGGCCGCGCCGCGCCACCACTGGGCGATGTCGGCCCAGCCGGGCGCGGCGAGCGCCCCGCCGAAGTGCCGCACCGACAGCGCGGCGCCGAGATTGGCCAGGCGCAGCGAGTGTTCGAGCGGCCAGTCGGCCAGCGTGCCGGTCATCAGGCCCGCGAGGAACACGTCGCCCGCGCCGGTGGGGTCCATCTCGTCGACGTGGAGGCCGCCGACCCGCGCCGTTGTGCCGGTGGCGCGGTCGTGGGCGATGACGCCCTCGGAGCCGCAGGTGACCACCGCGAGCGGGACCATGGTCGCCAGCGACTCCAGGGCGGCCTCGGGGGAGTCGGTGCGGGTGTAGCTCATGGCTTCGAGGGCGTTGGGCGAGAAGGCGTAGCAGCCGCGCAGGCTCTCGCGCAGCCGCTCGGCGTCCCAGCGGTGCTCGGGGTCAAAGCCGAGGTCGGCGAAGACGAGCGCGCCGCCGGCCGCCACGGAGTCGACCCACGGCTGCCGCTCGCTGCCGAGGTCGATGAAGCAGGCTCGCATGGTCGGCGGCTGGCTGACCAGCCTGCCGTGGAGGTCGGGGTCGTGGCCGTGGGTGACCATGGCGCGGTCGCGTTCGTAGACCATCGACACGGTGACCGGGGAGTGCCAGCCGGTGACGTAGCGCGAGTAGGTGAGGTCGACACCTTCCTGGATGCCGAGGGTCTGGCGGCAGTAGTCGCCGTAGAAGTCCTCGCCGAAGGTGGCCGCGAGGCCGGTGCGCAGGCCGAGCCGCGAGCAGGCCACGGCGAGGTTGGCCACGCCGCCGGGGCTGGCGCCCATGCCGTCGGCCCACGCCTCGATGCCGCTGCGCGGTGGCTCGTTGAGGCCGATGAAGATGATGTCGAAGAAGACGGTGCCGGTCAGGAAGACGTCGACCTCGGGCTCGCTGTCGTTGCGGACCGCGGCCAGCGGGTCGTACCGCGATGGCGCGCCGCCCGCGGCGTGCTGCACGAAGTCGGTCACAGCGTCCCTCCAAGACCGTGCCTGACGCACACTAATGCGGTGACGGTACCCAGAGCGACCGACATTTCCTTCTCTGTCCGGCGAGTCGTCCGTCGCGAGGACCGACAGGGGAGAGTGGAGACGACGTGCGGCTGACGATTCTCGGTGGTGGAGGCTTTCGGGTGCCGCTCGTGGTGGGGGCGCTGCGCGACCCCTCGTCCGGCGTCGACACCGTCGTGCTGCACGACACCGATCCCGCGCGGGTCCGCACGGTGGGGGCGGTGCTGGCCGAGACCGCGACCGGGTCCGGCGGTCCGGAGATCGTCGTCGAGGACGACCTCGACGCGGCCCTGCGCGGCGCCGACTTCGTGTTCTCCGCCATCCGGGTCGGCGGCCTGCGTGGCCGGACCAGCGACGAGCGCTCGGCCCTGGCCCAGGGCGTGCTGGGCCAGGAGACCATCGGCGCGGGAGGCGTCTGTTACGGGTTGCGCACGGTGCCGGTGGCGGTGCGGATCGCCGATACCGTCCGCCGGGTGGCCCCGCACGCGTGGGTCATCAACTTCACCAACCCGGCCGGCATGGTGACCGAGGCCATGAGCCAGGTGCTGGGCGATCGGGTGATCGGCATCTGCGACTCGCCGGTGGGGCTGTTCCGGCGGGTCGCCCGCGCGCTGGGCGTGGACGCCGGCGAGGCGTGGTTCGACTACGCCGGGCTGAACCACCTGGGCTGGCTGCGGCGAGTGCTGGTCGACGGGCAGGACGTGCTGCCGGGGTTGCTGGCCGACGACGCCGCCCTCGGGTCGTTCGAGGAGGGCCGGCTCTTCGGCGCCGACCTGCTGCGCACGCTCGGCGCCATCCCGAACGAGTACGTCTACTACTACGTCCACACCGACGACGCGATCCGCTCGATCACGAGCGCACCGGCCACCCGGGGCGAGTTCCTGCTCGCCCAGCAGGAGGCGTTCTACGCCGCGGGCGACGCGCCGGGTGCGGCCCAGCGGTGGGAGCAGACGCGGCTCGAGCGCGAGACGACGTACATGGCCGAGTCCCGCGAGGCCAGCGGGGCCGGCGAACGTGACGCCCGCGACCTCGACGGCGGCGGCTACGACCAGGTGGCGATCGCCGTGATGCGCGCGATGGCGGCCGACGAGCAGACCAGCCTCGTGCTCAACGTCCGCAACCGCGGCGCGGTGCCGGGCCTCGACGCCGACGCCGTGGTCGAGGTGCCCTGTCTGGTGGGGCGCAACGGCGCGCACCCGCTGGCGACGGGCGGCTGGACCGGCTCGGCGGGCGGAGCGGCCGGTTCGGCGGGCGAAGCGGTCGGCT
>DATCVR010000078.1:0-16890 GCA_036566745.1 Jiangellaceae bacterium | reverse complement strand
GACCAGGAGGCTCACAGGTGGCTCGACCCGCCGCTCAGTCGAAGAGCTGCTCGAAGATGCTCTTCTTGCGCTTGCCGTAGGGGCGCGGCGAGTCGGGGTAGCCGCCGCGGCGGTCCCCACCGTGGTACGGCGCGGGGCTGTCCGGCCGCCGGCGGTAGTCGCCGGGCACTCCGGCCCCGGACGGCAGCGGAGGAGGCGCCTGGTACTGCTGATCGGCGGCGAGGATCTGCTCGAGCTCGCCATAGTCGAGGAAGATCCCCCGGCAGTTGGAACATTGCTCGACGTGGATGCCGGCACGGTCGAAGGTCTTCATCGTCGCGCTGCACTTCGGGCAGGTCACTGATCATCCTCTCCAGACGCGGACATGCGTTCTCCCGTCCAACGCGGCATCGCAGGCCTGAGGTTCCGGATTCGGTGATCGTCTGAGGCATCTGGCCGCCCGGGCGGCCAGTGCCTCCAACGATCACCGGGGGCCGTGGCCGCTCTCGGCCGCGCGGACGGAGGCGGCGTAGCCGCGGGCTGCGGCGCGCAGCGCCTGCTCGGGGTCGATCCCCTGCTCCCCCGCGGCGGCGACGACCGCCAGGAGCACGGCACCGACCTCGTCGGCGTCGCGCATCGCGGGCAGCTCGACGTCGGGCAGGTCGACCTCGACATCCGCCTTGCCCGCGCGGTGGAGGAGCTTGGCCGCCAGGGACAGGGCGGGCTGTGCCAGCGGGACGCCCTCGACGGCCGACGCGCGCTGCTTCTCGGCCTGTTTGAGGGTCTCCCAGCGCGAGGCGACGTGCTCGGCGGAGGTGGCGTGGGCGCGGTCGTCGGCGTCGCCGAAGACGTGGGGGTGCCGCCGGACCAGCTTGTCGACGATGCCGCCCGCGACGTCGTCGATGGACCACGCGCCGGTGGCCCGCTCCTGGGCGATCCGGGCGTGGAAGACGACCTGGAGCAGGAGGTCGCCGAGCTCTTCCCGGAGGTCGGCGTCGTTGCCGGTCTCGATCGCCTCGAGGGTCTCGTAGGTCTCCTCGAGCAGGTAGGTCGCGAGACTCGCGTGGGTCTGCTCGGCGTCCCACGGGCAGCCGCCCGGCGAGCGCAGGCGGTCCATGACCGCCACCAGCTCGAGGAGCCGCGCGCCCGGGCCCTCGGCGCCGGGTGCGACCCGATCGGTCACGGGGCGGGCGCGGGAGCGGACGTGGCCTCGGGCGCGGCCTCGAAGGGCGTGGAGATGGAGCCGCTGAGGCTGGCGGGGTCGGAGTCGATCTGGAACTCCTGGCCCCAGGTGCCGTAGCGGGGGTTGACCTCGATGCCGACCTCGTCGACCGTGGCGTTGAACTCGTCGCCGAACGCCGCCTGGTCGCCGTCGAGCGAGGTGATGATCTCCTGCGCGACGAGCTCGTCGTAGACGCTGTCGCGGAAGCTCTGCTCGGTGTAGCCGTTCTGGGCCAGCAGGGGCGCGAGGTCGCCGTCGGGGGCCTGGCTGCGGTACTCCTCGTCGATGCGAGCGTCGACGTCGGAGTCGCTCACGTCGATGTCGTTGTCCGCGGCCATCCGGACGATGACGTCGTGGCGGATCCACTGGCTGAGCAGCGTGCGCTGGAGCATCGAGAGGTCGCCGAACGGGTCGAGGCCGGAGTCGGGGTTCTCGGCCAGCTCGCGGGCGGTGTCCTGGAGCTCGCCCACGGTGATGCGCTGGCCGTCGACGACGGCGGCGGCCCCGATCTGGTCGGCGTCGCACGCGCTCAGCGAGAAGGCGGCGACCGCGGCCAGCGACGCGGCGAGAAGACGGCGGGAGGTCGACACGGTGATCCTTCTTCGTCCGGTGTGGGGCCGAGGCGCATACTACCGAGCCGCTTCGGCCGACGTGGCGCCCCGTGCCGCCGCGCCGTCGGCCGCGATCAGCTCGGCCGCCGCCTCCGCGGTGACCCGGGCCGCACCGTGGGCCAGCACGTAGTGATCGCCGAGCACCTCCGGCTCCGAGGCGACATCGTGGTCGACGACGACGAGGTCCGGCCGCAGCGCCCGCGCCGCCTCCAGCGCCGCGGCCTGCCAAGGCCGTCGTCGCACCCCACGCACCGCCACCACAAGCGGCCGGCCGGCATGCTCGGCCAGGACGTCCCCGATCGCGGGCCCGTCCTCGGTCAGCCGGACGACCACGGCGTCGGGCATCCGCGCGGCCAGCGGCCCGCCCACGCCCCACGGCACGTACCCCGCGGCCAGCGACGGATCGTCATGGAACTCGACGACCAGCGGCGAACCGTCCACGGCGACGCGACCGTGGGCCGACACCGCACGCCCGGCCGCCTGCCGGGCGGCACCGTCCCGCAGCCCGGCCACGACCGGTTCGTCCACCCAGGCCCGCAGGCCACGCACCCGCCGGGCCGCCTCGGCCAGCCTCGCGTAGGGCAGCCGTCCCGCAACCACCGCCTCGACGATCGCCGCGGCCATCCCCTCGACCACCCCGGCATCGGTGCTCTCGCCGCCCACGCAGAGCGCGTCGACGCCCGCCAGCAGCGCCCGCACCCCGGCCTCGGCGTGACCGACCGTCTGGCTGATGGCGTGCATGTCGAGGCCGTCGGTCATCACGACGCCGTCGTAGCCCAGTTCCTCGCGCAGCAGCCCGGTGACCACGGCCGGAGACAGCGTGCCGGGGTCGTCCGCGTCGAGGGCGGTCACCCGGATGTGCGCGGTCATCACGATCTTGACGTCGGCCTTCACCGCGGCCCGGAACGGCGCCAGCTCGCGTCGCCGCAGCACGTCGAGGGACTCGTCCAGGACGGGGACGGTGAGGTGGCTGTCCTCGGACGTCGCGCCGTGCCCCGGGAAATGCTTGGCCGCGGCCACGACCCGCTGGGACTGCTGGCCCGCGACGAACGCACCGACGTGACGGGCCACCAGCTCGGGGTCGAATCCGAAGGCCCGCACCCCGATCACCGGATTGTGGGGGTTGAGGTCGACGTCGGCCACCGGCGCGAAGTTGAGGTCGATGCCGCAGGCCCGCAGGCGAGCGCCCAGCTCGGCCGCCACGGCCTCGGTCGCGTCGACGTCGTCCAGCGCGCCCAGGGCGGCGTTGCCGGGCACCGACGAGCCCTGCGCCACGTCGAGGCGAGTGACGTCGCCACCCTCTTCGTCGATGCCGATCAGCAGGCCGGGCGCGGCTGCGTGCAGCGCCGCGGCGAGTCCGGCCACGCCCGCGTCGCCGCGTGCCGGGTCGATGTTGCGGCCGAACAGCACCACGCCGCCCAGGCCCTCAGCAGCAAGCCGGACCAGCCAGGACGGCGGGGCCGACGTGCCCTCGAAGCCCGGAAAGAGCGTGGCCAAGGCCAGGCCCCGCAGCTCGGCGAGGTCGTGAGAAGTCGCCATGTCAGCCCTTGACCGCGCCCGACACGAGCCCCGAGGCCATCCGGTGCTGGACGAACATGAAGAACACGACCACCGGCACGGCCAGGATCACCGACGCGGCCATGACCCCGCCCCAGTCGGTGATCTGGTTGGCGCCGGTGAAGGTGCGCAACCAGACCGGCAGGGTCATCGACTCGGGACGGTTCATCACCACGAGGCCGAGGGTGAACTCGTTCCACGCCTGGATGAACCCGAAGACTCCGGCCGCGATCAGGCCCGGGGCGAGCAACGGGAAGACCACCGTGAAGAACGCCCGGGTCCGGCTGCACCCGTCGACCATCGCCGCCTCCTCGAGCTCCTGCGGCACCCCGGCGACGAACCCGCGCAGCATCCAGATCGTGAACGGCACCACGGCGGCGACATAGAGGAGAGTCAGGCCGACGACGCTGTTCGTCAGGCTCCAGCCGTCGAGCATCCGGTACTGCGAGATGAACAGCGCCTCGGCCGGGATCATCTGCACCACGAGGATCGTCAGCAGGAAGCCCTTGCGGCCGAGGAAGCGGAACCGCGTCACGGCCAGCGCCGCGAGGAAGGCGAAGAGCACCGCGCACACCACGGTGAGCACCGTGACGATCGCGCTCGTGGTCAGCGCGGTGACGAAGTTGGGGTTGGCGAAGACCTTGCGGAACTGGCCGAACGTGCCGTCCACCGGGAGGAACACCGGATCGGCGCCGCGCAGGTCGGCGGTCTCGAGGAACGAGCTGTTGACCATCCAGTAGACCGGGAAGGCGAACAGCGCGGCGATCAGGAGTCCGGCGGTGTTCGCCACCCAGCGCCCGCGCCGCCGGCGGCCGTGCGGAGGCTTCGCCCCGCCGGACTCCTCCGAGCGGGCGGCGACCGCGGTGGCCGGTGCGAAGTCGGTGGTCACAGCTCCTCCTCGTGCAGCATCCGGCGGACGTAGAAGAACGTCAGCGCCACCGTCAGCAGCAGCATGAACATCGCCACGGCCGAGGCGGTGCCGAAGTCGCCCTGGCCCAGGCCGAGCCGGTAGATGTAGGTGCCCAGCAGATTCGTCTCGGCGGTGATGCCGCCGGCCTCCTGCAGGGTGAAGATCTGGGTGAAGACCCGCAGGTCCCAGATGATCTGAAGCAGGCCCACGATCATCAGGATGGGCTTGATCATCGGCACGGTGATCTGCCAGAACCGGTTCCAGCCGTTGGCGCCGTCGATCGAGGCCGCCTCGAGCGTCTCGGTCGGCACCTGGGTGAGCCCCGCGTAGATGCTGAACACGACGAACGGCACGCTCATCCAGACCACGATCAGCATCGCCACGAAGAAGAACGACAGCGGCGAGATCAGCCACGAGTGCCCGGCGAACTGATCGAACCCGAGACGGACGAGCAGCCAGTTGACCACGCCGTACTGGCTGTCGACGAGCCACTGCCAGACTGTCAGGGACGCCATCCACGGCATCGCCCACACGAGCAACATGACCACCTGCAGCACGATGCGCGACCATGCCGCCATCCGGGTCATCAGCACCGCGAGGCCCACACCCACGGCCATCGTCACCGCGGCACAGGTCAGGCAGAACAGGATCGAGCGCAGCACCACCGTCCAGAGGTAGGAGTCGGTGAAGAGCGCGACGTAGTTGTCGATGCCGACCCAGGTGGGCGGCTGGCCGTACTGCTGCGCGAGGCCGAACTCCTGGAACGACATCACGACCTGGCGGACCAGCGGGTAACCCAGCCCGAGCCCCAGCACGGCGAGCGCGGGGATCAGCAGGACGTACGGGAGCCGGTGCCGCCTGCGGTGCCCGGTGGTGGCCGGGCGATCCGCCGTGTCGGCGGAACTCAGCGCTGCCATGTGTGTCTACTCCTGTCGGCTGCGGGTGCGCCGGGAACGGGACGGAGTGTCCGCACCGCTCCCGGCGCTACCTCACCGACGCACCGGGGACGTGCCCCGTGCGTCAGTTGAGCAGGTCGTCGATCTGCGCGCCGGCGTCCGAGGCGAGCTGCTCGACGTCACCGCCGTTGGCGAGGTTGACGAACAGGTCCTCCAGGACGCGCCCGCCCTCGACGGCCGAGCCCCACGCCGGAGCCGGCGGAGTGACCTTGCCGGTCTCGAGTGTCGGGCCGAGCGCCGCGTTGAACTCGTCGGCCGGCAGCTTCTCGGCCAGCGAGGACTTCGCCGGCAGCATGCCCTGCTCCGCGAACAGCGACTGGAACTCGTCGCTGAGCATGATCTCGATGACGTTCTGCGCCAGCTCCTGGTTCTGCGACTTCACCGGGATCGCGACGTTCGAGCCGCCGAGCATGACCGGTGCGGCGCTCCCGCCCTCGCCCGGCAGGGTGAAGGCTCCCAGCACGTCGGGGGTCGTCAGCGCGGGGCAACCCGCGGCCGTGACCTCCTGGGTGGCCGGATCGGTGATGCCGTCGGTCAGCTGGCCGTTGACCCACGGGGGCGCCGCGAACATCCCGACCTGGCCGGCGCAGTACGGCGTCACCGGGTCGGCCTCGTTGCCGTCCTTGGGCGCGGCGGAGGCGTTGGTGAACAGGTCCTGGACGGCCTGCAGACCGGCGACGCCCTCCGGCGTGTCGATCTTGTTGACCCAGCTGTCGTCTTCCTGGACGGCCCAGTCACCACCGGCGTTCCAGAAGAACGCCTGGCCGTTGCGCCAGTCCTGGCCCGGCAGCCAGAACCCGGAGAAGCCGTCGACTCCCTCGGGGTTCGCGGCCTTGAGGTCCTTGGCGGTCTGGACGAACTGCTCCATCGTCGTCGGCACCTCGAGGTTCGCCGCGGCGAAGAGGTCCTTGCGGTAGAAGACGACGCGCGAGCCGGCGTAGTAGGGCGCGGCGTAGAGGGCGTCGTTCGCCGTTCCGGAGGTCACCAGGCCGGGCAGGAGGTCGTCGCCGCCGAGCTCGTCCTCGATCCCGCTGAGGTCGCTGAAGGCTCCGGCGAAGGTGAAGCTGGACGCCTGAGTGTTGCCCAGCTCGACGACGTCGGGGGTGTCGGACTCGCTGGTGGTGGCTGTGGTGACGCGGTCGACCAGGCCCTCCCAGGGCTGCTCCTCGATCGTGAGCGTCGAGCCCGGGTTCTGGTCCTCGAAGGTCGTCTTCAGGTAGTCGCCGATGACCGGGATGGTGTCCGGCGTGAGCCAGACCCGGATGTCAGCCGGCTCCGGCGTGCTGCCGTCGTCAGCCGACGGCTCGGTGTCGTCGTCGCCCCCGCCACAGGCGGTGAGGGCGAGCGCCGCGGCAGCGATGCCTGCGGCGAGGAAACGTGCTCTCTTCACGTCGGGGTCCTCCCTGGTGCGGGTGGTCGTTCGCGCATGGGGTTCGATCCAGACTGGAAAGAACCTTTCCGGATATTGCCACCACTGTAAGGTTTCCTACTAGTCTCTGGCGTCACGGTTCCGTAACGACCTCAGACGTTCGGGCCCCCGACCGCTCCGAGTCGACGCCCGCCGCCCCTGCGCCGCCCCTGCGCCGGAATGATCACGTGGACGTGATCATTCCCCGCATCACGAGGCCTGCAGACCTCGTGATGCGGGTGGACGCCTCGTGGCGTCGCCTCCGGGCAGAGGGCTCCGGCGGCTCAGCCGACCGGCGCGGCCTCACGCGACAGGACGTCGTCGACCACGCGGCGGGCCCACGTCAGCAGCTCGAGCCCGCGGATCGGTGTGCCGCCGACCCGTGCCGTGGACGGGCGAGGCACCAGCACGGTGCTCACGGCGTCCTTGACCAGCGACTTCGGGTACAGCCTCTGGAGCCGGACCCGCTGCCAGTCGGCAAGCTCGACCTGGGCGAAGCGGACGAAGTTGCCCTGCAGTGTGACCTCGCGCAGCCCGGCCCGGCGAGCATGGGCCCGGAACCGCGCGACCTCGAGGAGGTTCTCGACCGGCTCCGGCGGGGCACCGTAGCGGTCCTGGAGCTCGTCGCGCACCGCGTCGACCGCGGCCTCGTCGATCGCCTCGGACAGCCGGCGGTAGGCCTCGAGCCGCAGCCGCTCGCTGGCGACGTACTCGTGCGGCAGATGGGCGTCGACCGGCAGCTCGATGCGGACCTCAGGCACGTCGTCGCCTCCGTCACCCCGGAAGTCGGCGACCGCCTCGCCCACCAGCCGGACGTACAGGTCGAACCCGACGTCGGCGATGTGGCCGGACTGCTCCCCGCCGAGCAGGTTGCCGGCCCCGCGAATCTCGAGGTCCTTCATCGCGACCTGCATGCCCGCACCGAGGTCGGAGTGCTGGGCGATGGTGGCCAGCCGCTCGTGGGCCTCCTCGGTGAGGGGCGTCTCGCGCGGGTACAGGAAGTAGGCGTAGGCGCGCTCGCGGCCACGCCCGACCCGCCCGCGCAGCTGGTGCAGCTGGGACAGCCCGAGCCGTTCGGCGCGGTCGACGACCAGCGTGTTGGCGTTCGAGATGTCGAGGCCGGTCTCGACGATCGTGGTGCACACCAGCACGTCGACCTCGCGCTGCCAGAAGGAGTCGATGACCCGCTCGAGCACGTGCTCGCCCATCTGCCCGTGGGCGGTGGCGACTCGCGCCTCGGGCACCAGATCGCGCAGTTCGGCGGCCACCTTCTCGATCGTGTCGACGCGGTTGTGCACGAAGAACACCTGGCCCTCGCGCATGAGCTCACGCCGGATCGCCGCGCCGACCTGCTTCTGGTCGTACCCGCCGACGTAGGTCAGCACCGGATGCCGCTCCTCCGGCGGCGTGGTGATGACCGACATGTCGCGGATACCGGTGATGGACATCTCGAGCGTGCGCGGGATCGGCGTCGCCGACATCGTCAGCACGTCGACGTTGGCCCGCAGGTGCTTGAGCTTCTCCTTGTGCTCGACCCCGAATCGCTGCTCCTCGTCGACGATGAGCAGGCCGAGATCCTTGAACCGGACGTCGCCGGTGATCAGCCGATGGGTGCCGATGACGACGTCGACGGTGCCGTCGGAGAGCCCGCGCACGATCTCAGCCGCCTCGGTGTCGCTCTGGAACCGCGACAGCGCCTTGACCGTGACCGGGAACTGGGCGTACCGCTCGGCGAACGTGGTGAGGTGCTGCTGGACGAGGAGCGTGGTGGGCACCAGGACGCCCACCTGCTTGCCGTCCTGAACCGCCTTGAACGCCGCCCGCACGGCGATCTCGGTCTTGCCGTAGCCGACGTCGCCGCAGATCACCCGGTCCATGGGCACCGTGCGCTGCATGTCGGCCTTGACCTCGTCGATGGTGGAGAGCTGATCGGGGGTCTCGACGTAGGGGAAGGCGTCCTCGAGCTCGCGTTGCCACGGGCTGTCCGGGCCGAAGGCGTAACCAGGCGCGGCCTGGCGGGCGGCGTAGAGCTTGATCAGCTCGGCCGCGATCTCCTTGACGGCCTTCTTCGCCCGGCCCTTGCGCTTGGCCCAGTCGGCACCGCCGATGCGGTCGAGGCCGGGAGCGTCGCCGCCGACGTACTTGGTGACCTGTTCGAGCTGGTCGGTGGGGACGTAGAGGCGGTCGCCGGGCTGGCCGCGCTTGGACGGCGCGTACTCGAGCACGAGGTACTCGCGAGTGGCGCCCTGGATGGTGCGGCTGGTCATCTCGACGTACCGGCCCACGCCGTGCTGGTCGTGGACGATGAAGTCGCCGGGCTTGAGCTGGAGCGGATCGACCTGGTTGCGCCTCCGGCTGGGCATCCGGACGGCGCCTTTGGTGGAGACCCGCTGGCCGGTGATGTCGTCCTCGGTGAGGACCGCCAGCCCGGCCGCGCCCGCGACGAAGCCGTGGACGAGGGTGCCGGTGGTGACCTGGACGACGCCCGCCTCGGGTGGCTCCGGCAACGCGCCGACGAGCCGCGCGGGGACCTCGGCCTCGCCCAGCACCTCGACGGTGCGCTCGGCGGTGCCGTGGCCGCCGGTGACCACCACGGCTCGCCCACCCGTGGCCAGCCAGCCCCGGAGGTCGGCGACCGCGCGCGAGGTGTCGCCGCGGTAGGCGTCGGCCGGGCGGGCGTCGAGCATGCGGGTCTCGACCGCGCCCGTGGTGACCAGGTCGTCGCCGAGATCGACGTCGTAGAGGTCGGCGTCGAGGTCGGGAGCTGGACGTGCGGTCTCGTCGTCGACCCCGAAGGAGCTGACGCTCCACCACGGCAGGCCGAGGGTGATGGTGTGGGCGCGGACGTCGGCGAGCGTGCGGTAGGCGGCAGCCCCGAGGTCGATGGGCGAGTGGCCTCCCCCGGCGGCGGCCGCCCACGAGGCGTCGAGGAACTCCTGGCTGGTGGTCACGAGGTCGTGCGAGCGGGTGCGGACCCGCTCGGGGTCGCAGACCACGACGTGGGTGCCGGCCGGGAGGAGGTCGACCAGCAGCTCCATCTCGTCGACGAGCACCGGGGCCAGTGACTCCATGCCCTCGACGGCGATCCCGGAGGCGATCTTGTCGAGCATCTCGGCGAGTTCGGGCAGCTCGGCGGCCAGCGCGGCGGCGCGTTGACGCACGGCGTCGGTGAGCAGCAGCTCGCGGCACGGCGGTGCCCACAGGCCGCGCTCGGCGACCTCGCCCGAACGCTGATCGGCCACCGCGAAGTAGCGGATCTCCTCGATCGTGTCGCCCCAGAAGTCGACCCGCAGCGGGTGTTCCTCGGTGGGCGGGAAGACGTCGATGATGCCGCCGCGCACCGCGAACTCGCCCCGGCGTTCGACCAGGTCGACCCGGCTGTAGGCGGCTGCGGCCAGGCGCTCGACGACGTCGTCGAGCGTGGCGTCGTCGCCCACGGCGAGCCGGACCGGGCGGAGGTCGCCCAGCCCGGCCACCTGGGGCTGCAGCACGCTGCGCACCGGAGCGACGACGATCCGCAGCGGGGTGGCGTCGTCCTCGGGATGGACCAGCCGCCGCAGCACGGCGAGCCGGCGGCCCACGGTGTCGCTGCGGGGCGAGAGCCGCTCGTGGGGCAGAGTCTCCCACGCGGGGTACTCGGCGACGCACTCGGACGGCACCAGGCACTGCAGCGCCGCGACGAGGTCCTCGGCCTCGCGACCGGTGGCCGTCACGGCCAGCACCGGGCGATCGGCGCCCAGCGAGGCGTCGGCGAGCGCTGCGACGACGAAGGGCCGCAGCGCGGGCGGAGCGGTGAGGTCGAGCGCGCTCACCGCGCCGGTGCGGGCGTCGGTGACCGCGGCGTGGAGGGTGGGGTCGCCGTGGGGGCCGAGCAGGGCGTGGAGCAGGCCGGTGAGACTCATGATTCCTTCACCTGGGCGGAGTGAGCGAGCACGCAGTTGTGCCCCCTACCCGGCACGGGAGGGGGTGGCTGACGCGATTTCCAGGTTACGCCTCGCCACCGACAGGGACCGGTGCGCGGCGGGGCGGCCCTGAGCGGGCGTGGTCCTCGAGGGCGGCCCGAATCATCCTGAGGTACCTCGGCGCGGCACGTCAGGCTGAGGACCGGACCATGCGGCGTGCCCAGACTCGAGTGCCATGACGACGCTCATCGCCGACCCGCTGGTCGCCTCCGTTCCCGTGATCGAGACGCACGAGCCACTCGTCGACCTGGACGGATGCGGCATCGCCTCGTCGGGTTCCGCAGCCGGACGGCTGGTCCGCAGGTCGGTCGCCGAGCGCCTGGTGCTGGCGCAACAGGCCCTGCCCGGCGGGGTCCGGATCGTCGTGGTCGAGGGGTTCCGGAGCCCCGAGGCGCAGCAGCGGATCTTCGACGGGTACACGGCCGGGCTGCGCGCGGCGTACCCGGACCGCGACGAGGCCGAGCTGCACCGCCTGGCCACGAGATACGTCGCGCCGCTGGACGTGGCCCCGCACGTCGCCGGCGCGGCGGTGGACCTGCTCCTCGCCGATGCCGGCGGCCGGCGGCTCTGGATGGGGACCGAGGTCGACGCGACGCCCGAGCAGAGCGACGGCGCGTGCATGTTCGACGCCGCCGGCATCGGCACGGAGGCCCGCGACAACCGGACCATGCTGGCCGAGGCGCTCGGCGCGGCCGGCCTGGTGAACTACCCGACCGAGTGGTGGCACTGGAGCTTCGGCGACCGATACTGGGCGCACGTTACCGGGGCGGCGTACGCCTTCTACGGACCGGTCTCGGCATGAGTGTCCCGGCGACGTCGTCCCCGTCCGTTCTCACCCGGCCCACGCTCACCGTCGACCTCGGCGCCGTCGTGGCCAACGCCCGCCTGTTCGCCGCCCGCGCCGAGGGCCAGTTGATGGCCGTGGTCAAGGCGGACGGGTTCGGACACGGCGCGGAAGACGTGGCGCGGGCCGCGCTGACCGGGGGCGCGGCCTGGCTGGGAGTCACCTCGATCCACGAGGCGGTGGCCCTGCGCGACGCCGGCCTGACGGCTCCGGTGCTCAGCTGGCTGAACCCCGTCGACGCCGACGTCACGGCAGCCGCCGGTCGGCGGATCGACCTCGCGGTGCCCAGCCTCGAGCACCTGGCCGCGATCACGACGGCCACTCGCCGCGCCGGCGGCCGGGTGCGGGCCCACCTGCACGCCGACGTCGGCATGGCCCGTGACGGAGCCTCGGCCTCGGAGTGGCGGCAGCTGTGCGACCGGGCTCGCGACGCCGAGCGGAGCGGGCTGCTGCGGATCGTCGGCGTCATGGGGCACCTGGGATGCGCCGACGACCCCGGCGACCCGCACAACGACGAGGGGTTCCGCGCGTTCACGCTGGCCGTCGAGACCGCGACCCGGGCCGGGCTGCGCCCTCGCGTCCGCCACCTCGCCGCCACCGCGGCGACGCTCACCGATCCGCGCACCCACCTCGACCTGTGCCGGGTGGGTGCCGGACTCGTGGGCATCGACCCCTCGGGAACCACCCGGCTGCGGACGGCGATGACGCTCGCGGCGCCCGTCGTCAGCGTGCGGGACGTCCCGGCCGGCACGGCGGTGGGGTACGGCCACACCCACGTCACGGCGGCGTCCACCCGGCTCGCGCTGCTCCCGATCGGTTACGCCGACGGCATCCCGCGCAGTTCGTCCGGACGCGGCTGGATCCAACTCCACGGCCGCCGGTGCCCGGTGGTCGGCCGGGTCTCGATGGACCAGGTGGTCGTCGACGCCGGCGCCGCCCGGGTCCGTCCCGGCGACGTCGCCGTCGTCTTCGGCCCCGGTCACGACGGCGAACCCACCCTCGCCGAGTGGGCCGGCTGGGCCCAGACCATCGAGCACGAGCTCGTCACCGGCATCGGAGCCCGGGTCGCCCGCCGGGTCGTGGGCCGCCGCTGTGACCTCCGCGCGCCGTCAGCGCCGCGCCTCACCGTCCTCGCCTGACACCAAGGAGCACGCATGTCCACGATTCGTCGCACCCGCATCGTCGTCATCGGCGGCGGGCACAATTGCGAACACGAGGTCTCCCTCGCCACCGCCGCGTCCGTCCGCGCGGCCCTCGACCCGGCCCGGTACGACGTGGTGCCCCTGACCATCGCGCGGGACGGAGCCTGGGTCGACACCTCCGGCGAGCGCCTCGACGGCATCGCGGACGCGCTCGCGGTGATCCAGGAGGCCGACGTCGTCTTCCCGGCGGTACACGGGCCGCGTGGCGAGGACGGCATGCTGGCGGCGCTGTGCGAGCTCGCCGGCGTGCCCTACGTGGGCTCCGGCGTCCGCGCCGGAGCCGTCGCGATGGACAAGTGGGCGACCAAGCTGGTCGCCGAGGCCCTCGGGGTCCGGACCGCCGCGGGCCTGCTGGTCACCGACGCGGCGGAGCCGGCCGGGCTCCCCGCCCTGCCGGTCATCGTCAAGCCCGTCGCCGCAGGCTCCAGCCACGGCGTCACCCGCGTGGACCCGGGTGACCACGCGGAGGCCGACCTGGCACAGGCGCTCAAGGCCGCGCTGGCAATCGACGACCGGGCCCTCGTCGAGGAGCTGGTGACCGGCCGCGAGGTCGACATCGCGATCCTCGGCCTGCCCAGCGGCGGCCGGTGGGTCGGGCCGCCGCTGGAGATCGTCGTCGACGACGGCGCATTCTTCGACACCGAGAAGAAGTACGACGGCTCCGCCGACTTCCGGCTGCCCGCCGACCTCACCGCGGCCGAGCTGGCCGAGCTGGAGTCGGCCGCGCTCGCCCTCTTCGACGGGCTCGGCTGCGCGGGCGTGGCCCGGTTCGACTTCTTCGTCACCGCGGACGGGCTGGTCCTCAACGAGGTGAACACGATGCCCGGGATGACCGAGCAGTCGCAGGTCCCGAAGATGTTCGCCGAGGCGGGCCTGCCCTATCCGGCGCTGCTCGACCTCCTCGTCGAGGAGGCGCTGCGGCGCCCGGCCGCCACGTGACGCCCACGACCTCGCACCGGCGCGAGGGCGTCGACCTGTCGCGCGGGCCCGCGATCGCGCTCCGCCCCGTCATCGCCGTGTCCACCGCGGTCCTGCTCCCGTCCTGGCAGGGTTGATCCGTGGTCCGGTCACGATGGTTGCGCCCCCTGGTCGTCGGAGGACGGACATGAGACGGGTGCCGTGGGCCGACCTCGGCGTCGGGGCGGCCGTCTTCGCCGCCGGGTTCGTCGAGATGAGCCGGACGTCGGTCTGGGCCGGTTCCTCCGCGCTGCCCGCTCTGACCTTCCTGGTCCTGCTGTCCGGCGCGGTCGGCTGCTACCGCAAGGCGCCCGGCATCGGGCTGGCGCTGGTCTGGATGTCGTCGGCGCTGCAGATCGACGCCGGTGCGGGCGTGATGATCACCCAGCTCAGCGTGCTGCTGCTCGCCTACGGCGCGGCTCGGTTCGGCCGCTGGGAGACCGTCTGGCTCTCCGGGCTGTCCATCCCGGCGGGCTGCGTGATCGGCGCCTGGTACGTGGTCACCCACGGCGAGACCTGGAGAGTCGGGCTCGGCAACCTCGCCGTGCTGTACCGGGTGGGCCTCGGCGACGCGACACCGCTCGTGCTCGCCGGCGTGCTGGGCCTGACGCTGCTCGCCGCGCCCTGGGTGGTGGGCCTCGTGCTGCGGTTGAGCGACGTCGCCCGGCGCAGCAGGCAGGACCGCGAACGCGCCCGTGAGGAGGCCGCGCGGGCCCAGGAGATCGCCAGCCTGCGCGCCGAGCAGGCCCGGCTGGCGCGCGACGTGCACGACGTGGTGGGACACTCGCTGACCGTGATCCTCGCGCAGGCCGACTCCGCACAGTTCATGCCGGACTCCGACATCGAGAAGATCCGCGCCACCCTCGGCAACATCTCCGCGTCGGCCCGCAAGTCCCTGGGCGACGTCCGCCAGGTGCTCACCACCACCGGCGACGACACCACCTCCGGACCCGCCGCCGTGGGCGAGCTGGACAGCCTGGTCGACGGCGTGCGCGCGGCCGGCAACGACGTCCGGGACCACGTCGAGGGCGATCCTCGCCCGTTGCCGCCTGAGCTGGACGTGGTCGCCTTCCGCGTCCTGCAGGAGATGCTGACCAACGCGCTCAAGCACGGCCTGCGGGCCACGCCCATCACCGTCCACCGGGCCTGGGACCAGGACGACCTGAGGATCGAGGTGCGCAACGTGCCGGACGACCGCCTCACGTGGAACCCGGCCGAGGGCCTCGGGGTCGCCGGGATGCGGCGGCGCCTGGAGTCGGTGGGCGGCCGCCTCGACGTGGGTCGCCACGAGTCGGAGTTCGTCGCCACCGCCTGGGTGCCCACCCGGCCGAGGGGTGCCTGATGAGCGAGCGGATCCGGGTGCTGCTGGTCGACGACCAGGAACTGTTCCGGTCCGGCGTCGCGGTCAACGTCGACGCCCAGGACGACATGACGGTGGTGGGTCACGCCGCGAACGGGCGCGAGGCGGTGCGGCTGGTCGAGGAGACCGTTCCCGACGTGGTCCTCATGGACATCCGGATGCCGGACATGGACGGCGTCGAGGCGACCCGGCAGATCTTCGCTCCGCAGGCGGCCGCGCGTCGGACCCGCCCGGTGCGGGTGATCGTGCTGACCACGTTCAACCTCGACGACCGGGCGGCGGCCGCGATCAGGTACGGAGCGAGCGGATTCCTCCTCAAGGACACGACCCCGGAGTTCCTGCGTGCGGCGATCCGCACCGTCCACGCCGGCAACGCGGTGCTGGCGCCGGACGACCTCGCCCGGCTGCTCGACGGAGCGTTCAAGACGCAGCACACGCTGCCGGCGTCGTACGCCCAGCTGACCGAGAAGGAGCGCGAGATCCTCCTCGCGGTCGCGCGCGGCCTGAGCAACGCCGAGATCGCGGCGAGTGTCTACCTGAGCGAGTCGACGGTGAAGACCCACGTGGGAAGCATCCTGCGCAAGCTGGGCCTACGCGACCGCGTGCAGATCGTGGTCTTCGCCCACGAGCACGGGCTGAGCGGCTGACAGTCCGGGCC
The DNA here is from genome assembly GCA_036566745.1 of Jiangellaceae bacterium. Taxonomy (GTDB): domain Bacteria; phylum Actinomycetota; class Actinomycetes; order Jiangellales; family Jiangellaceae; genus DATCVR01. The sequence continues at coordinate 1,264 of DATCVR010000078.1, read as the reverse complement.
CAGCGGCCGTGCCGTGGGGCTGTGCCGTGGTGCTGTGCCGTGGTGCTGTGCCGAGGGGCCGGGCCGGGCGTCGTCTCAGGCCTCCAGCACCGCACGGGCCGACTCGAAGGCCGCCGCCGCGAACTCGAGGTCGTCCCGGGTGTGCGCCGCCGACATCTGGGTGCGGATGCGCGCGGCGCCGTGGGGCACCACCGGGTAGGAGAAGCTCATGGCGTACACCCCGCGTTCGAGCAGCAGCTCCGATAGCCGGGCCGCCTTCGTGGCGTCGCCGATCATCACCGGAACGATCGGGTGCTCGCCCGGCAGCACGTCGAAGCCCAGCTCGGTCATCCGGGTCCGGAAGAACGCGGTGTTCTCGCGCAGCCGGTCCCGCAGCGCGGCGCCGTCTGCGAGGCGGTCGAGGACGGCGCTCGCGGTGACGACGATCGAGGGGGCCACCGAGTTGGAGAACAGGTACGGCCGCGAGCGCTGGCGCAGCAACTCGACGATCTCCTGCCGCCCGGAGGTGTAACCGCCGCTGGCACCGCCGAGCGCCTTGCCGAGGGTGCCGGTGACGATGTCGACGCGGTCGGCGACCCCGAAGTGCTCGGGCGTGCCGCGTCCGCCGTCGCCCACGAAGCCCACCGCATGCGAGTCGTCGACCATGACCAGGGCGTCGTAGGCGTCGGCGAGGTCGCAGATCTGGTCGAGCGGGGCGAGATAGCCGTCCATCGAGAACACGCCGTCGGTCGCGATGAGGCGGAACCGCGCGTCGGACGCCTCCTTCAGGCGGTCCTCGAGCTCGGCCATGTCGGCGTTGGCGTAGCGGTAGCGCCGGGCCTTGGACAGTCGCACGCCGTCGATGATGCTGGCGTGGTTGAGGGCGTCGGAGATGATCGCGTCGTCGGGGCCCAGGAGGGTCTCGAACAGCCCGCCGTTGGCATCGAAGCAGGACCCGTAGAGGATCGTGTCGTCGGTGCCGAGGAAGTCCGCGATCTGGCGCTCGAGGTCGGTGTGGATGGTCTGCGTGCCGCAGATGAACCGCACCGACGCCAGCCCGAAGCCCCAGTCGTCGAGGGCCTGCTTCGCGGTGGCGACCAGCTCCGGATCGCCGGCCAGGCCGAGGTAGTTGTTGGCGCACAGGTTGAGGACGTGCTGACCACCGGCCACCGCGACGTTGGCGTTCTGCGGTGTGGTGAGCGGCCGCTCGTCCTTGGAGAGTCCGGCGGCGCGGATTTCCGCGAGCTCCGCACGCAGGTGGTCGCGCATGATGTCGGCCATGTCG